>JAAELL010000156.1 GCA_024226735.1 bacterium | reverse complement strand
CTCCGAGACTTGCAGCGAAGTCGCGTCGTCGCTGCGCCTTGCAGCGAACGCGTACGCACCGACCAAAATGCCGCACAAGAGTGACTCACACCACTAGCGCTTGCCTCCCCCACTCCCTACAAGGGGGCCCGTTCTTCCGCGATTCGCCGGTCACTGCCACCGGCGACCGCCGTACAGCGCCGCAACTTGCTCGCATGGAGGTTCGGGTGCACGTCGCGATCATCGGAAACGGAATCACGGGGATGACCGCGGCGCTGCGGTTGCGGGAGCTTCAGCCCGACTGGGAGATCTCGATGATCTCCGGCGAGTCGAAGTTCCCCTACTCGCGCCCGGCGCTGATGTACGTGTTCATGGGGCACATGCGCTACCAGGACACCAAGCCGTTCGACGACGACGTCTGGGACGACCAGCGCATCGAGCTCGTACGCGACTGGGTGACGGGCATCGACGTGACCGGGAAGCAGCTGAACCTCCACCGAAGCGGTTCCTTCGGCTTCGACAAGCTCCTGATCGCGACCGGCTCCAAGTCGAACAAGTTCGGCTGGCCGGGACAGGACCTCGAGGGCGTGCAGGGTCTGTACGACCTGATGGACCTCGAGCAGCTGTACGCCAACGTCGAGCGCACGAAGAACGCGATGATCGTCGGCGGCGGACTGATCGGCATCGAGCTCGCGGAGATGCTGCACAGCGCCGGCGTGCACGTCACGTTCCTCGTGCGCGAGAGCTCGTACTGGAACAACATCCTGCCCGCGCAAGAGTCGGCGATCATCAACCGGCTGATCCGCGGCGCCGGGATCGATCTCCTGCTCGAGACGGAGCTGAGGGAGATCCAGGACGACGGCACGGGACGCGTCGGCGGCGTCGTCACCAAGGACGGTCGAGCGCTCGACTGCCAGCTCGTCGGCTTGACCGCGGGCGTCAGCCCGAACACGGCGCTCGCCGAGGCGTCCGGCATTCCCTGTGGACGCGGCGTGCTCGTCGACTGGCGCCTGCAAGCACAGGTGCCGAACGTGTTCGCCGCGGGCGACTGCGCCGAGATCGTCAAGCCCGGCGAGGAGCGCAACCTGATCCAGCAAGTCTGGTACACGGGCAAGATGCAAGGCCGCGTCGCCGCCGAGAACCTCGCCGGCGGTGGCGTCGAGTACGACCCGGGCATCTGGTACAACTCCGCGAAATTCCTCGACCTCGAGTACCACACCTACGGCATGGTCTTTCCGTCGGCAGCGGCGGAGAACAGCGTGTACTGGGAGCACGCGAGCGGCATGCACTGCCTGCGGCTCGTGCACGACGACGAGCGCCGGCTCGTCGCGATGGATTCGATGGGCTTGCGCATGCGGCACGAGGTCTTCGAACCGTGGATCGCCCAGAGGCTGGCGCTCCGTGAGGTGATCGACCGACTCGCCGAGGCGCGCTTCGACCCCGAGTTCTCCGCGCAGCTCGAGCCCGAGATCGCAAGCGCTCTGCGCGACCAGTTGGAGCAGCCCGTATGACGATCGACATCCCGACGGGCATCCCGGTCGACTACGACTTCGACGAAGAAGAAATCGGCTTCGGCGCACCGCAGCCGGCGGCCGAAGCGCCCACCCTCGCCCCCGCGCACAAGGGCGCGCTCGGCCTCGTCGGACTCGGTTTGTTGTCGCTCGTCGTGCAGATCTTCGGCGGACCGCTGGCCGGCACCTGGCCGGGTCTGCTCTCGTCGTTCGGCCTGATCACCGTCGGCGCCGCGCTGTCGTTCTGGGTCGAGCACAAGGACACGACACCCGGCATCAAGCACGACGGCATCTGGTTCAAGAGCGTGCTCGCACGCGGCGGCGCGGGCTGGATCGCGGGCATCCTGATGACCGGGCTGTACGTGTTGATCTACTGGTACCCGCGCGCGCTCGGCGAACGCCCGGCGCCGGAGCCGAACGTCGGGCTCGTGCGGGTGGTCGATCCGCTCAAGCAGGCTCTCATCGGCACGCAAGCGGACCGCTGGTTCCTTTATGGCGTGCTGTACACGCTCGCGATACTCGTTTTCGGGGTACGGATGTGGATGAAGTACCGCCACAACCGCTACCACCGGATCCGCACGTTGTCCGTGTCGTTCTTCCAGCTCGGCTTCGCGTTCTTCCTGCCGAACCTGCTGGTGCGCTTCCAGCAGCCGTACATGGAGTTCAACGGCGTCTGGCCGTTGAAGCAGGACTACCTGTGGCCGAGCAAGGTCGGCGAGTTCTGGAACAGCGGCGGGCTGGGCGTGTTCCTGATGTTCTGGGCATTGGTCGCGGCGCTCGTCGCGACGCCGGTGCTCACCTACTTCTACGGCAAGCGCTGGTACTGCTCGTGGGTGTGCGGCTGCGGCGGCCTGGCCGAGACGCTCGGCGATCCCTGGCGCCAGCTCTCCGACAAATCGAGCCGCGCGTGGACGATCGAGCGCTGGGTGATCCACACCGTGCTCGCGCTCGTCTTGATCGTGACGCTCGCGCTCTGGATCAACCACCTGACCGGGTTCCTCGGCGACGCGCACCGGCTCAAGCAGTGGTACGGCCTCTACATCGGCGCGATCTTCTCCGGCGTCGTCGGCGTCGGCTTCTACCCGCTGCTCGGCAACCGCGTGTGGTGCCGCTTCGGCTGCCCGCAGGCTGCGATCCTCGGCCTCTGGCAGCGCTTGTTCTCGCGCTTCCGCATCACGACCAACGGCGGCCAGTGCATGTCGTGCGGCAACTGCTCGACGTACTGCGAAATGGGGATCGACGTGCGTGCGTACGCGCAGAGGCAAGAGAACATCATCCGCGCATCGTGCGTCGGGTGCGGGGTGTGCGCTACGGTTTGTCCGCGGGGTGTGCTCAAGCTCGAGAACGGCAAGACGCACGGGGATCGGTACGGGGGTTCCGACCAGCCGTTGCGGGCTTTCCTGGAGGGGCTCGATCGGGACAAACAGGTGCCCTGAGCACAAAAGAGCGTTAGCCCCAACGTGCGGACAGGCCGGGGCAGAATACGGGTATGAGACTCCCGCACCGGCACCTCATTCTCGCTCTCGTCCTCCAGCCGTTCGCCCTCGCCCAGCTCCAAGACGGCGACCTCTTGATCAGCCGCTGGTCACCGCCAGAGCTCACTCACCTGCGTTCGGACGGGAGCGTGGTGACGCAGATCTTCGGCCCCCCCGGTGACAATTGGGCCGGATCGACGGTCACGCCGGAAGGCAACTGGATCACGGCGACCTTCCACCGCGAACTGCTGGTGTTCGACCCGAGCGGGACGCAGATCGGCAGCTTCCCGATGACAGAAATCAATGGTCCGCCCGGCGAGCCCGTGCTCTTCGCAGACGGCACGCTCGTCGTCGGCGATCAGGGAGGCGACAAGATGGAGATGTAGCTCAGGACAGCACGCACCTGGGAACGATCACCGCGCCCGGTTTCGATCACCCCTTTGGAGCGTTCGTCGACGACGCCGACACGCTGTGGGTCTGCGGTGAGCTCCTCGTGTGGCGCTTCGCTCGCGACGGCAGCCTGATCTCGTCCTGGTCCGCCGGCAGTCGCGTCGGCAACCTTGTCGTGGCTGCGGACGGAACCGTCTGGCTGTCGCGTGTCGACGGCAGCATCCGCAACTACAGCCAGGACGGCACGCTCTTGAGCGACTTCTCGACGCCCTACACGGCGCAGACCTTCGGCCTCGATACCGCGCCGGACGGCACGCTCTGGGTGTCGTCGAACTGGCACCCGACGGTGTTCCACTACGACACGACCGGCAACGTGCTCGGGTCGTTCGTGTACGGAGACCAATCGGCCTTCCTCACGGTCGGCAAGAGCGGCATCGGCACGCGTTACTGTTCCCCCGCCGTCACCAACTCGAGCGGCTTGCCGAGCCGCATCTCCGCGACCGGAAGCGCGCTCGTCGCGAACAACGACCTGACGCTGATTGCCGACGACCTGCCGGCCGGCGAGTTCGGCTACTTCCTCGTCGGGTCGAACCAAGGCACCGCGTCGCCGCCGGAGAGCGACGGCGTGCTGTGCCTCGCGTGCGGTTTCCAGGGCTGCAGCGGGATCGGCCGCTACAGCCGCCCGGGCGAGATCATCCAGGGCCCGAGCGGCATGCTGCCGATCGACCTGACGGCGCTTCCGCTGACGCCACTGCACGCAGTCGTCCCCGGTGAGACGTGGAACTTCCAGCTCTGGCACCGCGACCTCGGCTCGAGCAACTTCACCGACGCGATCGCGATCTCCTTCCTATGACGAGGGCGTGACGGCGGTGCCCTCCCAACCGCCCTTCATCTCACCGCCGTGAACGGAACATTGGTGCGGGAACTCGAGGTCGCAAGCAGCGACCGGCTTGCGTAGCTCCGGATCCAGGAGCTCGTGGATATCGAGCTGCATCGCCTCGCGCGAGTAGGCGGCGAGGTCGAGGATGCCCGTGTCCATCCGGATGGCGTCCTCGGGGCAGACCTCCACGCAGTAGCCGCAGTACACGCACATGCCGAGGTCGATGTCGAAGCGCACCGGAAACTTCTCGACGTCGGGATCGGGGTGTTCATCGGGGACGATGGTGATGCAGCGCGCCGGACAGACGGTCTCGCACAGCATGCAGCCCACGCAGCGCGGGGAGCCGTCGTCGCGCCGCGTGAGACGGTGACGGCTGCGGTACCTCGACATCAGAGGTCGGAGCTCTTCGGGGTATTGAATCGTGGCCGCGGCGGGAATGTGCTGGAGCCGGCCGAAGAGGTGCGCGATGTGCAGAAACAGGTTCTTGAAGAAGTGTCTGGAGGTGATCTTCATGCCGCAGAAGATCTGCGGAAGGTAGAGCTTCTCCCAGAACGTCAACTCGGGTCGGCGTACGACCTTGACCGCCATCAGCTCGCCTCCCCGAAGAAGACCAGGACGATCGCTGTCACGATGACGTTGAGCACCGCGACCGGAAAGAGCCCCTTCCAGCCCAGGCTCATCAGCTGGTCGTAGCGGAACCGCGGAACGGTCCAGCGCAGCTGCATGAACAGGAAGCAGAAGATCAACCCCTTGATCGAGAAGCTGGCGACGCCGAACAGCACGTACAGCCAGTTGGCGACCGGGATCTCCCAACCCCACGGGAAGTGAAAGCCGTCCGGCGTGAGATACGGCACCTGCCACCCACCGAAGAACAGCGTCGTCACGAGGCTCGCAACGACGATCGTCTCGAGGAAATCGGTGAGGAAGAACATCCCGAACTTCATCCCGCTGTACTCCACGAAGTATCCGATGATCTCCGACTCGCCCTCCGGCAGGTCGAACGGGAGGCGCTTCGTCTCGGCCAAGGCAGCGGTCACGAAGATCACGAACGCCACGGGCTGCACGACGATTCCCCAGCGCGGGAGCCAGCCGCCGATCAGCTGCCCTTGGGAACGTACGATCTCCGACAGGTCCATGGTCCCGTAGACCATGATCACGCCGATGATCGCGATGCCGAGGGCGATCTCGTACGAGATCATCTGCGCCGTGGCGCGTAGCCCACCGAGAATCGCGTAGTTGTTGCGCGAGGCGAAGCCCGCGAGGATCACTCCGTACACGCCCAGCGACAGCATCGCGAAGATGTAGAGGAGCGCCGCATCGATCTTCGCGACCTGGAGCTCGATGACACGATCGCCGATGACGAGGCGATCGCCGAAGGGGATCGCAGCGAACGTCACGAGCGCAAAGAAGACCGAGAGGAACGGGGCGAGCATGTGCAGTGTCCGGTCCGCGCCCTTCGGAACGATGTCCTCCTTCGTGAACATCTTCAGGACGTCGGCCATGCCGTGGAACATCCCGAGCGCCCGAAAGCCGAGGATCGGAGCGCGATTGGCGCCGATCCGGTCCTGGATGAGCGCCGACTGCTTGCGCTCGACCCAGGTGTGGAAGCCTGCGAGGTTCAGCACCGCGAACAGGACGATGCCCGCCAGCACGAGCTTGATCATCAGGTCGACCATCATGGCGTGGGCTCCGCTTTGGACATCACGCGTGCAGCGCTGCCGGCAACCGGTGCGCCGAGCGTGCCGATCGACTCGTACGTGAGCCCGGCAAACGCCGCCTCGGCTGCGGCGAGGGCAGCGAAGATCGTGCGCGGCTCGTGGCTGTCGCGGGGCCGACCCGACCGCTCAGCGAGCTCGAGCAGGACGCTCCAATCCTCGCGCACCCCCGCGGGCGGCGCAAACACGCGGCCGATGCGCTGCACGCGCCCCTCGCAATTCACGAAGGTTCCGTCCTTTTCCAAGTAGGCCGCGGTCGGCACGACCCACTGCGCCAGCTCGACCGTCGCGTTCTCGTTCGTTCCGGAGAAGACGAGCAATCCGACGTTCTGTGCGATCTCGTGCGCGCTCTCCGCACCGAAGAGCTCGACCAAGTCGTGCCCGAAGACCCACAGGACGTCGAGCTCGCCTGACCGTGCAGCCTGCGCGATAGCCTGTCCGTCCGGCACGTCCGCGGAGCCCCCGAGGCCGCCGGTGGTATCGCCGATCACTGGTCCGGCCATTCCCAGCAACCGTGCGCCCTGCGTGTTCGGATTCTTGTCGGACTCGACGAGGAAGTCGTCGCACGCACCCGGCTCTTCGGGCACGGCAGCACTGACGCGCGCCCCGTCGAAGATCTCTCGGATCAAGAAGAGCTCCTCGCAAGTGAGCTGAGCCGATGCGATCACGCCGACGCGCGATCGATCCGACTCCTGCATGGCGCGCGCGATCGCGGCGAGAGCAGCGTCCCACGTCGACGTCGCGCCGCGCTCCCGCACCTCGCCCAGCCGGCCTTCGTCGATCCAACCGAGCCCGTACCGCCCCGCGTCGCAGAGCCACCACTGATTCACATCCGGGTTGTGTCGCGGCTTGACGCGCACGACACGCCTGCCATCGTTCAGATGCGGCCGATCGAGCACGAAGTGCATGTCCATGTTGCACCCGCGGCTACAGCCGTTGCAGACCGTCGGGGCGCTGGACAGGTACCAGACGCGCACCTTGAAACGCGATTCTCGCTCCGTCAGCGCGCCGACCGGACAGATGTCGACGACGTTCGTCGAGTACGGATTGTCCAGCACGCCACCGGGGTAGATCGCGAGCTCGGCGCGATCGCCGCGGTTGAAGATGCCGAGCTCGCCGGTCTCGGTGATTTCCTCCGTGAAGCGCACGCAACGCGAGCAGAGGATGCAGCGCTCCTGGTCGAGCATCACGTGTGGCCCGAGCTGCACGGCCTTCTTCTTCTTGACCTTGTGCTCGTGGAAGCGCGGGTCGTAGAGCCCGAACTTCATGTAGAAGTTCTGCAGGTCACACTCGCCGGACTGATCGCAGACCGGGCAGTCGAGGGGGTGGTTGGCCAGGAGGAACTCCAGCACTGCGCGCCGCCCATCCTCGGCCGCCTCACCGCGCGTGTGCACGACCATCCCGTCGGTGACCGGCAGGTTGCAGGCGACCTGGAGCTTGGGGTTCTTCTCGACCTCGACGAGACAGATGCGGCAGTTGCCCGCGGTCGAGAGCCCAGGGTGGTAACAGTAGCGCGGGATGAAGATCCCGAGCTGCTCAGCGGCTTGGATGACGGTCGTCCCTCTGGGGACGCTGACCTCTTGCCCGTCGATGATCACGTCCGGCATTGCGCTACCTCCGCGCTCGGTGTCCTGCGCCCGGCCGCAACGAAGTCCTCGAACTCGGTTCGGAATTTGGTGATGTAGGACTGCACCGGCCAGGCGGCCGCATCTGCGAAGACGCAGATCGTCTTGCCCTCCATGTCGCCTGCGATGGCCAGCAAGTCGTCGAGGTCGCGCGGCTTCCCGCGCCCTTCGGTGATGCGGCGCACGATCCGGTGCACCCAGCCGGTGCCCTCGCGGCACGGCGAACACTGCCCGCAGGACTCGTCGGCGAAGAAGCGCGCGGCGGACTCGAGCGCCTCGACCATGCACGTCATCTCGTCCATCACGATCACGCCGCCGGACCCCGCCATGCTGCCGGCCGCCCGTAGCGAGTCGAAGTCCATCACGACGTCAATCTCGTCCGCGGTCAGCACCTTGGCCGAAATCCCGCCCGGAATCACCGCTTTGAGCGCGCGCCCTTCGCGCACGCCACCGGTGAAGTCTCCGATGAGCTCGTGCAAAGTCACGCTCACGGGCACCTCGTAGACCCCTGGCCGATTCACGTGCCCACTCACACAGAACAGGCGTGTGCCCCCCTGGCTCTCCGTGCCGATCGCTGCGAAGTGCTCGGCCCCGTTCCTCAGGATGAACGGGACACAGGACAGCGTCTCGACGTTGTTGACGATCGTGGGGCAGGCGAAGAGCCCCGAGATTGCAGGGAACGGCGGCTTGAGCCGCGGGAAGCCCTTGCCGCCCTCGAGCGAGGTGAGTAGCGCGGTCTCCTCGCCACAGATGTACGCGCCGGCGCCGCGGTGGATGACCACCTCGAGGTCGAACCCGGTTCCCTGGATGTCCTTGCCGAGCCAGCCCGCCGCGCACGCCTCGTCGATCGCACGCTGCAGGCGCTGGGCGGAGAGGAAGTACTCGCCGCGAATGTAGACGTACGCCTTGTGACTGCCGATCGCGTACGCCGCGATCAGCATGCCTTCGAGCAGCATGTGCGGGTCACGCTCCATGATGTAGCGATCCTTGAAGGTCCCGGGCTCGCCCTCGTCCGCATTCACGACGAGGTAGACCGGCTTGTCCACTGCCTTGGGGATGAAGGACCATTTGCGACCGGCGGGAAAGCCAGCGCCGCCGAGACCGCGCAAGTTGGCACGCGAGACCTCGGTGATCACTTCGCCCGGCTTCATGGAGGTCAGTGCCTTGCGCGCGCCCGCGTAGTCGCCGTAGGCCTCGAGCCAAGTGCCATCGGCGTCCATCAAACGCGACGACAACACCGGCCCCTCCGTGTAGATGTAGGGCTCGGGGTCGGGCGTGGCCTCGAGCCTCCCGGGCGCGGTCCGCGCGTCCTGGACCAATGTCGCCACCGTTGCGCCCTCGCTGGCGGCGTCCAATTGGACGGGCCCGACGAAGCGCTCGTCGAGCTGCGCCATCGGCGCCATCTCGCAGGCACACAGGCACTCGACTTCGGTCAGCGTGACCTCTCCACCGGGCGTCGTTTCGCCGGGTGCGATCTTCAGCTCCCGTTGGATGCGGCGCATGAGCTCGCCCGAGCCACGCAGGACGCACGGCAGACTCGTGCATACGCGGAGCTCGCGCCGGCCGACCGGCTGCGTGTGGAACATGTTGTAGAAGGAGACGACCTCGCGCACGCGCGCGAGCGCCACGCCAAGCATGCGTGCGACCCAGGCTTCCGCCTTGCACGAGACGTATCCCTCGTTCTCCTGCACCAGCCACAGGAGCGGCAACATCGCCGCCTTGGGATACTCGTAGAGAGCGATGATCTCGCGTGCTCTCGGCTCCAGATGGACGAGATTGATCAACGGTCCAGCTCCCCGCCGATCATGTTGACCGAGCCGAAGGTAGGCGTCATGTCCGCCATCGACTCTCCCTGGAGGAGCTCGTGCAGGGCAGACATGATCGCGAAGCAGGGCGGGCGGCAGCGGACTCGATACGGGTTTCCGGTCCCGTCACTCACGACGTAGAACCCGAGCTCGCCGTTGGCTCCCTCGACTGGAAAGTAGACTTCGCCCGCCGGCGGCCGAACGCCGTGGCCGTGCATGACGAGCTTGAACTGCGACATGAGTCCCTCGATGTTCCCGTAGACGTCCTCCTTCGGCGGGAGGAAGACGCGCTTCTCGTCAGCCGCGATCGAGGGACGTTGCGCGCGTCCCGAGCCCTCGAGTGTCGGACCGGCGACCGCACAGCCACCAGAGATCGCACCGATGTCCCCCACCTTGGCGAGGTCGACCATCTCCGCCGCGGGGATCTCACGCCCTGTGTCAGGGTCCAACTGGAGCGCCCCGGGCGGCATGTCGGCGAGCGCGATCTCGACGATGCGCATCGACTGCTCCATCTCCTCCATGCGCACGAGGTAGCGATCCATGTTGTCGCCGCGCGTCCCCACGGGGACGTCGAAGTCGATGCGGTCGTAGACGGCGTACGGACAGTCCTTGCGCACGTCGTACGCCTCGCCGCTGCCACGTAGAAAAGGACCGGTGATCCCGTAGCCGATTGCGTCTGCGGCGGAGATCACGCCCGTCCCGTTCATGCGATCGACGAAGATGCGGTTGCGCGTCAGAAGACCATCCGACTCGACGAGCACCTTGCGCGTCTCGGCGAAAGCCTCCTTGCAGAGTCCGGCGAAGCCTTCGGGCAGGTCGGCCTTGACGCCGCCCACTCGGCAAAAGGACACCGTCAGGCGCGCGCCCGTCACCTTCTCCACCAGCTCCCACAGGTACTCGCGCGCCTTGATCATGTAGAGGAATACCGTGAAGGCCCCCAGCTCCATGGCGGTCGCGCCGACGCACGTGAGGTGGTCGGTGATCCTCGAGATCTCCGACAGGATCACGCGCACGTAGTGGCAGCGCACCGGAACCGAGATCCCGATGAGCTTCTCGACGCTCATGCAGTACCCCATGTTGTTGATGAGCGGCGAGACGTAGTTGAGCCGGTCGGTGTACGGCATGACACCGTTGTAGTCGACCTGCTCGGACATCTTCTCGAAGCCGCGGTGGAGGTAGCCGATCTCGACTTCGGCCTTCTCGATCTGCTCGCCGTCCAGCTGAGCCACGATCCGTACGATCCCGTGCATCGCCGGGTGCGCCGGTCCGATGTTGAGCAGCATGTCGCGCATCTCGAGCTGGGCGGAGCTCGTGTGGGTCCCGACCTTCTCCGGCGTCGCCTCTTGCAGCGGTGCATGCTCTTCCATCGTTGCCCTCAGTTCTGCGGCCCGATCAGTGGCTGGCGTTTGGCGACGGGGTAGTCCTTGCGCAGCGGGTGCCCCTCGAACCCGTCGTACATGAGGATGCGTTTGAGGTCGGGGTGCCCCTCGAAGCGGATGCCGAACATGTCCCAGACCTCGCGCTCGAGCCAGTTGGCAGCGGGCCAGAGCGGCGTCAAGGATTCGACCGCGGCACGGGTCTCGGGGACTGGCACGACGAGCCGCAACCTGTGGCGCTGCGTCCCGGAGAAGAAGTGGTAGACGACGGCGAAACGCTCCCCGGGCGGACCCGGCCAGGGGTCGAGGTCGGGGATCAGAAACGAGGGGGCAACGGCGACGCCCGAGGAAGCGAAGAGCCCGCGCGCGTGCCCCTGCCCGAAGGCGGAGTAATCCACGGCGGACAGATCCATGAGGAAGTTCAGCGCGAGCTCCGGATCCTCTTTCAGGAAACGGGCGACAGCGAGCAGGCCCTCCGGCGTGACGACGACCGTCGCGTCTGCGCGAAAGACATGCGAGGAGCTCACCGCATCGGGAAAGCGGCTCGTCACCGATTCGATCAGGTCTTGCGGGTTCATCGTTCGAGGACATTCAGGGCTCGAGAATGGGCGGCCGCGGTTCGGGAGCCGCGCGCTCACCGGTCGTGTGCTCTTGCTGGATCTTGTCCTGCAGTTTCATCAAGCCGTCGAGGACCATCTCCGGCCGCGGCGGACAGCCCGGGATGTAGACATCCACGGGCAGGATCGTGTCGATGCCCATCACGGTCGCGTAGTTGTCGTAGAAGCCTCCAGTGCAAGTGCAGACCCCGAACGCCACGACCCACTTTGGTTCGGCCATCTGCTCCCAGATGCGCTTCATGACCGGTGCCATCTTGTGACTGATCGTGCCGACGACGAACAGCACGTCGGCCTGTCGCGGTGAGAACCGGGGGAAGCCCGCGCCGAAGCGGTCCACATCGTAGTGCGAGCACGCGGTCGCCATGTACTCCATGCCGCAGCACGCCGTGACGAACGGGTACTGGAAGATCGAGTACTTGCGCGCCCAACCGAGAGCCTCGTTGAGTCGGCTCGTCATGAAGGAGTCGTCGTTCGACATGTCACTGCCAGTCGAGGGCGCCGTTGTCCCACGCGTAGAGGAACCCGACGATCAGAACGCCGAGGAAGACCGCCATCTCGGTCAGTCCCAAGAGCCCCAGATCGCGGTAGACGACGGCCCACGGGTAGAGGAAGACGAGCTCGACGTCGAACAGGATGAACAGGATCGCGGTCAGGTAGAACTTGATCGTCAGCCTGCCCATCGGAAGCGAGAGCGGCTCGTTCCCGCACTCGAACGGCTCTAGCTTGACCGCAGTCGAGTTCTTCTTCCCGAGCGTCGAACCCAGCACGACCATCGCGCCGGCGACTCCACCGGCAAGGACGAACATGACGGCGATCCCAACGTACTCGCTCACGGGTCACCCACCTTTCTCAGGGTCTTTCTCAGGGTCTTTCTCAGAGCCGTTCTCGAACGCTCTGTAGCAACGCGATTCAAGGTCGACGTCAGGGCGACACCGCCCAGGACGAGAGGCTTCCGGGGAGGACTCCACCGATCACAGTGACCAGCGCGGCCACCACGAGCGCGGCGGAAACGGCGACGGGGAAGGCCGGCGGCACGGCTTCGCGCGGCTCGCGCATGTACATCAGGACCGCGACGCGCATGTAGATGAACGCCGACACCACGCTGCACACGACCGCGAGAACCGCCAGCGGCACGTACCCCGCGCGCACCGCGCTCAGGATCACGACGAACTTCGCCGAGAACCCGGCGGTCGGCGGAATGCCCGTCAGTGCCAGCAGGAAGAGCAGCATGACCAGCGCCATCCCGGGTCGCTGCGCCGCGAGGCCACGATAGCCGTCCAAGCTCTCGCCGCGTTCCCCCAGCGCGATCACGACGCCGAACGCTCCGAGGGTCATGAACACGTAGAAGAACGCGTACGTCATCGTCGCAGACGCACCGTCGGGCGTGCCGGCCGTGAGGCCCAGGAGCGCGTAGCCCGCGTGCGCGATCGACGAGTAGGCGAGCAGCCGCTTCATATCCGTCTGCGAGAGGGCGACGATGCTGCCGAGCAAGATCGAAAGGACGGCGAGCCCCGCGAGGACTGCGCTCATGGCGTGTGCCTCGGATTCGAAGGCGACGACACCGATTCGCCCAAGTGCGGCGAGCCCCGCCGCCTTCGAGCCAGCGGCGAGGAAGGCCGCGACCGGAGCGCTCGCACCTTGGTACGCGTCCGGTGCCCACGCGTGGAACGGCACCGCGGCGATCTTGAAGGCGAGCCCCGACGCGATCAGACCGATCGCCACGAGCAGGATCGGATCGGTCTCGAGTCCGCGCCCGAAGAGAGCCGCGGCAATGTCCGCGAAGCCGGTGGAGCCCGTGACTCCGTACGTCAGGCTCATCCCGTACAGCAAGAGGGCAGAGGCGAACGAGCCGAGGAGGAAATACTTGATCGCAGCCTCGTTCGCCCAGGGCCGCTCCACGTGGATCCCGACCAGGACGTAGGCGCAGAGCGTCATCAGCTCGAGTGCCAGGTAGAGCACGAGCAGGTCGAGCGCCGAGCCGGCGAGCATCATCCCCGTCGACGCGAGCAGGAGCAGCGCGTGATACTCGGCGCGCGGCGCCTGCTCCTCGTTCGAGCGACGCACGGAGAGCAAGACCGCGAGCGCCAGGGTCGCGGCGATCAACACTTTGAAAAACCGGGAGTAGCCGTCGACCGTGACCATTCCGCCGAACCCGATCTGCGGACCCGACACCACCGCCATGCCGGCCGTCACGCCCGCGGCGACTGCGGCGATCAACGACATGACCGCGGCAACAGGCGCGGTCTGAATCCGGCGCGCGAGGAGGAGCAGAACCAGAACGGTGCCGACCAGGATCAGCTCCGGGACGAGGACGCTCAGGTCGGAGAGGGTCGCGCTGTTCAATGCGTCACCCCTCCGTTCGTGAGCTCGGCGACCGGCGCGTGGAGGTAGGAGAGGACGAGCTCGGGATGCAGCCCGAGCCAGATCGCGAGCACGGCCAGGGGCGCGAGGGTCGCGACCTCGCGCGCGCTGAGCTCGAGCTTCATACCGGCGAGATTGGGGGCCAGCTCCCCCATGACGACGCGGTAGAAGAGCCAGACGAGATAGACCGTGCCCAGGACGATGCCCCACACCGCCATCGCGCCGAGCCAGCTCTGCGTCGCGAAGGCGCTGCCGACGATGAGCAACTCGCCGACGAACGAATTCAGGCCTGGAAACCCGGCAGCCGCGAGACAGAAGAACGCCAGCAACGTCGAGAACACTGGCGCAGCGCGCGCGACGCCCCCGTAGTCGGAGATCTCGCGTGTATGGGTGCGCTCGTAGATCATCCCGACGCAGAGGAACAGCGCCGCGGAAAGGACGCCGTGGTTGATCATCTGCAGGATCGCGCCCTCGATCCCCTGTGCGTCGAGCGTGAAGATGCCGAGCGTCACGAAGCCCATGTGGCTGACGCTCGAGAAGGCGATGAGCCGCTTGATGTCGGTCTGGACCAGAGTCGCGTACGCGCCGTACACGATCGCCACCACCGACAGCACCAGCATCGGCTGCAGGAAGGTCTGAACGCCCTCGGGAAGGATGGGGAGCGAGACCCGCAGGAAGCCGTACGCGCCCATCTTGAGCAGGATTCCGGCCAGGATCACGCTCCCCGCCGTCGGCGCTTCGGTATGTGCATCCGGAAGCCATGTGTGCACGGGGAACATTGGCACCTTGACCGCGAATGCCGCCAAGAAGGCCGCGAACAACCAGCTCTGCTGCCCGGAACCAAGCTGCTCTCGCGCGTCGGCGAGCTGCTCGAAGTCGAGCGTGCCGCACGTGCTGTGCAGCGCGATCATGCCCACGAGCATCAAGACGCTACCGGCGAGTGTGAAAAGCAGGAACTTGACGGCGGCGAAGACGCGATTCGGCCCTCCGAAGACACCGATGAGGAGGAAGACCGGGACGATCATCAACTCCCAGAAGACGTAGAAGAGCAGCAGGTTCGTCGCGGCGAAGAGCCCGATCATGGCGGTCTCGGCGACGAGGAGCGCGGCGTAGAACTCGCGCTGCCGCGTCTGCACCGCGTTCCACGAGACACCGACGCACAGCACGGTCAGCACCGCCGACAGGAAGATGAACGGCAGGCTGATGCCATCCACGCCCATGCCGTAGGCGATGTTCCAAGCGGGGATCCACTCGAGGGATTCGACGAGCTGAAGCTCGCTCGAGGTCTTGTCGAGGCCCAAGTAGATCGGAACCGCGGCGGCCAGCGTCGCCAGGGTCGCCAAGAGCGCGATCCAGCGGGCCCGCTCGCCCCGCCCGAGCGCGAGAACGGCGAGGGCGCCGACCAGTGGTAGGAACGTCGCGACGGACAGAACGGGATAGTCGCTCATAGCGCCAACACCACGAGGGCCAGAAGAGTCGCGAGACCGCCGGCCATGAGCAGGCCGTAGTGTTGCGTGTGGCCGTCCTCCACCTTCTTCAGTAGCCGGCTCAACGCGCGCGTCGACCGGCCGACGCCGACGAGCGCGAAGTCGACGACACCGGAGTCGAACTTGCGCACGACGTGCGCCAGACCCAGGATCGGTCGGCGGATGACGATCTCGTGCGCCTCTCCGACGCGTCGCTGGAGCCCGACGAGCGGTCCACTGACGAGCTTCATGAGCCCGAACGCACCGCGACGATAGAACCAGTCCGTGTCGAGGCTGATCGTCCTGGTGGGATGCAGGTGCCCGAGGAGCAGGAAGAAGCCCAACGCCGTGAAGGCCAGCATTCCGAGCGTGCTCGTGACGTGCTGCAGGGTGTACGGCACGTACTCGACCGCGTGCGGGAGACGCGCGTAGAGAAGACCGGGGAAGATCCCGATCGCGACGCACAGAAGCGCCGCGAGCGACATGGCGACCAGCATGTTGCGCGGCGGCTCGGCGCCCGGCGCTGCACCCTCCTCGGCAGTCGGCGCGTCTCGTCGCTCGCCGAAGAACATCGAGTACGGCAGCTTGAGCCCCGTGTGGAGGAAGGTCCCCGCCGAGGCGAGCGTGAGCATCAAGAACACCGCCGCGCGGTGGGATTCACCGGCGGCCGAGACGATCATCGACTTGCTCACGAACCCGCTGAACAGAGGCACCGCCGAGATCGCGAAGGCGCCGATCATGTAGAGCCCGAGCGTGATCGGCATCGTCTTGTAGAGGCCGCCCATCTCGCTCAGCTTGCGCAGCCCGGTCATCTGCAGGACGGCACCGGCGCCCATGAACAGGAGCGCCTTGTAGAGGATGTGCGCGAAGGCGTGCGCGGCGGCACCGTTCAGCGCGAGCTCGGTGCCGATCCCCACCGCGCACACCATGTACCCCACCTGGCTGATGATGTGGTACGCGAGGAGCCGGCGCGCGTCGTTCTCGAGCACCGCGTAAACGACGCCGTAGATCGCCATCGCCGCACCGAGCCACACGAGCAGCTCGGTCTGCGCGAAGCCGCGGATCAGAACGTACACGGCGGACTTGGTCGTGAACGCCGTCATGAACACCGCGCCCGTGACGGTCGCCTCCGGGTAGGCGTCGGGAAGCCATGCCCCGAGCGGCGGCACGGCGGCATTGAGCAGGAACGCGGCGAGGATCAGTCCCCAAGCCAGGCCGCCGGAGTGCGCGCCGAGGTCGCCGAACGCGAACGAGCCCGTGTTCGACCAATGGATCAGGATCCCCGCGAGGAGCAGCAGCCCGCCGAACACGTGCGCCAAGAGGTAGCGGAACCCGGCCCGCGTCGCACGGGCGTCTCGACGCAGCCAGACCAGGAGTACGGACGAGACCGCCATCAGCTCCCAGAACAGATACAGCGAGAGCAGGTCCCCGGCGAACGTGACCCCGAGCGCACCGCCCGCGTACGTCAGCGCACTGACGTGCTGTGCGTCGTCGTCGACGTGCAGCGCATAGATCATTCCCAAGAGGGCCATGATCGAGAAGACGGTCGCGAAGACGAGGCTCAGCCGGTCGACGACACCGAACACGACCTCCTGTCCGAGGAAGCTCGCCGTTCCGTAACTGCCTGGCGTCATGGCCAGGCAGTCGATCAGCGCGGCGGCCGGCACGGCGATCATCGCCGCGCGCTTCGCATGCCCCTTCAGGAGCGGCACGATCCATGCGCCCACGATGAGCAGCAGGCCCGGATGCACCCACTCAATGCCCATCGCCGTCCTCCGGATAGCGGTGTTCTTTGTCGCCGAAGTAGTCCTCGCCACGCATCAGGAAGACCTTCCCGATCAGCTTCGACACGAGGATGATCGCCACGCACGAGAGCAACCCGTAGAGCGAGCCCCAGGCCGGGAAGCGCTCGAACGCGAAGTGAGGATGGCCCGCACCGAAGAGGAGCGGCAGCCCGATCTCGGCCGCGACCACGAGGCCGAGTGCTACGTAGAGGACGCGCTTGATCCGTCCCAAGCGGACGGGATCTTCGAGGTGCTTCTCGAGGAAGCTCAAGGCAACGCCCTCCCCGCGAGCTCCAGGACCGGACCCGGGTACAGGCCCAGGATCAAGCTCGCGGCGGCACTGACGGCAAGCGGCGCCACCATCCACGGCACCTCGCGCCTCGGCGCGATGCATGCGTCGTCGACACCGCCCTCCAGGCCCGTCATGGCGGGCTCCCGTTCGAAGTACGCCTTGTAGATGACCGGGCCGAGGTAGGCCGCGCTCAAGAGCGAGCTGACGAGCAACACGGCGAGCACCACGAAGTTGCCGCCTTCGACCGCACCGAGCGCGAGGTGCCACTTGGACACGAACCCGCTCGTGAAAGGGATGCCGACGATGCTGAGCGAAGCGAGCGCGAAGGCCCCCATCGTCCACGGCATGCGCCGCGCCAAGCCAGACATCTGGCTGATCTCCGTCTTGCGTGTCGACACGTAGATCGACCCCGCGCAGAGAAAGAGCGTGATCTTGGAGACGGCGTGGTTCGTGACGTGCGCGACGCCCCCCATCACGCCACTGGCATTCAACAGCGCAGCACCCAAGATGATGTAGGAGAGTTGGCTCACGGTCGAGAACGCGAGCCGTGCCTTCAGGTTGTCTTGACCGAGCGCAAGCAGGGACGCGACGAGGATCGTCACCGAGGCGACGACCAACGCGAGCTGGTCGGCGCCGATCGTGCGCATGTCTTGCGCACCGAACACGAACAGGAACACGCGCAGCGTCGAGAACACGCCGGTCTTGACCACCGCCACCGCGTGCAGCAGAGCGCTCACGGGCGTCGGAGCAACCATCGCGGCGGGGAGCCAGCTGTGTAGCGGCATGACCGCGTTCTTCGCGAACCCGAACAGGAACAGTGCGAAGATCACCAAGAGCAGCGTGGGGCTCTGCGCGGCCAGTCCATCCGGCAGGATCCCGCCGCTCGCGAAGTCGAGCGTACCCGCGAACTGGTACGTCAAAACGATGGCGGCTAGCAGGAACACCTTGGCGGAACCGAGCAGATAGATGATGTACTTGCGCGCACCCGCCCGAGCCTCCTTCGTCTCCATGTGCCCCACGAGCGGGTAGGTGACGAACGTCAGCCCTTCGTAGAACAGGAAGAGCGTAAAGAGGTTGGCGGCGAACGCGACGCCGACGGTGGCGGAGAGCGCGAGCGCGAAACACGCGAAGTAGCGCGTCTGCGCGTGCTCCTCGAGGGAGCGCATGTAGCCGACCGAATAGAACGACGTCAGGATCCAGAGCAACGCGGCGCCGGTCGCGAAGAGCAGGCCGAAAGCGTCCACGCGAAACGCGAGCTCGACGCCAGGCAAAACGCGAAAGAGCACCGACTCCGGCGTGTTCCCGGCCAGAACGGTCGGGATCATGCTCGCGACGAGCGCGAACAGCAGGACGCCCGCGGCGACGGACCAGAGCTCGCGCAGGTTCGCGCGACGCTGCCCCGTGAACGCGATCAAGAGCGCACCCAGAGCCGGAGCGAGGACCGCCAACGGTGGAACGACCGAAGCCGTCACCACGAGCGGGGCAGTCATCTGGTCTGGACTCACCATTTCAGTTCGGTCAGGTCCGCAACTCCGGCCCCCGGACGGTTCCGGTTCAAGGCAATCACGAGTCCCAAGCCAATCCCCGCTTCCGCAGCCGCGACTGCGATCACGAACAGCGCTAGGATCTGCCCGCGTGGGTCGTCGAGATGGCGACTGAAGCCCGCCAAGCTGAGGTTCACCGCGTTGAGCATGACCTCGACCGATACGAGCATCAGGATGATGTTGCGCCGGGCGAGGAAGCCGAATACACCGATCCCGAACAGGATCGCGCTCAACCCCAGTACCGCACCGACGGGTACGATCATGGAGCCGTCGCCCTTCTCCGCGCGAGGACGACGGCGCCGATGATGGCGGCCAAGAGCACGAGCGACGCGATCTCGAAGGGGAGCGCGAACCGACCGAAGAGCTCCGCGCCAATCGCCGCGACACTCCCCAGCGCAGCATCGTCCGGCGCTTGCGAGTCGGTCGCTCCTCCAGCACCGAGTGCGTTCGTCGGTGCGACCCACGCGAACCATGCCAGTGCGGCGAACGAGAGCCCGACCGCGGCGGCAAAGGGCCAGTGCTTTCCGAATCGCGGCCGCGCCTCCTCATCGGGTAGGTCGAGGAGCATGACCACGAAGAGGTAGAAGATCAGGATGGCGCCGGCGTACACGAGAACCTGCACGGCCGCCAGAAACTCCGCGCCCAGCAGCAGGAAGATGCCTGCAACGTGCAGGAAGAGCGCCAGGACCCACAGCATGCTGTGCACCGGGTTCCTGCGCGTCACGGCGAAGAGCGCGCTCGCGACACTCACGGCGGCCAGGTAGACGAACGCTGCCTGTACGGCTTGGGGGGGCATGGATTCGGGAATCAGCCGGGTGCGATCGGCAAGCTCGAAATCGGAACTCCTGAAAAGTGCAGGTCTATCTCATCCGCTGGCGAACTGCGGAAGCTAGCGTCTGCGAAACGCCGAGCTATCAGCCGGAGCCGTGAACGTACTCGGTGAGGCTGCGCACGTCGTTCTCCGCCTGACGCAGCTCGCTCTTCATGAGATCGCGCAACGACAGACAGGCCACGACAGCACCGCCGTCGACGACTGGCATGTGGCGCACGTGGACTCGCCGCATCTCCTGCTCGCACTGCTCGACCGTGTCGTCGAGAGTCGCGGTCACTACGGGCGTGCTCATGACGTCGGCGACTTTCGTCGCATCCAGATCGCGATGCTCGGCTACGACGCGGTAGACGATGTCGCGCTCCGAAGCGAAGCCGACGAGCTCCCCATCTCGTAGAACCGGTGCGCCCCCGATCCTGTACTTGCGCAGGAAGCTCGCGGCTTCCGCGACCGACAGCTCGGCATCCAAAAGGTACGGCTCCGGGCGATTCCGGAGCAGAACGCTGACCGGCAACATGGGGCACCTCCCGCTTTTTTGGCGCTTGAGTCTCTACTCGTCGAGACTAGCAGAAACGCTGCAGGGAAACGCAATCCGTGCGCGACGGTGCTTCTGGGCTAGCGTGAGGGATGTTGTTGCATTTCCAGGGTGCGCGCGCGGAAGGAAGACGCAGATCTCGACGTGCGCTGGCAAGGGCCGGTTTCGCCTCCCCGGATCTGGCACTTCGCGCGCGACGGAAGCCTCCTCGGGAGCTTCGCTTCGTCCAGTCCCGACGACTTGACCGTCGCACCGGACGGAACCGTCTGGGTCGTCAACAGCAGTGGAGGCGTTCGCCACTACGCCACGGACGGCGTGCTCCTCGGACATTTCGACACCGGCTTCACCGGAGCGAACCATTCCCTCGACCTCGCGCCGGACGGCACGATCTGGAGTTCGATCGGCTCACTCGTCCTTCATTTCGAACAAGACGGCACGCTCATCCAGTCCTTCCCGTCCGGGGGCAACGCGCACTTCCTCGTCGGCTCCAACCAGGGCATGGTGACGCCGCCGAGGAGTGCGGGCCCACTCTGTCTCGCGTGCGGCTTCCAGGGCTGCAGCGGGATCGGCCGCTACAGCCGCGCGGGCGAGATCATCCAAGGGCCGACCGGGAGTCTGCAGGTGGACCTGACCGCGCTGCCGCTCTCCCCGATGCACGCGGTCGTTCCCGGCGAGACTTGGAACTTCCAGCTCTGGCACAGAGACCTGGGCTCGAGCAACTTCACCGACGCGATCTCGATCCTGTTCCACTGATCTCGCCGGCGGGTCTCGCCGGCAGGACGCTATCCTCGTCCCCCATGGACCTGATGCGCGTGCAACGCCGACTGGTGAAGGCGATCGACTCCCTGACCTTCGCCGCACCCGTCACCCACGTCTACAACCCGCTCGTCTACGCCAAGCGTCCAGCCCAGGCCTACATCGAGCGCTTCGCGAAGAAGAACGTCGAAGCACTCTTCCTCGGCATGAACCCCGGTCCCTTCGGGATGGCGCAGACCGGCGTGCCCTTCGGCGAGGTCGCCGCGGTGCGCGACTGGATGGGGATCGAGGCACCGGTGGGACACCCGCCCGACGAACACCCCAAACGCCCGATCGCGGGTTTCGACTGCACCCGCAGCGAGGTGAGCGGAGCGCGGCTGTGGGGTTGGGCGCGGGAGCGCTTCGGAGAACCCGAGGCCTTCTTCGAGCGCTTCTTCGTGTGGAACTACTGCCCGTTGGTCTTCCTCGAGGACACGGGCCGCAACCGCACGCCGGACAAGCTGCCCGCACACGAACGCGAGCCTTTGTTCGAGCATTGTGATGACGCTCTGCGGGCACTCGTCGCCGCGATCGAGCCCGAGCGCGTGATCGGCGTCGGCAAGTTCGCGGAGACGCGCGCGGCAAAGACCTTAGGTCCGGACGGACCGCCAATCGCGACGATCCTGCACCCCAGCCCAGCCAGCCCTGTCGCCAACCGCGGCTGGGCGCCCCAGGCGGAGGCGCAGCTCGAGGCGTTAGGGATCTCCCTGAATCAGGGTCTCCCCAAGAAGGCGCGCCGATCTGCAAGCGGCCGGCAATAGCCGCATTCGGGGAGCGTAGGAAGAAACCTGGCCAGGGCGGCGTCCTAGGCGTACGGTGCCCAAAGGGCCTTCCCTTCCGTCCGTAGTCCCATCAGAGGAGTGAAAAGGCATGTCGGACAAGTACAGCAACCTCATGACCCGCGTCGAGTCTCTCGAGAAGCAGAACCGCCGTCTGCGCAGGGTCGGAGGAGGACTGGTGGCCGCGCTCGGAATCGTCGGCCTGATGAGCATGGCCGCGCCGACCGTGTGCAAGACCGTCTGGGGCGAGCGCTTCGTCCTGCGTGACGGCAGCGGTCGCGACCGCATGCTGTTGAACGCTTACAACACCGACGCGCCGAGCCTCACGATGATGAACGAGAAGGGCAAGGGAATCGCCCGCCTCAGCATCGCGAGCGAAGGCCTGCAGCTGCAGTTCTTCGAGAACGGCAAGCCGGCGGGCACGAGCTTTCCGGTCAGCCCGGCGATCTTCGGCGGCGGCGACAAGCCGGCCGAGCGCAGGGCCAAGAAGAAGGCCAGCGGACCGAGCACGGACTGAACGTCAGGAGTCCATGGCGCCACGGCTGACGCCGTGACAATGTCAGGAGTCCATGGCGCCACGGCTGACGCCGTGACAATGTCAGGAGTCCATGGCGCCACGGCTGACGCCGTGACAGCTG
>JAAELL010000155.1 GCA_024226735.1 bacterium | reverse complement strand
TGGCCTCTACGGTTTGCTGTATCACGTCCTGTTTGCAGGCGTGATGACAGGAAGCGTCGTATCGGCTGACATCGGTACCTACGCCGAATCGATCGGCATCTTGTTGCTGGTTCCGGTCATCAGCATGGCCGTGTACTTCCGGAAGTAGGTTGCCTTCAAGCCGCGAACGGGGAGGGCGAATGCCGGATTACTGCTTCCCGTCAGCGCGCTACGACGGGGGTGGCTCAGTCGAGATGGGTCTGCAGGGCGGCGAGCACTACCTCGGGCCGGGAGCGTCTCGGGGGAAATCCCGGGTTGAGAGACGTCCCTCGCTTCGCCGCTTGACGCTTCTGAATGAGAGTGTGACTCTCATTTTCGAATTGAGAGGCTAGCTCTCAGATCGGAGATCAGGAGCATGTCCGAAACGGCGGAGAGCACGAGCGATGGCTTCCAGGGGACGCCTGCGTCGACGCGGCGGCGCGTACGCGCGATCGACGCCTTCATCGATCTCGTGCTCGAGGGAAACCTCCCGCCGACCACCGAGCAGGTGGCCGAGCGTGCCGGTATCTCGATGGCCACGCTCTTCCGTTACTTCGAGAACCTCAATGTGATGCGACGGGACGCGGCCCTCCGTATGCTCGAGCGCTTCCCTCTCCTCCATGTGTCCGACGTCGGCAAGGGTCCCCTGCGCGAACGCATCGAGCGCTTCGTCGTCATCCGCGTGGCGCTCTGGGAGAAGGTCCATCTACTGGCGCGGCTGCAGCGCAGCATCGTGCTCCAGGATCCGGACGCTGCTCAGATGGTCGACTTCGTTCGCGGGGTCATGGCGGACGAGGTGCGCGAGCACTTTGCGCCCGAACTGCGGAGGCTCACCGCGGCGCGGCGGGACGATGCGGTGGCCCTCATCGCGAGTCTCACCTCTGTCGAGTCGTGGGAGCAGTTCCGTCACGCCTACGGGCGCAGCCCGCTTCAGACCCGGCGGGCCTGGGCGCAGGCGATCGATGCCATTCTGAGCGGAGGGAGTGAAAGATGAGCGCCGACGAGCAGACCTCGATCGACCTCGAGACCATTTTGGCCAGGAGGCAAAGATCTTGAAGACAGGAATCCCGATTTCGCTGGTGGTCATCGCCGTCGCTGCCGTTTTCTTCGCCGGCGTCATCCTTCGCGATGGAGAAAAGGTCGTTCCGCAGGGTGAAGGCACCCTTCGCCTGGATGCCGGTGAGTTCGAAGCATTTCCCCTGCCGGATTACGCAGCGAAGTACGTCACAGATGAGTACAAGAGCTACTTCGTCGAGGTAGAGCCGGGGATCAAGGTTCACGTACTCGAAGTGGGATCTGGTTTCCCTTTGTTTCTCCAGCACGGCAATCCGACTTCTGGATTCCTCTACAGGAAAGTGGCCGAAGAACTACCGACCGATCGAGTTCGGGTGATCATGCCGACCCTGGTGGGCCTGGGGTTTTCAAGCAAGATTCCAGCGAGCGAGCATACGCTGGACGATCACATTCGCTGGATCAACAGTGTTCTCGAGCAATTGAAGCTGACCGAACTGGTCTATGTGGGCCAGGACTGGGGTGGGCCGATTGGTATGGGAGCCCTCGCGCGTTCACCTGACCTGCTGAAGGGGGCTGTGTTGCTGAACACCGGATTCAACGCTCCGAAAGAAGAGATGGACCTTTCCCGTGCTCATGCCATCGTCAAGACACCGCTGGTTGGTGAACTCATGCTGGAGGTATTTCTTTCGATCTTCGAGCGGCTTCCTGAAATGCAGGGCGACCCCGATTCACTTCCGGTCGATGTGACGGAACTCTACGGCAGACCCGTACGGGAAAGCGGTAATGCCAAAGCACCGCTGGCGATGATGCGCATGGTGACCGACGGGCCGGATCATTCCAGTACGGCGGCGATGAGAGTGATTGAACGTTATGTCCAGGGTCTGGATATTCCAGCTGAAATTGTCTGGGGAATGAACGACCCGATTCTGGCCAAAGCACTCCC
Source organism: bacterium (assembly GCA_024226735.1). GTDB lineage: Bacteria > Planctomycetota > UBA1135 > UBA1135 > JAAELL01. The sequence continues at coordinate 5,707 of JAAELL010000155.1, read as the reverse complement.
CTTGATGAAGCAGAATTTCCCCGCTGCGCCCGTCACGGAAACGGAAGGCGGTCATTTCCTGCAGGAGGAAGTGCCCGCTGAAATCGCGGCGGCCCTGTTGCGGGTCATGGATCAGATTCAACTAGCAAAAAGCGGGGACACGAACGGAGCCCCGTAAGAGGCCAGGCAGACTCGGCGTGGCTCACGATTACGTGAGTTCCAGTTCCCATCGTCTGTGACCCGATTGTGGCCAGCAAACTCGCCGGACCGAGATTGCTCACAACCGACTGCGGAAGTCGGTTACGCGCAACACGGGCAGCCCAGGCTCCTCGATCGAATCCGGGTCAAGCCGCGTCCAGCCCTCCCATGGCACGCCATCACGGAGTACCGAGACGCTCGCGGCATCTGGAAGCTGGGTGACGCGAAAGCGGGTGCACGCTCCCGCCTCATTAGGGGTGGCTACGTAGGTTTCGAGTTCGAACGTGGATCGAAGATCCGATGAAGGTCGATGAGGGTGCTCTGGAGGGGATCCTCACCAATACCATTCGGGACCACTACGAGCGCAGAGCACGAACCTTGCGGGAGTTCCATCCACCTGGAATTCAGGTAGACCTGACAACTGGAGTCGCCAACGGGGTCCTAGACGCGCACCTCCGTAGTCGTGCGTCGGCGCAGCAACGCGCGCACTAGCTTGTGCAGCTCGACCACAACCACGATCGACAACGACACGGCACCGATGCGCAGCCAGGTGTCGGACGTTAGCGGCTCCAGGCCCAGCAGGCGCTGCGTCGGCGGCAGGTACAGGGCAAGCACGTGGAGCAGCGCCGATCCCGACACGCCGAAGAGCAGGAAGCGGTTGCTGAATGGGCTCTGGCTGAACGCGGAGCGCTCCTCGGAGCGGCAGTTGCCCACGTGGACCACCTGGAACATGACCATCGTGGTGAGCGCCGCGACGCGCGCATAGTCCAGGCGTGCTGCGTCGCCGTCCCACTCGGTCAGGAAGACGGCCAGCGTGCCCGCGGCCATGACCAGTCCGGACAGGACGAGCCTCTCGACGAGCTGTCGCGAGAGCATGCCCTCGCGCGGGTCACGCGGCGGTCGGCGAAACGTGCCGGGCTCCGCGGGCTCGAAGGCGAGCGCGACATCTTCGATACCGTTGGTCACCAGGTTCAGCCACAGGATCTGCGCGGGCAGCAGCGGCAGCGGCATGCGGAACGCGAGCGAGCCCAGGATGGCGAGCAGCTCGCCGACCCCGGAGGAGACCAGGAAGAAGGTCGCCTTCCGCAGGTTGGCGAACGCGGTGCGGCCCTCCTCGGCGGCGGCGCTGACGGTCGCGAAGTTGTCGTCGGCCAGTACGATCTCGCTGGCCTCGCGTGCCACGTCGCTGCCGGTCGCCCCACCCATGGCCGCGCCGACGTGCGCAGCCTTGAGTGCGGGCGCGTCGTTCACGCCGTCGCCCGTGACCGCCACCACGTGACCGGCGTTGCGTAGCAGGCGTACCACGCGCAGCTTGTCCGCGGGCCCGGCGCGGGCCAGCACCGTCGCCGTCTCCAACGCGCGCGAGAGCTCCTCGTCGGACAGCGAGGCCAGGTGCGCCCCGGCGAGCGGTGTGTCCGGCGTCTCCAGCCCCACCTGCCGTGCGATCGCAACCGCCGTGCTGGCGTGGTCGCCTGTCACGACGAGTACGCGGATGCCGGCGCCTGCGCAGGCGGCGATCGCGTCGGGCACCTCGGGTCGGGGCGGGTCGAGCAGACCCGCGAGTCCCAGGAAGACGAGATCGGTGAGGTGTTGTTCCTCGAGCGGCCCGTCGCGCTCGGCGGGGTCAGGCCGCGTCGCGACGGCGAGCACGCGCAGGCCCGAAGCCGCCATATCCTCGGCCGCGCGTGCGAGGGCGTCCGCGTCGACGGGTACGTCGCCGTCGCGCGTGCGCATGAGGGTGCACAGACCGATCACGCGCTCGGGCGCGCCTTTCACGAACAGCCGGCACTCGCCGCCCTTCCGGTGGAGCGACGCCGCGAGCCGCCGCTGCGAGTCGAAGGGCAGCACGTCGACCCGCGGCTGCTCGCGGCGCAGAGCCGTCGCCGGCAGGCCGGCGCGCTCGGCTGCCACCAGCAGGGCCAGTTCCGTGGGATCGCCGCGTCCGGACGTGGCGTCGCCCGGGTCGTCCGGCACGTCGCTCTCGTTGCATAACGCGCCGCCGACCAGCGTTGCGTGAAGCGCGGCGTCGGGCTCGGGCACGACACTCACTCCGTCGCGTGTCAGCCCGGCTGGTCCCAGCCGGAAGCGATCATCGGCCGTGCGGATCTCGTGCACGTCCATCCGGTTGCGGGTGAGCGTGCCCGTCTTGTCGGTGACGACGATCGTGCAGCTGCCCAGCGTTTCGACCGCGGGCAGGCGACGCACGATGGCGTTGCGCCGCGCCATGCGCCGCACGCTGACAGCGAGCGCGATCGTCATCACCACGGGCAGGCCTTCGGGTACCGCGGAGACGGCGATCGCCACGGCCGTCAGGAACATCGAGGTGACATCCTCGCCCCGGGCCAGCCCCACGCCGAACGCGAGGGCGGCCAGCATGACGATCGCCGCGCTGATGCGTCGACCGAAGCGTTCCATCCGCTCCTGGAGCGGCGTACGCGCGCGCTGGACCGAGCGGATCTCGCACGCGATCGAGCCGATCTCGGTATGGGAGCCGGTCGCGATGACGGCACCCAGGCCACTGCCGGCCGCGACCGCCGATCCCATGAACACCACGCTGGAACGCTCGGCGAGTGGGAGCAGGGCGTCCGTGTCGGTGGGGTGCGTGCTCTTCGCCACGGGCACGGATTCGCCGGTGAGCAGCGCCTCGTCGATCTCCAGTGCCCAGGCCTCGATCACGCGCAGGTCGGCGGGGATGATGTCGCCTGCGGCGATGCGCACCACATCGCCGGGTACCAGGTCCTGGCCGGCGACGTCGCGCACCGCGCCGTCGCGCAGCACGGCCGCTCGGGGCGAGACCAGGCCCATCAATGCGGCGATCGCGTTCTCGGCCCGGTACTCCTGGAAGAAGCCGATCGTCGCGTTCAGTACGAGGACCGCGGCGATCACGATCGCGTCTTCCCAGTGGCGGATCGCCAGCGAAATGAGCATCGCGCCGAGCAGCACGTACATGAGCGCACCGGCGAACTGATGCAGCAGGATGCGGCCAGGGTTCGCGCGCTCGGCCTCGTGGAGGCGGTTGGGTCCGTACAGGGCGAGCCGCCGCGACGCCTCCGCTTCCGCGAGCCCGGTGCCCGAGGTCTCGAGCCGCTCGAGCACGGCGTCCGCTTCCATCGCGTGCCAGCTGGGCCGCCCGTCCGTCACGCGTTCCCTCTCTCCGACTCCCGCCACAGGGAGTAGAATCTGCTTCCCCTGGAGGGAACGTCAACAGCATACGGGGTCACGGCTTTGGCACATCCCATGCAAACTCCCCGGGGAAACTACGACAGCGAGGAGCCATGCGCGATTCGACATCCGTGTTCCGGATCCTGATCCTCGGGGCCGCGGGGCGTGATTTCCACTGCTTCAATGTGGTCTACCGCGACGACCCGGGCGCCGAGGTCGTCGGGTTCACCGCCACCCAGATTCCCGGCATCGAAGGTCGCCTCTACCCGCCCGCGCTGTGCGGCGAGCGCTACCCGCAGGGGATCGCGATCCGTGACGAGGCCGAATTGGAAGCCATCTGCCGGGAGCAGGGCGTCGACGAGGTTGTCTTCGCGTACAGCGATGTTTCGCACACGCACGTCATGCACCTGGCTTCGCGGGCGCTCGCGGCCGGCGCCGACTTCCGGCTGCTGGGTCCGGAACGCACGATGCTGCGCGCCTCCGTGCCGGTGATCGCGGTCTCGGCGGTTCGCACCGGCTGTGGGAAGTCGCAGACGGCGCGTTGGATCACCCGGACGCTGATCGAGAAGGGGCTTCGCGTCGCGGCCATCCGCCACCCCATGCCCTACGGCGACCTGGAGGCGCAGGCGGTCCAGCGTTTTGCCACGCGCGACGATCTCGAACGTCACGAGTGCACCACCGAGGAGCGCGAGGAGTACGAGCTCTACATCGAGATGGGCTCGGTGATCTTCGCGGGCGTGGACTACGCCGCGATCTTGCGCGAGGCCGAGAAGGGGGCCGACGTGCTGGTCTGGGACGGCGGCAACAACGACTTTCCTTTCTTCCACTCCGACCTGCACGTCGTGCTGGTCGACGCGCTGCGTGCGGACCAGGTCACCACGCACCACCCGGGCGAGGCCGTCGCGCGCATGGCCGACGTCGCCATCGTCAACAAGATCGACGCCGCGCCTGCCGACGCCGTGGAGCGGGCGATCCGTTCCCTGCGTCGGGTGAATCCGCGCGCGCGTATCCTGCGGGCGGCGTCGCCGGTGCAGCTTGACGATCCGGATGCCGTCGCCGGGCGTCGCGTGCTCGTGGTCGAGGACGGGCCCACGACCACGCACGGCGGCATGGCTTATGGCGCGGGCTACGTCGCCGCGATCGCGGCCGGCGCCGGCGAGATCGTCGACCCGCGCGCGGCCGCGGTGCCCGAGATCGCGGCCGTGTTCGAGCGCTTTCCTCACCTGGGCAACGTCCTGCCGGCGATGGGCTACGGCGCGCGACAGATCGACGCGCTGCGCCGAACGATCGACGCGTCGGATGCCGACGTCGTCGTCTCTGGCTCGCCGATCGATCTCGAGGCGTTGCTCGATGTCGCCAAGCCCGTGGTGCGTGCGCGCTATCACTACGAGGACGCCGACAGCCCGGGACTCGCGGGCGTCCTCGACGAGTTCCTCGCCGGATGGTCGGGCTGAAGTGCGCGTCCTCGCCGCGCTAGGAGGCAACGCGCTGCTGCGTCGCGGTGAGACCGCCGACATCGCCACGCAACGCGCCAACGCGGAGCGAGCGGCCGCGGTGCTCGCGGAGATCGCCGCCACCCACGAGCTGATCGTCACGCACGGCAACGGACCGCAGGTGGGTCTGCTGGCGCTGCAGGCCGAAGCCGACCCGGCGCTTCCCGCCTGGCCCATGGACGTGCTCGATGCCGAGACCGAGGGCATGATCGGCCACCTGCTCGAGCTGGCGCTGCGCAGCCGTCTGCCCGAATGCGAGATCGCCACCCTGCTGACGCAGATAGAGGTCGACCCGGACGATCCCGCGTTCGGCGCGCCGACGAAACCGATCGGGCCGACGTACGATGAGGCGCAGGCCAGGGCACTGGCGCGCGAGCGGGGCTGGAAGCTTGCGCCCGACCGCGACGGCCTGCGTCGCGTGGTGGCGTCGCCGGAGCCCGGCCGCATCCTGGCGCTGCCTTCCATCACGCGGCTCGTGGAGGCTTCCACGATGGTGATCTGTGCCGGCGGCGGAGGGATTCCGGTCGTGCGTCGTGCGGACGGCGGGTTGGACGGCGTCGAGGCCGTGGTCGACAAGGACCTGACCGCGGCGGAGCTCGCCCGCCAGCTGGACGCGGACGCGCTGCTCCTGCTCACCGATGTGCCCGCCGTTTTCGCCGATTGGCCCGAAGCCGCCCGCCCGATCCGTCGTGACCGCGTCGCGCGTCTGCGCACGGCCGGCTTCGCCGCCGGTAGCATGGGCCCGAAGGTCGAGGCCGCGTGTCGCTTCGTGCAGGCGACGGGCGCGCTCGCGGCGATCGGTGCGCTGGAGGATGCGGCGGCCGTGCTCGCGGGTCGGGAGGGCACCCGCGTCGACCCCTGAGAGCGCCAGGCTT
>JAAELL010000154.1 GCA_024226735.1 bacterium | reverse complement strand
TGTCACGTTTCGCCGGCCCTCGCCGCCCCTGGCTACGTTGCGCCTTCTCCGAGTATCCAGCGAATACGCGTCGGCGGCGCGCCTTGCCAGGAACGACGATGGCTCGCCGAAACCTGACACTTATTCTCGGACGGGCCCTTACTTCCCGGGCAGCGTCGAGATCGTGGCCGTTGCCGCGGGGTTTGCGCACTCGCTCGCCCTCGACGCGAACGGCAACGTCTGGGCCTGGGGACGCAATCAAGCGGGTCAGCTCGGCGACGGCACGACCGTCGACCGACACATTCCCACCGCGATCGGCCTCGCGAACGTCGTCGCCATCGACGCGGGGGACCATCACAGCCTCGCACTCCTCGCGAACGGGATGCTCATGGGCTGGGGCCACAACGCGCGGGGTCAGCTCGGTGATGGGACCCTCACTCCACAGTACACCTTTCGAATGATGTGGAGGAGAGCCTCCGTCCGTTGCCCCCTGAAACGACCGGCCCCGCGCACGAGCGCGGGGCCGGTCACAATTGTTCAACGCGCACTACGGCACTACTGCACGATCAGCTCGCCCGCGTTCGAGAACGCAAAGCGGCTGTTCGTCGGCTCGCGCACGGCCCACTGAAAGCTCCACGTCGTGCCGACGACGGAGGCAGGCGGGCTGCCGAAGCCGAAGGTCGCGAATCCCGTGGCGTCCGTCACGGTCCCGAAGACCATCATCCCGTTCGGGTTGAGGTGCAGCGGGTTGGCCGTCGGCGGCGGCAGGGGGTTGGGCGAGATCGCGATGAAGGCCGGCGAAAAGAGGGGCGCTTCGCGCACGCCCGTCTTCCACGCCGTGTCGTCGCTCAAGAACGGGACGTTCAGGAGAATGTCCGGGATGTCGCCGCCGAGGACCGACGGGATTCCGGGGTGGTTGGGCGACTCGTTCGACTCGAACGGAACGCGCTGCAGGTACAGATCGGGGTGGTCGAACGGCGGCGGCAGCGGAGCGCCGGGGAACGCCGGGACGAGCCGCGGGTCGGTCAGAGCGTTGAAGAACGCGATGACGTCCGCCTTCTCGCTGGCGTCCAGGGTTCCGTTCGGGTTGCTGCCCGTCTCGAACGGGAACGTCGGGTTGAAGCCGTTCTCGGCGTTGTAGAACGCCAACAGGTCGTTGATGTCGGTGAAGAAGCCGTTGTGCGTCAGCGAGGGCTTCAGCATCACGTTGCGCAAGCTCGGCGTCTTGACGTTGAAGCTGCCCTGCCCCTGGCCCGTCGCGCCCGGGTTCCCGGGGAAGCCGATGTCGCCGTGCACGCGGTTGTCCGTCAGCATCGCGTCGAGCGCGTTCTGGAAGCCACCCGTCCCCGTCAGGACCGGGTTCTCGCCGGCGAAGAACGTCGTTTGGTTCGAGTGGCAGAAGAAGCAATCCGAGCCCAGGAGGTGGTTGAAACCGTCCATCTCGCTCTGCGTCAGAGCGCGGGTGTCGATCGGCGCCTGGTTCGGAATCAGGGTCCGCTCGTAGGCAGCAATCGCCAACGCGAAGCGCTCGCGCGTCACGCCGACTGGAAAGCCGTCGAAGTTCGGGTCGTTGAAGAAGGCCAGGTCGAACAGACGGTTGTAGACCGCGCCCGACGTCACCTGCGGAAGGATGTCGACCGGCACCGTCGACAGCGTCGCGAGCGCGAGCGGCCGAGCGTTGCCGAGCTTCGCTTCGAGCTCGCCGGTGTTCCAAGCCAGGCCGTCGTGTGCCATCTCGGTCGACGACATGGGCGGATCGACCGCCTGCGACTCGAGCGCGGCGAAGTCCGGAAACTGGTCGACGCCGTTCAAGAGGAACGGCTGGTCGTTCGCGTCACGGAAGCGCCGCAGGGCGCGGGCGTCCCAGAACAGCCTGCGGGCGAACGCGGCCCCGAGCATCGTCGGGGCGATGATGCCGGTGACGCGCTGCTGCTGGTCCAGTGGCGTCCCGGCGATGTAGTCTCCGGACGTGTCTTGGGGCAAGACACCGAGCGAACCGTTGCCCAGGTTGAGCGCCGGGAACGAGCCGCGGAAGTCGATGCCCGCGGTCTCGGGGATGTGACACGTGGCGCACGCCATCGTGTTGTCGCTCGAGACTTGCTCGTCCCAGAAGAGCATCTTGCCAAGCAGGATTTTCTTCTCGGTCTCAGAGCCTGCCAACGGCTTGTACGCGTCGCCCGGGTCCGCTTCGAAGGGGTTTCCGATCGGGCTTTCGAGCAGGGGCCAGAGGCCGGCACGACCCGTCGGGTCGCCGATGTTGCGCCCTTGAGCGTACAAGGACGGCGCGGCGCACAGAGCCAGCGTGGCCAGCGCCATGGGTGAGTAGTTCATCACTATTGGGAAGAAGGGTTGTCTGTCCCCCGGGACTCCCCCCCGGGGGGAGGGGATCGTGAACATTCACGACAAAGGCTCCGTGCCGCCGGATAAGTCAGGGCGCCTCCGGTCTTAAACGGAGCGGCGCGCGCACGTTTGGTGAACCAATTGCCGTTTGTTTGCAAACAGCAGTCGGACCGCGGGGTCTTGCTCCCACCCGCTTCGCGGAACCAAGGAGACCCCCGGCATGCAACCCATCTCGTGCGCGCTGAGCACCCTGCTCCTCGCCCCCGCCGCCCTCGGTCAGGGCATCTTCTACGACGCCGGAGTCGCCGGCGATCCCCCCGTCGCGCCGAATCCGACAGCGGCCGGCTGGAGCGAGACGATCCTCCTCACGACGTTCGTCGAGGACGTGTCGCCCGATCCCGATTGGGGACTCAACGCCTGGCAGATCACGGACCCAGGCGCGGGGCTCGCGCTCTACAGCGTCGACGGGCTGCAGGGCGCGGATACGCGCGGCGTCGAGATCACACTCTCGTTGCGCATGCTCGCATCGACCGTCGTCCTCGAGCTCGACACCGGCGAGACACCCGCCGACAGCTACTTCGAGATCGAGTTCACGAACCAGGGCGTCGACGTCGTCGTCGACTCACACCCCCTCGGTGCGTCCGCCCCGATCGTGTGTCCCGGCGGCGCGAACGGCGCGTACCACACGTTCACCTTCCGCGGCTTTCGCGACGCGCTCGAGCTCGAGTACGACGGTGCGCCGCTCGGATGCGTCGATGAGACCGATTCCGGACCGGCGTGCTCCTTCTGCCCACTCCTCTCGATCGGTACGCGCGGCATGGGCCCCGGTCGCGCACGCTTCCACCGCATCGAGGCGCACACGATCGGCTACGGCCCGCTCGGCGCGAGCTACTGCGGTCCCGCCGTCCCCAACTCGACCGGCTCGCCGGCGACGATCGAAGCCTTCGGGTGGATCCGCGTCAGCGACAACGACTTCACGTTGACCGCGCGCGACCTGCCGCCGTTCCAGTTCGGCTACTTCCTCGCCTCGCGCACCCAAGCGTTCGTCGCGATGCCAGGCGGCAGCGATGGCAACCTCTGCCTGGGCGGCACGATCGGGCGCTTCTACGCCCAGGTCGCCAGCTCGGGCCCCGCGGGCACGATCTCGATCCCGGTCGACTTGATGGGGATGCCGCCGCCGCTCACGAACGTCGCTGCCGGTGAGGCGTGGAACTGGCAATGCTGGTACCGCGACGTGAACCCCGGGCCGACCTCGAACTTCAGCGAGGGACGAGAGGTGATCTTCGAGTGATCGGCCGTGCGGGAGGCCGCGCGTCAGAAACGCTCGCCCCCAGGTCCCCTCGTCCTGGACGTCCTGGATCATCACCATCGCCGACGCCGGCTCGCCGCCCCGTGCCGCGAGCCGTCTCAGCGCGATCCGCCGTCCAGCTCCGCCAGGCACCTGGCGTAGGCCGCCTTGCGCTCGAGATGGCGGCGGTCGTCCACCGCCACCACCCGTGCGTCGATCGCGAGCGCCTCCTCGTAGTGTCCGAGAGCGGATGCGAGCTCGCCCGATGCAGCGTGATCGCCTCGCGGTACGCGACCTCGGCCTTGTCGAACTGCTCGGCGCCGAGGTGCATGCGGCCGAGCGCGTTGAGGGCAAAGATCAGCGGGATCGCATCGTCCGGGCGTGATTGGCGGTAGGCCGCGAGCGCCTCTTCCGCGACGGTCACAGCCTGCGCTGTGCGGCCGCCGCGTCGGTGGATAGTGCGCCCAGTCCATCTTCGCGCGCAGCGTGTCGGGTTGCCCGTCGCCGATCGTCGCGACCAGGCCGTCGATGCCCTGGCGGCAGACTCGCTGCAGCACCCCCAAGACGTGCGTGAGGTTCCAGTCCGCGTGGCGTTTCGCCGCTCGTCTGCGTTCCGCCCCGCAGAATGACCTTCATCGCCAGGCTGCGTCGAAGATCCGTGTCGAAGATCTTCAGCACCGCCCCCATGCCGCCGCGGCCGACTTCCCCCTCGAGGATGTAGCGCTGGTGCGGTCTGGCCTCCGCCACCAACTTCGCGATGCGCGCGGAGACGATGTGCTCGGCGGACTCGGCACGCACCTCGACGTTCGGATTGCCGCCATCCCCGTAGGTGCGCGAGAGTGCGTCCTGAAACGTGCTCTCGACCATGGAGAGCGGGGCGCGTTCGTCGGGTTCGGACGGGTCCGCTACCTCGTTCTCTGCCATCCGCTCATTCCAGGGCCGGCGCCTGTGGCCAGGGCGTTGCGCCGGGCGCCCACACCTTCGGTTGCCCAGCGCGCACGGCGTCGACGGCACTCTCGAGCCAGCGCGGAGAACGCACATTCTCGTCGCGGCCGTAGACGTACGGCAGAGGTGGATCCATGAGCAGCGGCTTGTCCCCGAGCGGCGGACGCTCCTGCGCGAGCTGCGCGAGGCGCGCGCTGAGTGCGCGCACGACGTCGGGGCGCGACGCCGCGAGGTCGGTCGTCTCGTAGGGGTCGGCCGCGATGTCGTAGAGCCTGTCCCCCATCAGCTTGTAGTCGCCGCTGCGAATCGTAGGCAAGCGCACGCTGCCCTCGACCTCGAAGACGATCTCCGTGCGCGGACTCGGCTCGCCGGCGAACAGCATCCCGGTCATGTCGAGCGCGTCAATGGGCAGCTCCTGCTCCTGCTCCTGCTCCTGCTCCTGCTCCTGCTCCTGCTCCTGCTCCTGCTCCTGGTCGTGCTCGCCCCCCGCCAGGGTGAGGAACGTCGAGAAGAAGTCGGCGACGAACATCAGACCGTCGTTCGCGGCTCCCGCCTCGATCCGTCCAGGCCAGCGCACGACGCACGGCACGCGCACGCCACCTTCGAACGTCGTGTTCTTCGTGCCCCGGTAAGGCGCGCTCATCTCCTCGAGGACCGGACCGTTGTCGTTCGTGAAGACGACGATCGTGTCGTCCGCGTGACCGCTTTCATCGAGAGCCGCGAGGATGCGGCCGACCGCGTCGTCGAGGCACTTCAGCATCGCATCGCGGACGGAGTACTGGCCCGCGTAGCGCGGCGGCTCGTTGAGCGGCCCGTGCACGGCGTTGAACGGAACGTAGAGGAAAAACGGCTGATCCGCGCTCTGGCTCGCGATCACACGCTCGGCCTCCGCGGCGATGAGGTCGGTGACGTAGCCCTCCTCCTCGAGCGGCTGCTGGTTGCGATGCCAGTCGTAGACGGCGAAGCGCGCCGGCGCGTTGTGAACGATCGTCTTCGTGTAGTAGTCGATGCCCCAGGCGTAGTGCCCGTACTGGTGCTGGAACCCCTGCGCCATCGGAAGGTGCTCGGGGAGCCACTCCCCGCAGTGCCACTTGCCCACGATCGCCGTCGCGTACCCCACATCCGACAGAGCCTCGGCGACCGTCCTCTCGCGCGCCGCCAACGCGTGGATGCGCCGCGTGGGCACGCCGCCCGCGTCGTGCGCGAGCGTGAGACCGAGCCTCTCGAGGTAGCTCGGCTTGCCGAAGTCTTCCGAGCGCCAATCCATCCAGTTGCGGAACGCGTAGCGGCCCGTCAGGAACGCGCCGCGCGTCGGAGCACAGACCGAGTGCGTGTAGAACTGCGTGAGCCGCGTCCCCTCGCTCGCGAGCCGGTCGATGTTGGGAGTCAGCTCCTCGTTCCCTCCGTGAAAACCGGGCTGCGCCCAACCCATGTCGTCGGCGAGCAGGAACACGATGTTCGGGCGGCTCTTCGCCACTCGATGCGGCTCAGCGGGGACCGTCGCGCAGGCTTGCGCGAGGACGAGCAGGACGGCGGACGAGGTTCTCAGGTTCATGGGGAGCGGATTCTACCGGCTCCCTCTTGCTCCTGGGCCCGCGCCCGTGTGTCGTTCGCAATGTCATGATGATCCGCCCGCACGACCGACGTTCGTTCCTCGGCGCGCTCGGCCTGGCCGGCGCCACGGCCGCGTGTTCCACGCTGCCGACCCGCGCCCCCCACGGCCGCCTGCGGCAATCGGTCGCCGGTTGGTGCTTCATGAACCAGGGGCCGGGCTGGGACATCGAGACGCTAGCTGGAAACGCGGCGTCACTGGGCTGCGAGGCGCTCGAGTTGATCGAGCCGGAGCACTGGGACGTCCTGCGCCGCCACGGCCTGATCTGCTGCGCGACCAAGTCGCACACGTTCGTGCGCGGCATGAACAACCGCGGGCATTGGCCCGAGTGCCACACGGCGCTGCGATCGGCGATCGAGGTCACCGCCGCCGCAGGCTTTCCGAACGTGATGACCTTCACTGGCTTCAGCGACACGTCCAGTGAACCAAACGGGAGCCGCGTCGATCCCGAAGAAGGCATCGACAACTGCGTGCGCGGCTACGAGCAGGTCGTTGGGCCCGCCGAGCGCTCGAACGTGACGCTCATTCTCGAACCGCTCAACACCCGCGATCCCGCCCCGATGAAGGGCCACCCCGGCTACCTGGGAGACCACGTCGAAGAGTGCGTCCAAATCGTGCGCCGCGTTGGCTCACCGGCACTCAAGCTCCTGTTCGACGTCTACCACGTGCAGATCATGGACGGCGACCTCATCCGGCGCATCCGCGAGCTGAGCGAGCTGATCGCGCACGTGCAGGTCGCGGGTTGCCCCGGCCGCGGTCCCTTGGGGGCGGAGCAGGAGATCCACTACCCGGCGGTGATGCGCGCGCTGGCCGAGACGGGGTACGACGGCTACGTCGGACACGAGTGGATCGCGACCGGCGACGCGCTCGCGCAGCTGCGCGAGTCGGTCGCGGCGTGCACGGTCTAGCGGTGTGATGCAGACAGTTGCGGTCTTATCCCGAGTCCGCGTATGCGTGCCACAAGGCGCGGCGACGACGCAACTTCGCTGCCAATACGGTGATACTGGGATTGGTCGCAGGAGCCGCAACGCCGTGGCGCGTGCATGCGGGCCGGGATACGACTGCGAATGTC
>JAAELL010000153.1 GCA_024226735.1 bacterium | reverse complement strand
GACGCCGAACTTCGCCAACATGCGCGACTCGCCGAAGGAGCTCGGCAACGCGATGCAGTGGCTCGACGACGCCCTGAACACAGCGCTCGAGGGCATCGACGTGGACCGGCTCGAGGACGACTGGCTGAACCACTAGCCCGACTTTACCGCGTTCGCCCCTTCGGCGACGGTAACACACGTGGAATCCACGACTTACGCGCGTCGCGCCCTGTGACCTAACTCGCCAGCAGGCGGGCGAGTCCGAGCTCGTCGAAGAGCCGCTGTGCGAGCGGGTTGAGTTCGGAGTGGGTGCGCTGGACGCGGGGCCGTCCTCGGCCCGAAGACAGCCGCACGTGGACCTCGCGAATGCTGCCGAGGCTGTCGAGCATGGCGTCGGTGCTCAGGCGCACGCCCTTTTCGGCGAGCTCCTTGCGCAGCAGCGAGGTCAGCAGCAGCGCGATCACGCACGTCATCGCGTGGACGCGCAGCTTGCCGTCGGTCCAGTGGTAGGAGGGACGGAAACTGACGTGGTGCGTGTCCTTCATCTGGCGGAAGGCGCTCTCCACATGGTGCTGGCCGCGGTAGGCGGCGACGACGTCCTCGTCGCTCCAGTCGTGGTTGTCGGTGAAGAGCAGCGTCTTGCCGAGCAGGGTGCGCTCGAGCTCGGCCCGCGCCCGCTCGTCCACGCTCCAGCTCAGTCGCGGCAGCCCGCCGCACTCGGGGTCGGCCTCCACGCGGGTCTGCAGGAGTTGCTTCATGTGCCGGCCGCGCTGGACGGCCGCGACCTTGCGCCTCACGGTGGCGACCGTGGGCGCGCGTCCCTGCACCTGTCCCGCGTGCCAGCGCGCCAGGCGCTGCTCCTCCTCGTCCAGGCGCAGCGCGCACTTGGCGACCTCGCGCTCGAGCGTCTTGCACTGCGCCTCGAAGAGCCGCTCGTTCCAGGTGACGAGCACGGTGTACTCGCGCCCAAACACCTTCTTCTTCGTGCGGTGGCTGCGCACGTCGTGCTCGAAGCGCTCGGGGGCCAGGCGTGTCATCTGCTCGCGCGGCACCTCGAGCAGGTCCTTGTGGTGGGTGGGCACCAGCGAGCCGACCACGCGGTGGTGCTCGTGCAGGACCTCGAGCGTGTCGGGCGTGTTGTTGCCCTTGTCAAAGACCAGAGTGACTCCGCGAGCGCCCTTGCGCAGCAACGACAAGCGGCGGGTGAGCTCCTCGATCACGCTGCGGAAGCTGGTCGGGTCGTTGTGGTTGCCCGGGTAGAGGTGGTGCAAGAGCGGCACCTGCTCGGGACCGCACACCAGCAGCGCCAGCCCGAGCACGCGCAGACTCGAGCGCCCCTCCTTGCTCTTGCCGCGCTGGGCGAGCGTGCTGTGCTCGTTGAAGGAGTCGATGAAGGTGAAGAAGTTGGTGGCGTCGTAAAACAGGCAGTTCAGCTCGAGCGTGTAGTCCTTTGCGACCCGGGCGGCGAGGTCGCGCTCGACCGCTACGACCTCATCGGCGCCCACCCGGTCCATCGCGTCCCAGAAGCGCTGGCTGCTGAGTTGGGCGGCCTTGAGACCCACCAGACGGCGCAGCGAGGTGGTCTCGTACCAGGCGCCCAGCGCCGCCTTGCTGGTCGGGTGCACGGCGCGGTTGATCGCCGCCAGCACCAGCAGCGTGCCGACCGAGGGGCCGCGCCCGCGCTTGGGCACGTGGCGGTCAATCGTCTCTGCGATCCCCAGGCGCCGCGAGAGATCCAGCAGCGCCGCGACGGCGCCGAAGTCGTAGACCGGCGCGCCGGGCAGCGGGACCAGGGCGGTGGGCGCCTTGCCCAGCGCGGCGGCGACGGCCTCGGCCGTGCCGAGGTAGGTGGTTTTGACGACCTTGGAGCGCCCGTCGACCCAGGCGGTTTCGCGCAGGTACCAGTACACGCGCCCGTTGATCGTCTTCTTGGTGAGGCTCGGCATGCTTTAGGTCACATGATGCCGCGGGCGGCGCGCGGATGCACGCGAAATCACGTGCAACCGCAAGATGCTGCGCTCGATGCGACTCGGCCCACCATCGGAGGCGGTGGGCGCATTTAGGTCACATGCTGGGGCGGAGCGCAAGCGCCCCCACTCGCAGTACTGACAACGGTCACTACCTGCGGCGCTGCAATGACTTAGCACTCGCTGGCTCGGCTCGCTGGCGCAGCGCGCAACGCGGGTTCGCGGGGCGAACGCGGTAAAGTCGGGCTAGGAGGCCGTCCGAGTTACCGCTGCGGCACTTCGGACGGCCTTGACGGTCGGCCTCCTAGACCCG
>JAAELL010000152.1 GCA_024226735.1 bacterium | reverse complement strand
ATCGGCGAGCCGGTGGCGCGGATGTTCGACCAGTCGTTGCCGATGCCCCCCGACCACTTGGACAGCTGGGAGTTGTCGCCCAGGCACTTGAAGATGTGCCGCAGGTCGTCCTCGACGGTGGTCAGGTAGCACGACGACAGCTGGGGCCGCGCGGTGCCGGAATGGAAGAGGGTGGGCGTCGACGGGATATAGCGCCGCCGCGACATCAGCTCGTAGAACTCGATCGCCCAGTCCTCGGGCTGGTCCTCCTCGACCGAAAGGCCCATGGCGACGCGCATCCAGAAAGCCTGCGGCAGCTCGGCGCAGCGCTCGTCGTCGCGCAGGAAGTAGCGCTCGTAGAGGGTCTGCAGCCCTAAGTACTGGAAGCCGAGATCGCGCTCGGGGCGCAGGGCCGCCCCCAGGCGCTCGAGATCGAAGGTGCCGAGGCGCGGATCGAGGTGCCCCTGGTCCACGCCCGTGCGGATGTGCGTGATGAAGGTCTCGCGATAGGTGCTCGCGCGCTCCTCGTCGTTGATCGAACGGCCGATCACCTCTTTGCAGATGCGCTGCAGGAGCAGCCGCGAGGCGAGGAAGCTGTAGGCCGGGTCGCGCTCGATGAAGGCGGCGGCGGCGAGCACCAGGGCGCGGTCGAGGTCGACCGTGTCGACCTCGTCGTAGACGTTCTTGATCACCTCGCGGACGATGTCGTCGAAGTCAACGTCGTCGTCCAGGCCGCGGGCGGCGCGGCGCAGGGTCTCGTTGAGCTTCTTGATGTTCAGCAGCTGGGTGCGGCCGTCGCGCTTCTTGACCGT
>JAAELL010000151.1 GCA_024226735.1 bacterium | reverse complement strand
CGTTGCGGCGCCAAGGGCTCGTGCGCGCAGCGCATCCGTACCACTTGCTCGAGGCGCCGCGGGAGGCGCCGGAGACTGCTTGCATACTGAAGCGGCTGGTGTTCGGGACGGTCGCGAAGGCGGCTCCAGGTGAACTTACGCCTCAACAGGCGGCGCTCCTGGAGACACATCGTCAGGTGGAGAGTGGGCTGCTGCTGCGGCACACCGCAGGCGGCTGGCGCGCGGCGGTGCCCGAGGACAGCCGGGTGCGCAACAGGGTAGCGCGGGCGTGGCAGGCGCTGAGCGAGGAGGGCAGCATCATGGAGCGCTTCTCGTTCGCGGCCTCGGAAGCAGTGAGCGTGCCTCAGCATAGTGAGGCAGGTGTGTATGTGGGACAGGAGAGCGAGGCGCACGTGCCGCTCACGAGGGCCGAGATCCGGGAGGCGCAGTGGGCGCATCCTGGCACGGCTCAGATAATGGAGCTCTTGGTGCACGGCTCGGTCGCGGAGGCGCAGCCTGAGCAGACGACGGCGGCGCAGGCGAAGGCGATGGACATGCATCGGCTCGACACCGACGGCTTGCTCTTGCGGGTCACGCCAAAGGGGTCGCGCATAGTCGTGCCGCCAGCGCTGAGGGCGAGGGTCTTCAGGCAGTGCCACGACGTGCCGGGGCACTTCGGCGTCAACAAGAGCATGAAGCACCTGACAAGGCTGTTCGCATGGGCGGGCGTGAAGCAGATGCGGGGCGAGCTCAGCGACTACGTCCGCACCTGCGACCCGTGCCAGCGCTCGAACATACATCACCACTCGGCTGGGCGCGCCTCGCTGGCCCAGCACGGCGAGGGGCCGTGCCAGGTCTGGGCGATCGACGAGTGGGCGGCGGGGTTGCAGTCGGACGGGTACAGCGGGCTGCTGAACTTCATGTGCCTGTTCTCACATCTGGTGGTGGCGGAGCCGGTCACGGAGCACCTCACGTCGGCGGAGGTGTGTCGCATAATGGTGGACCGGGTCATCAACGTGTACGGCATACCGGAGGCGGTGCGGAGCGACGCGGCGGCGGTGCTGACGTCGGAGCTGGTGCAGGACTTCTACGACGTGTACCAGATCGCTATGCAGGACGCGACGGCGTACACGCATCGGTCGATTGGTAGCCTGGAGCGCTTCCACTCGGTGCTCAAGAAGCTGGTGATGGCGCGTCGCATACAGAGCGGCGACGACAACTGGACATCGTACATCGGACACGTGGTGTACGCGTATAACAACACGGTGTGCGCCACGGGGTATGCGCCCTTCTTCGTCGTGTTCGGGCGCGATGGCGGGCTGCCCATCGACGCGGCGATGCGCACGGCGCTGCAGGTGGAGCAGAGCGGGCTGCCGGAGTACGTGCAGAAGCTGCTGGAACAGCTGCACGTGGTCTGGGACGCGCAGTCACAAGCGTTGCTGCGCAACTCGCTGAAGGCGTACAAGAAGATGAACTTGAAGTACGACGTGAACGAGGAGATCCGGGTCGGCGACTTGGTGCTCTTGAAGAAGGGCACCGCGGTGGACAACTTGAAGACGCACCCGAAGGCCGTGGAGGTGTGTGACGGGCCCTTCAGGGTCCTTGGCTTGCTCAAGGGCGGGCGCGTGCGGCTCGGAGACCTCGGTGTTCGTCGGATCAGGGAGGTGGTCGACGAGAAGCGCTTGACGCGATACTACCAGCGGCCCACGGACGAGGAGTTCGAACGCGGCCAGCACAAGCTCGAGCGGCGCTGGGCGGTCGAGGCTCTTGTGGGGCATCGAGTGCGCGGCGGCGACATCGAGTACGCGGTGCGGTGGCTGGGGTTCGACAGGCAGTACGATAAGTACATGGCCAGGGATCAGCTTCAGGACGTCTGGGAGTTGGTGAGAGCCTATGAGCGGCGGCACGACCTGGGCTCATGGGCGCTCAAGTCGCTCGAGCGCGAGTCGCGCGAGGTGCCGGACGAGCTGCCACCGGTGGACGAGCAGGCGCGACGGCGCCCGCACTTCAGGCCCACGGACCCGCAGCGGCGGCGGGAGCAGCGGGCGCGCGAGGCGCGCGACGAGGCAGGAGCCACGGCAGCGGCGGGCGTGGAGGCATCGACGCCCGAGCCGGTAGCAGCCGAGCCCGAGCCTGAGCTCGAGCAGGCAGCAGCAGCAACAACGGACGCGGACGAGCGGGAGCGGTCGACGCAGGCGCGCGAGGACGAGGCGCAGCAGCGCATCGAGCGGCGGGAGGAAGCGCGGCGCGCACAGCTCGAGGCCGCGCAGAGGCGGCGCGAGGAGCAGGCGGCGAAGCGCCGCGCGAGGCAGGCAGCAGAAGGCGAGGCGCCACTGGCGCTGCTCGGTGAGACCATGGAGGGCGACGTGCAGCTGCAGGCGGCAACGGGCGCACCCGTCACCATCAGCAAGAAGGTGGCGTGCATGGCAGGGACACTGAAGGCCATGCTCATGGGCGTGAGCAAGGTCGAGGGCGCCGACGAGACGTTGATCGGGCTGCCCGAAATCGAGGAGCACCACTTGGCGCGGGCTGTGGAGTACATGCACTTCAAGCTGGCGAAGCAAGGTGGGGCGACACGGCTGTTCGCCGTGGATGGCGAGCAGGCGGTGGCGCTCTTCAGGGTGGCGAACTACTTGGACTTGTAGTCCGGCGGCGCGACGACAGCAGCGGCGCCAGGCGAGAAGACCGACCACGAGCACGGCGAGCAGCCGGGCGAAGACGATGAACAACAAGGACAACGAGGCAAGAACGAGATGACGGGCGACGGCTAGCGCGGCCGACGACAACCCGATGGGCGCATGACGGGGGTGTTAGCGATAGCGATTGTGTGTGTGTGTGTGTGTGTGTGCGGCGAGCATGGTGAACAACGTGACGGTGACTTTGGCGTGCGACGGGTATGATGGCCCGGTGGCCTCGCACGCGCACGACTCCTTGCGCATGGGCCACGCGCGGGAGTACGGCGAAACGGCGCAAACAACAACGGTAACAAGTCCAGATGGAGCACGACCGACGCATCGGTGGTGCGCGCCCTAGGGGCGCCTGGACGCGCGGCTTGAATGCGACGTCAACATCAAGGGCACGAGGCGCATCAGGGCTGCGGCGGCGCGAGGACCGCTGCAGCGCGCAGGTGCGATGAGAGCGAGTGCGGGCGCTCGAGCACAGGTGCACGCGGCGCTGAGGGCGAACGAGAACGACGAGTACGGAGTGGGCGCCGGTGAGGGCGTACCACAAGGACACCATGAGGACGAGATCGAGACGAGAACGCGGACATGGAGCGAAGCGACATGCACTTCCTGAGCGGGTTGAGGTGTGCCTGACCAGCACACGCGAAACCGAGGCGCGAGGGCGACGAGATGACGGAGCACGTTGAGAGCGGTGCTTGCACCGCGAGCGAGCTCCTGAAGTAGGTCAGAGTGTATGGAGTAGAGCG
>JAAELL010000150.1 GCA_024226735.1 bacterium | reverse complement strand
TCACTCTTGTGCGGCATTTTGGTCGGTGCGTACGCGTTCGCTGCAAGGCGCAGCGACGACGCGACTTCGCTGCAAGTCTCGCAGGAGGCGCAACGCAGCAGCGGGCGGGTACGGGCCGACCAAAATGCCGCACAAGAGTGACTCACACCACTAGGCCGCTCACCCGCCCATGCTCCGACTCTCTATCGCCACTCGCCTCGCGCTCGTTCCCGCCGCGGCGTTCACTTGGCGCGCGCTCGCCGACCCTTCCTTGCCCCCGCGCTTCGTCCAGACCGGGCACACGACACCGTGGACGTGGCCCGCGGCGTCGACCAAGACGGTCTGCATCAACGAACAGCCGGGCGGTCAGCCCGTGCCGACCCCTTACCTGGTCGATTGGAACGTCGAGCACATCGTCTACCGCCTCAAGGACGTCGACCAGCGCAACGCCACCGGCAACGTCTGCTGCCAGGACGTGCTCTGGACCCACGACGTGCGCCTCACGTTCGCGGTCGAGTCCGAGCACCTGACGGTCGGCACGGACGTCGTGCCCTACAACTGGAACCCGCAGACGGAGAGTGCGGCGACGCCGCTGCCACCGGTGGGGACGACGCCGACAGGGCTGGTCTACGAGTTCGTCTTTCCCTCCTCCGAGCTCAACATCCCCGTGTGGCTCGCGTTGAAGAGCTACCCCACGCCGCCGACGCCCACGGACCTGCACATCGTCGACATGCGCATCGTGGGGGCGCCCTCGCAACCATTCGGTGGACTGAGCGCGGACCGCCCGCGTCGGGCGCGGGCGGTCCATCTGGCGGTCACAGCCAGGTGATGCCGATCGCATCGGAGAGATTGAAGCCGGCGAAGTTCGGCGGCAGCGCTCCGGCCGGATCCCGGTACCAGGCTTGCGTGTAGAGCGTGACGCCGCTCAGCGGGGTGAACGTGGCCAAGTCGTTCGCCTGGACGAGCGGATGAGTCATCACGCCGCTGGCGTCGGCGACGACGAATGGGAGGCGCACGACGCTGCCGCCGACGCACCGAAAGCCCTCCCCGAACGGCGCGGCCCCGATCGTGCTCGGGCCCACGAAGAAAATGCCCGGCTCTCCCGCGGGGACCGACGTGCAGCGCAACACGATGTCGTCGAACGAGGTCCACGCGACGCCGGTCGTGGTGGTCTGGCCGAACGCGCCGATCGACGCCGGTGCACCCGTCGAGTTCGGGTTCGTCGCACATGCGACGGGTTGGCCGGCGCGCAGGACGACCTGGATGCCGTTGACGGCTCCGGTCGAGAAGGGGGTCGCGGCGCTGGCCTCTACGGTGATCGTGGTGTTGATGGGGCTGACGACGTGGTGGGCGTAGTGCAGGAGCGGAGACATCGGCACGGTCCAGGCGGCTCCGCCCACGGTCTGCGAGCCGCTTCCATGCACGTCGATGATCGTCGTCGTGCTCGAGTTGGGGAGCCAGGCGTACGTGTAGACGTCGTACACGCCTGGGACCAGCCCGTCGAACACGTAGGTCTCCGAGACCACGGTGTCGTAGTCCTCCATCAGTGCTGCGTCGTTGCCCATTGCGGGCGAGCCGAGGAAGCAGGAGTTGGTCACCGTGGCCGCGACCGTCGCTCCGGCGGAGACCGGAGTGCACGTGTTGTGGATCAGGGCGAGGCTTGGGCCCGTCGTGGCGACGTACGAGTTCCAGGTGCCGGAGAGTCCACCAGCGGCCGCGTACGTGCAGGTGGGGACGTTGACGGTCCCGTTGCAGACGGAGGTCGAACCGAAGTCGACGAACACCGATTGGGAGTGGCCCAGGGCCGGGAGGGCGAGGGCCAGGAGAGGGGCGACGAGAGGGGCCAGCGCGAAGCGCGCGGTCATGGAGTGCATGTGTGACCTCGTTGCGAAGGGAGAGGTGAGAGATCGCTCGACGTGAGCGAGCTCGGCAAAAGGCACGAACCACGTTGCCGCGTGGGGTCAACAAAACTCGATCACTCGGGAGGCACTCCGGTTCTGGCGCCGCACGGCCGCGGCGGCCTGATCGACTCACGATCGAACACGGACCTCGGGTCCAGCTTTTCGCTGCAATTCGTGCGCGCGTGGTTTTGGCGACTTCCGGTCCCCGCAGCGTGACGCTCCCGGATCCAATCGAAGGGACCGAACGTCATGACTCCGCCGCCGATCCAAGCCCTCCTGCAGCACGAGACGTTCGTCCGCGAGCTCGCCGGCCGCTACGCCCCGAACGCGGAGCTCGCCGAGGACTTGATCCAGGACACGTGGGTCACCGCGCTGCGACGGCCGCCGAAGGGGTCGGTGCGGCGCTGGCTCTCGCGTGTCGTGCGCAACCACGCGATCGACACCTGGAGGCGCGAGCGCTACCGGACTGCGCAGTCGAGCGTCGTGCCCTTGGACGAGGACAGCCCGGACGCGGTTTTCGAGCGCACGCTGCTCACCGAGGAGCTCGCGCAAGCGCTCGGCGCCTTGGACGAACGGCAGCGCACGGTCATCGAGTTGCGCTTCGTGATGGGGCTGACCCCGGGCGAGGTGGCCGAGCGTCTCGGCCTCTCGATCGAGACTGTGCGGACGCGCCAAAAGCGGGCACTCGCCAAGCTACGCGCACGCCTGGATCGTGAGCTGGGCCCGCGCCGCGCGGAGGCACTGCTCCTGGGGGTGCTCGCGCGCATCACGAGAGACGTCCCGCCCGCGCGGGCGGTTGCTGGCGTCTCGGTCATGGCGGTGGCCGTGCTGGCGCTCGCCGGTTTCGGTTTCTTCGCCGGTTGGCGCAGTCTGGGACCGGCGAAATCGGGGGAGGGGCCGAGCACGGGGGCCGAGCTCGTGCGGGCCGAGGCCGCGACTCTCGAGACCGCCGTTGTTCGCGATCCCGTCGTGCGCGCGCTCGCGCCGCCGCGCACTGGGCGCACGCCGGACGTCGAAGTGATCGTCGAGGACATCCACGGCGCACCCGTTCCCGGGGCGATCGTCCGGACGGCCCCGTGGGAAGTGGAAGCGACGGCGATTCGCCAGCGAGGGCGCACCGACGAGCGTGGCCGGCTGACGCTCGCGCGCGCGGATGCGTCCGGCTGGGTCTGGGCCGTGAGTCCGGGCGGGCGTGCCTCGCGCGCGACGAGCCTGCGATACGCGAGCATGCGATCGGGCGAGGTCGTGCTGCGGTTGACCGAGCGACCGATCGAGGTGCGCGGCCAAGTGCTCGACTCCGCCGGCCGTGGGGTCGCGGGCGCGAGGGTCGACGTGACCTTTCAGAACTCGGTGGGAGTCGAGATCGGCGAGCCGCTGAACATCGGACCGCGGCCACCCTCTTGTACCAGTGACGCGGAGGGCCGGTTTCGAGTCACGGTTCACGAGCCGACGACGTTCACCGTCTACGTACTGGCGAGTGGGTTCGCACCGGTCCTGCGCAAGATCGAAGGTGCTCGACTTCGGGCGACGGCCGGCGACGACCGTGTGTTGACCGTGCGCTTGTCGCCGCCGGCCAGCGTCCGGGGCCAGCTGCTGCTTGCCGATGGCACACCGGCAGCCGGGGGCCGGGTCTCGGTGGTCCACGGGGCGCTGCGCCGCAACGCCCGTGCGGACGACGACGGGCGGTTCGAGCTCGACGGGCTGCCGCGCGCTGCGCTGGAGCTCGTCGCGACCCACGCCGCGGGCTGGGCGGCGACGTCGATCGACGCGACGAGTGGCGCGCGGCACGTCTGGGATGCGCGCCTCGACCAGGAGCCGCAGGTGCGAGGTCGCGTCGTGGACGAGACGGGACGCCCGCTCGCGGACTGGACGGTGGCGATGGAGAGGGAGCCGAAGGGGCGCATCGACGAGCTGTATCAGGAGCACCGGCCCGGCAGCACCACGCTCACGGACGGTGACGGACGCTTTCGGTTCGAGCGCGTCGTTCCCGGAGCGGCGCGCTTGATCGGCCTCTCGCCCGACGACCGGTTCGGCGCTGCCCGCGCGGAATGGCAAGGGATCGCTGCGGGCATGGACGTGGTCCTGACCGCTGCTCCGTCGACAGCGAGCGTGCGCGCGAAGCTCGGCACGGTCGACCGATCGCCGACCGACGTGATCGTGTTCTTGAGCTCGCCGCTCTTGCGCCGTGCGCGCGTGGCGTTTCCCGACGCGTCCGGCGAGCTGCTTCTGACGGGGCTGCCGGCCGGCAACTACGCGCTCGTCCTGTGGGCGCCGGGCTGTGGGCATCGCGGCAGTCCGGGTAGCCCGTTCACGCTGCGCGCCGGAGAGGCGCGCGATCTGGGCCGCATCGCGTTCGGCTCGGTCGGTACGCTCGACGTGCGCGTCGTGCGCGCGGACGGGGGAGTGCTGGGCGAGTTGGAGGCGTGGGTCTTCGACAACGGCGCCTGGGTCCGGCTCGATGCCGCTGCGCCGGTGCGTGGCGTCGCGACGCTCGGAGCGGACCGGCTGCGGCTCGAGAACTTCGGCGCGGGGACGGCGGAGCTGCTCTTGCTCGCGCCCGGCTACGGCTCGTTGCGCGCGTCGGCCGAAGTGGTCGCCGGCGCGGAGCGCGCAGTCGAGCTGTCGATCGGACCAGGAGCGCCGTGCGAGCTCATCGTGGACCGGGCACCGGATTCCGCGTGGCACTACGTCGGAGTGCGGCTCGAGGCCGTGCAGCACGCTGCCCCGGTCGAGGGGGCGATCGAAGCGGGCTACGCGAGCTGGGACCACCGAACGACCGGGCTGCACGACCGGCCGCGCTGGCGGCGGGAGTTGCGGCTGCCGCCGGGGGAGTACGTGCTGAGGGCGATCGACGCTTGGCCGCCGTTTCCGACGATCGTCGAGCGGGCCTTCACCGTATCGGGCTCCGAGGCGCACACAGCGTCCATCGATGTGTACGTGCCGTGAGCTCGAGAACGTGCGTGATCCGAGCAGCCGTTTACCCTTGGCCGTGTACCCTTGGGGGGCCGCGGGTTCGCGCACTCCCAGCGCGAACCTTCGCCCTGCCACTCACAGCGTGAGGAGAAATCATGCAAGGTACCTTCCGAGCCACACGGTCGCGCCCGATCCTCGCCAAACTGCTGGCCTTCGTCGCCGCGGGTCTCGTCTGTACGACCGCGAGCGCGCAGATCGACCTCATCACCGTCGAGTTCAATGAGGACGACCAGCCGGGCTTCGACCTCTGGCCGGGCGGGATCGGTGGGAGCCTCATGACGGCGCAGTTCGGCGCGATCACGGTCGACGTGTCGACGAACACGAGCTTCGCTTCGCCGACGAACCGGGGCAGCACCAACGGCAACCCTCCAGGCTACACCTACCAGAACCTGTACGAGGACCTCCTGCACGCGTTCACCTCGACGGGCACGCTCACGATCGACTTCAGCGGCTTGATGCCGAACCACCCGTACCTGTTCACGCTGTACGCCTGGGACCCGGGATCCACCGGGACGCACGAGTGGTCGATCACCGCCGGGACCAGCGTCCCCCCGGTGATCACCGTCGACTGGTCGGTCCCGCTGACCGGCAACGACACGTTCGCGCTCGTGTTCGAGGTCACGACGACTTCGGCCGGGACGTTCCAGGTCGACAACACCGCGGGGCTAGGAGGCTCGGCGATCAACGGGTTTCGGCTGAGCGAGGTCTCCGGTCCCATCGGTGCGAGCTACTGCGGTCCCGCGATTCCCAACTCGACCGGTTTCCCGGGCACGATCTCGGCGGTGGGCAGCACGATCGTCTCATCGGGCGACGTTACGCTGATCGCGGAGGGCCTTCCGCCGGGACAGTTCGGATACTTCCTCGTTGGCGAGATGCAGGGCTTCTTCACCCCGCCCGGCTCGTCGGGCATCATCTGCCTGTCCGGCAACATCGGCCGCTACAACCAGATCGTGAACATCATCCAGGGGCCGACGGGGAGCATCCCGATCGACCTCACGGCGATCCCGGTGAACCCGCCGACGGCCGTGCAGCCGGGAGACACGTGGAACTTCCAGTGCTGGTACAGGGACCTGAACCCGACGCTGACGAGCAACTTCACCGATGGAGTGGCCGTGACCTTTCAATGAGGTCGAGTCGAGCTCACTCGTCCAGCACCAGGTCCACCTGGCGGCTCGTGCCCGCGGCTCCCGTCGTGAACGGTTTCGAGCAACCGTAGACGCGAATCTGCGTCGCTGGGGGGAGGAAGGGCAGCGCGTACGTGCCGTCGTCCACCAACGGCATCGACAACCACTGGCCACAGCGTGTCGTGGTCGACACCGGGCCGGCGCGAAGGCCCATGGGGCGCAGGCCGCGCGGCTTGTCGATGCGCCCGTAGACCCGCGCCGCCGGGACGGTGGCAGGCGTGCAGAGGGTGAGCGCGCCAGCGCCGGAAAGGACTTCCACTTCGTCGTCGAACCAGAGGCCCGGCTCCGCGCCCGCCATCGCCGCGATCCCGCCCGTCACCTGATACGTGCCGGCCGGGAGCGCGACACTCGCGATCGCGCTGCCGCGCTCGTGATCCCATCGCAGCGAGAGCTCGTGGCACGCGCCGCTGTTCGCGACGGCGACCCCCGCCCCGAGCGCCCCACCGCCGGGCGGGTCCGGGAAGGGGACCCGCACCTCGAGCCGACCGCTCTCGAGCGCGACGAAGTCGACGACGAGCCGCTCGGCCGGCACGTCGACTTGGGCGACGTGCATCGACTCACCGTTCAGGACGAAGCCGTCCGCCAGGAGCGGTCGGCGCCCGAAGGTATGTGGGTCCATGCCGTCGAGGGCGACCGTCAGTGCGTAGCGACCCACGCCCAGTCCGCGCACGAGGACCGGCGTGCCGAGGCGCGGCGTGAACTGCTCCAGCACGGGATCGCCCCGTGCCGCTCCTCCGGCGGGTGCGAGGAGCACTTCGCAGCTCGCCAGCGGAGTGAGCAGTGCCTCCGGCCGCTCTTGGCCGCGCCCGTCGACGACGCGCACGAGAAGCTCGAGCGCGCCTTCCCCCAATGGAGACAGCAGCCCGAGGTCGTGTTCGGTGCCCGCGCGGAGCTCGAGCTCCCGGCCCGCGTAGTGGTACGTCCACGCTTGGGGTTCCCACATCGCGGACACGCGCACGCGGCCCGGCTCGAGCCCCTCGAAGAGGAAGCTTCCGTCGTCGTTCGGAGTCGTCTGCGCCGCTTGGATCCAGCCGAGCGGCGCGTCCTGGGCGCCGCCCGCGATGGGGACCTCGTGCCGCAGCCGGACGGCCCCGGCGCCCGGGTCGAAGGCGGCGAGTCGGCCGCGCAGCGCGGCGAGGCCGGAGACGTCGACCTCGATCCGCACCTCCTCGCCGGGCCCGGGTGTGAAGAGGCCCGAGAGCCCCTCCGGCACGCGTTGGCCGAAGTCGACGGGGTGCGGCTGTCCGCGCGGAACCGCGAGCTCGTGGGGAGGCTCCATGCCCGTGGCCGGAATGGACCGTGACGCCCAGCGGTACGGCACGCCCGGGCGCAGCCCGCGCCAGGCGAACGTACCCGTGTC
This sequence comes from bacterium, assembly GCA_024226735.1. GTDB lineage: Bacteria > Planctomycetota > UBA1135 > UBA1135 > JAAELL01. The sequence goes on along the minus strand of JAAELL010000150.1, from coordinate 19,453 downwards.
GTCGGTCGATCCGCGGTCCGGACCCATTTCTTCGAGCCGCGCGAAGACCCCCGTGGGACCCGCGCCCCGTGCCATGGCGCGCCTGTGGTGGCGCTCGAAGAGCGCGCGCAGCTCGCGTCGGCCCGCATCGCCGCCGAGCGCGGCCTCGAGTTGCTCGACCGCCCGTGCACGTACGTCGTGTTCGGTCGCGGCGAGTGACTCCCAGGCGTGCGCGCCGGCTCCGGGGATCGTCCCCGGTAAGAGCTGCACGGGGACTCCGGCGCGGGGACCATCCGCGCCGCGGATCCGGACCTGGACCGTCGCGGTCTCGAGCAGCGCGAGCTCGACATTCTCCTGGGCAACCCCGATGATGAAGTACGTCGGCCTGCGTCCCGTGGGCCGGACGCGCACGAGGTAGTCGCCCCGCTCGGGGAGCTCGACCGGCTCGCCGGAGCGGGTGTTCCGCGTCGCACGAGCACCGCGCGTCGAGGTGTAGGTGAGCTCGATCGCACCGGCCACGTTCGCACTCACCACGGTGACCCGCGGGAGCTGGTCGCGGTCGGTTCGCGAGCCCGGACGCTCGACGGCCGGCCGGTCCGCGCTCCGCTCTGCTGCCGCGGGACCGGGCAGCGGTGCATCGCGGCGCGTGCCGATCGTTCGGCTACACAGCCACGCCGCCGCGAGGAGCCCAACGGCGAGCGTCACCGCAAGGGTCGTGCGGGACTTCACGGGCACACCCGGCGCAACCAATGGGAAATGACTTCGCCACGGATCTCGAGCTTGACCTCGGCCCAGTTGAAGAAGGGGCCGACGATCCAGCCGTTCGCCCAGGCCTCGATGTAGACCGACGACGCGTGCATCATCCAGTACTCGTCGACGCACTGGTCTCCGTTGAAGTACTTGGGCACCTGGGCCGGTAGGGGGTAGTGACCTTCGCCCGTACTGGCCGCGATCAACGTCGTCAATCCGCCGGTCACTGGAATCGACAGCTCGACCGATGATCCCGAACCGGTCGCGCGCGCGAATGACGCGTCGACTGATTCGTTGGTCGGACCTCCATTCGGACCGTCCAGGGAAGAGGCGAACTGGACCGAGCCCACGATCACGCCGTAGCAGGGGCCGTCGATCAGGTCGATGAAGCCGTCGATCGCGAGGTAGAAGTCGAACTCGACCTCGCCGGTCTCATCCAGAATCGGGATGTAGCGCCAGGCCTGTCGGCCGTAGCCGAGCGCGGTGGCGGAGTAGAGCTCTTCGTGCAGATCGAGGATGTCCGTCGCATGCGCCTCGCCGCTCATGCCCGAGGCATCCGCGCGGACGGCGTAGGACCCCTGGAACGTGCCGCCGGAGTCGACATCCGGGGGAAGGATGATCAGCTCGGTGAGCTGCCAGTAGCCGCCGGACGGAAGTGCTTCCGCGCCGGGTGCGTTGGTCGTGGCGGCGATCGCGAGCGCGAGGCACAAGAATGAGCTGTGGTGTTGCATGTTCGACCCTGTTTGTCTGTGGGAAGGAAGAAGGGCGGATCGAATGGAGCACGCATTCGACTGACTGTGGGACGAATTGTAGGACCTAGGCTCGCGCGGCTTGACCTCCGATGGATCGAAAGACCGTTTGTTTTGGTGGCGCTGTTGCCGAGATGCAGCACGGTTGCTGTCCTTGACAACGGCGTCGCCCGCCCTTCACGGCGTGAACACGATCCCGATCGCGTTCGACAGGTTCGATCCCTGCCTGCAGGGCACGCCGATGTCGCGGAACCACGCTTGGAAGTTCAGTCCGGCCTGCGCTCCACGGTGAGGGGCGAGCTCGACACCGAGTCGGGCCGCTTTCGCCTCGAGGACCTGCCGCCGGGCCGATACTCTTCCCCGGCAACTAGTGGTGTGATGCACTCTTGTGCGGCATTTTGGTCGGCCCGTACCCGCCCGCTGCTGCGTTGCGCCTCCTGCGAGACTTGCAGCGAAGTCGCGTCGTCGCTGCGCCCTGCAGCGAACGCGTACGCACCGACCAAAACGCCGCACAAGAGTGACTCACACCACTACTACCTCGAATCGGATCCCGCCGATGGGCCGAAGGTGACCCGTCGCACCTTCGCGATCGCGGGGGGCTTTACGTGCTGGGAGCTCGGGCCGGACGCGCCCGGCAGTCTGCTGTACGAGATCTTCGACGGCGGCCAGACGACGGGGGTCCGGCTCCAGCCGTGCTAACCCTGCGGCCGATAGCCGCCGGTCGAATCCGCATCACTGGAACGTCACCGCCTCCGAACCGGAAAAGTTGCTCGTGGCCCCGTCGCGGAACCAGGCCTGGAACCAGCGCGTCTCGCCCGCCATCACGGCCGGAACCGGCGCGAACGAGCCGTCGGTCGCGAGCGGGGATGGGCCGGAGCCGATCACCCGTTGGGAGACGCCGCCCGCATCGAACTGGAACACGTGCCCGAGCGGGACGCTGTTGTACCGTAGCTGCGGTCCACCGATACAGATGATGCCGGAGGCGCCGGGTGGGACGATGTACAGACCCGGGCTCGTGCCGCTCACGAAGTAGCCGAACCCGGCCGGTGGACCCTGACCGACGGTCGCCTCGAGGGGATCGCCCGCGAGCCCGGACCCCGAGAGCACGAGCGCTGCCGCTCGACCCGTGGAGTTCGCCAGCGCCGTGCAAGCCGGATCGGGGACGCTGATCGCGGGGACCGCGAAGACCTGGAAGGGGAGATCGTCGCGCACCGCTCCCGCGTTGCCGGTACAGCCCATCGTGCGTGGATCGAGCGGTCGCGGCGGAGTGCCGAACAGAATCTGCAGGCCGTCGCCAGCGACGTTCGGGTTGGCCGGAGTCGCGGGCAGGTTCTCGCAGCCTACGTCGTCCAGGAACCACTCGGGGTTCGAGTCGTCGAGCCCCCATTCCAGGAAGTAGCGACCGCCCTCGGGGAGGAAGACGCGGATCTCGGCGTCGGCGAAGAAGATCGGCCAGCGCGTCTCGTCGTGAGTCGTCGGCGACGTGACGCGGTACGTGTTCGTCCAGCCGGTCGCGGACAAGACGTCCGTCGTCGTGTCTCCGAAGAGGCGCGTGGAGCCCGGCTGGTGGGGGGGGCCGCTCCAGATCACGAGCGTCATCTGGGTCAGCGTGGAGGTCGGCGTGGCGGGCGGTGGGCCCGAGACGTCCACGCACGCGATGGCGTACACGCGCACCCTCTCGACCAGCCAGCCGGTCGCGTTCGGCTCGACCGGAACCGTGAAGTCGTCGATCACGCGATCGTCCTGGCGGAACGTGTTGCTCTGGTAGGCGACCACGCAGTTGTGGCGCTCGGACACGTCGGCGCCGGCGTGCCCGGTGCCCGCGCTGGTCGTCAGGGCCTCACGGTCGATGCGCGGAGCCCCTGCGGGCGCGACGCTCAGCAGCCCTTGCCCGCGCGCTCCCTGCGAGCCTCCGACGCGCACGTAGTAGGAGGCTCCCGCGGTCGCGGAGATGGTCACCTCACTGCGCTCGCCGCAGGCGTCGTCCTTGCACTCCAGGCTCGTCAAGGCTCCGCACGAGCCTTCGAAGACTTCGAGGGTCGTGTCGAAGTCGGCCATGGCGCAGGTGGAGAAGACGAAGGAGTCGCTACGCGGCGCGTACCACCGGAACCACACGTCGTTCCCGGCCACGGCGCACGGCCAGGCGGGCGGGCTGTCGGTCGCGCTGTTCGTATCGAACGCCGCGGTCGTCGTACCGAACAGGGTCGGTGCGGTCGCGCAGGCGTCCGATCCCTGACAGAGTGCCGGCGAGCTGCCGCCGACGAGAACCACCGCGAGCGGTGCGAGCAGGCTCAGGAATCGCATTTCAGCTCCTTGTTCGGCTAGAGCGGTCAAGGTTCAGTTGTTGATCATCAGCCACTTGGCGCGCGAGTTCCAACCGATGCTCGGCGAGGTGGCCGCGCCCCCCAGGGGCGCGGTGCTCTCGAGCGTCAGGTTGATCTCGTAGAACGCTCCGGCGCCGCCGCCCGGCAGTACGAAGTCTCCGAAGAGCGCGACGCCGGCCGACTCTTGGGCGATCGGGACGAGCAGGCGCGTCATCCCGCTGCTTGGATCCCACGCGCCGGGCGTGAGGGTGAAGTTGGCGGCGGGGTGGGCATCGACGCCGATGCGCAGCTCGAACGCCGACTTGCTCTCGAGCGGGATGCCGGCGACGTTGCCGTTGACGTTGCGGTTGACCGCGAAGTACCGAATCCCGAAGTAGCTCATGGCGTCGGGCTCTGGCCAGACCGGCTTGGTCGAGACCTGTCCGAGCCGCGTCCGCGTCGCCGGCGTCGTGTGTCCGAACTGGACGAAGGGGCCGTTCCCGAGCAGCTTGACCGAGAGCATCCCGGTCCTCTCGTCACCGTCGACGGCGCCGATGCGCAAGAAGTACGTGCTGCCGGCCACGGACACCGTCAACGACACGCCGCTCCCCTCGGTCGGAATGAGCTCGAGCGATCCGTTGTGGCAGACGCGCGAGGTCAGCGCGCCGCACGTGCCTTCGTAGATCTCGATCAGGGTCGAGAACGTCTCGGTGTCGTACGTGTCGAAGAAGTACTCGCCTGCGGTCGGCGCGGTCCAGCGGAACCAGATGTCGCGCACGGGAAGGCAGCTCGAGCCTGGAACCGAGGAGGACGTGGCGCCGCTCGTGTCGATGCCGAAGTTGCCGACCCCGACGATGTCGAGCGCCGACGAGCACTCCGGGCCCGGCTGTGGCGCGAGCTGATTGAAGCTGTCCTCGATCAGGACGAGGGCGCGCTTGTTCGCACCGACCGCGATGCCGGGCGAGCTCGCGCCGCTCGTCAGGCGCACGCTCTGGATCGTGACGACCGCCGACTCGATCGGCTCGACTTCCCGGTTCAGGTCCGCGAGCGCGCGCACTTGGATCGCCCGCTCGAGGGCGGTCTGCGGCGCGTCAGCACCGATGATGAGCACGAACGAGCTGGCGTTGGTCGCGTCGATCCGTTGCGCGGGGTCGCCTGCGACGCTTCCAGGGGGCCAGGTGTAGACCTCGAAGTCACAGTCGTAGTCGGCGGAGCTCTGCCCCAACTCGACCTTGCACGTGACCTCGTACTGCTCGGAGATCGTCTGGAACGTTCCCGGGGCCGAGGTGCGCAGCGGGGTCTCATCCTCCAAATCGGTCAGGATGACGCGCATCGTGTGCGCGTTGCTGCGCAGTGTCCCCGAGCACGCCGAGACCGCGGAAGGCTCTCCCAGGCCATACCCGTCGCCGTCGGCTTCCAGGACGGGGACGACGTAGCGCGCCGAGGGAATGGTCGCCGTCGTCTGCTTCTCGAAGTGGACGAACAGGTCGGGCGGCGGGTCGACTGTGATGTAGGTGTTCTTGGTCTCGATGTCGGATCCACCCGGACAGGCGGCGGTGAGGGAGACGGTGTAGGTGCCCGGTGCCGTGTACTCATGCAGCGGGTTCTGCAGCACGGACGAGTTGCCGTCGCCGAAGACCCAGAGCCAGCTGGTAGGGCTGCCCGCCGACTGGTCGCTGAACTGGACCTCGAGTGGGGCGGGTCCCTGGAGCGGCGTCGCGGCGAACTCCGCGACGGGGGCGGTGTTGATGTAATGGACCTTGGTCTCGGTGCTCGTCAGTCCGGCGCAGGTGGCCGTCAAGGAGACGGTGAAGCGGCCGCAAGACGTGTACACGTGGGCCGGGCTCTGGGCGTTGGAGTTGGTCCCGTCGCCAAAGCTCCAGAGCCAAGCTGTCGGGTCGCCGACGGACTGATCGGTGAACTGCACCGAGAGCGGGCTGGTACCGGAGGTCGGGTTGCCCGTGAATGCGGCGCTCGGAGAGACCTCGATCAGGTCGGTTTGCGTCGCCGTGGTCGACAGAGCGCCGCACATCGCGGTGAGCGTGACGGTGTAGCGGCCACAGGAAGCGTAGGTGTGCGTCGGGTTCTGGGCGTTGGAGGTGGCCCCGTCTCCGAAGCTCCAAAGCCATCCGGTCGGCATGCCGGACGACTGGTCCGTGAAGGTCACCGCGAGTGGCGCGGTGCCCGTCGTGGGAGCCGCGGCGAACGCGGCCCCCGGACTGACCTGGACGTAGCCCGCCCGCACCCGCGTGTCAGATCCCGCGGGCCCCGACACCGTGAGCGAGACGTTGTACGTTCCGCACGTGGCGTAGAGGTGCGTCGGGTTCTGTGCGCTCGAAGTGAAGCCATCGCCGAAGTTCCAGCTCCAGCTCGTGATCGTGCCCGACGACTGATCGGTGAAGGCGACCGCGAGGGGAGCCACGCCGGCCGTGGGGTTCGCGACGAAGTCCGCCGACAGGGAGCCGGAGGTCGTGCCCACATCGAGCACGAAGTGGACCGGGAAGCCGACTGACGCGGTTGGAACGGGGTCGATGATCCCGCAGTCGGCCGCGGAGATGAAGCTCGAGTCGAGTGGCGTCTCCCCGGCTGTGTTCGAACCGATGAAGAAGAAGTCGCCCTGGGGCTGCCCGTTGAAGACACGCAGCTCGACCGAGAACCTCTGGCCCGCGGCCATGGCGATCGGCGGGTTGAACGTGATCGTCTCGAAGGTCTGCTGGGACACGTCGGTGTCCGCGACCATCATCGAGGCGCTCCCCAGGATGGGGGCGGCGCTGGCCCCGACCGGGAAGCCCGCGCCGTCGCGGATCGCGACCTCGACGAGCTGCGCTCCGCTCGTCGTCGTCGCGTCTTCGATCCCGAAGCGCACCGATTCGATCGTGAACGTCCCCGCCTGACCGAACTGCGCGGGGTCGTAGAGACGCCAGAAGCTGTTGTCGGTAATGCCGTCCGGGTTGTTCAGGCACGACGCGGAGCCCTGGATGATCGTCGTGTTGTCGAAGGACTGGGACCAGAGCGACTGCGCGAGGCTAGGCGTAGCCGTAGCCGTAGCCGTAGCCGTAGCCAGAGCAGCGAGACACCAGGGGGCGAGCTTGCGCATCGGATGTCCTTGGGCGAGTGGTGGGGCGGCTCGCCGTGAACGGCGGCCGCCGATGGACAGCCCCCTGGTGTGTTCGCGCGCCCGCGCGTCCCGCGATTCGGTGCCAAAATCTCGGGGTGTGCTCGCCCCGGATTCCGCTCAGCGCGCGTGCTGTCGCCCGACTTCGGTCATGGTGTCGGCGATGGTCTGCAGGTTCTTCAGGAACGCCCTTAGCTGGTTCAGCGCGGCGGGCGTCTGCTTCACGGTCATCACGCCGTTGCTCGAGATTCGAATCAAGTTCGTGGGGTCATTGTCCCAGCTCTGGGGATCGATCGTGTGGCGGATGAGCTCCTCGAGCAAGGTCGGGTGCAGCACCATCGCCTCGAGCTCGTCGTCGGGACGGACCCGGAACGTGAAGCCCTGCGGCGCGGGCTCGATGATCGAGCGCACGTCGAACAGCGAGAAGATCTGGCTACCCCCGAGCTCCTCGGCCGTGTGGAACCGGACGACGTCGCCCGCGAGCGTCCAGCGCAGGTCGGGGCAGACCCTGGGGATCAGGTTCAGCACCGTGAGCAGGTCGGTCTCGGGCAGGTTGAAGTCGACGCGCACGGCCTCCTCGTCGAGCTCGTCGCGCACGGCCTGGCTGACCAGGAAGTTCATGCCCGAGAGCTCCTGCAGGAATGCCGCGACCTGCGCGATGTGCGTCCCCGCACCGCCGGCGTGGAAGTCCGCCGCGAAGCGCACCTGAGCCAGCGCGGAGAGGCTCTTCTCCTGCTCGAGCTCGCCGGGGCTGGGCGCGAAGGTCGGCGGCTGACGCAGCGACACCTGAAACGCGCGCAAGTCGCCGAGCAGGCGTTCGACGCCCAGGTGCACCTCGCGCGTGTGCACCACGACGAGGAACGTGCTCGTCGGCTCGATCGCCACGCCGTTGTATACCCAACTGCCGGGTGCGACGTTCTCCTGCGCGAGGACGGCGAGGTCCTCGGGTTCGAAGAGTCCGCTCAGGTCGGCGATCGGGTGCAGGAACACGTGCTGTTCGGCGCGCGCGCGGTCGCGGGTCGTGACCACGATCGCGCCTTCGTCGACGGTCCAGCTCACCTCTTCACCCGCCATCGTGACCAACGTGTCCAGTACGGTTCCCAGAGCCGTCGGATGCGTCCAGTCGAGGCTGATCGCCACGCCCTCATTGATCATCGCGTCCGCGGCCCGCGGATCGAGCACGATCGGGATTCCCGTCAGCGCGGCGAGCGCCTGGGTCACCGCACCCAAGTCCTCGACATCCTCCAGCCGCGGCGGGGTCAGATGCGTCGACCTCGTGAGCGCGCGCAGTTCGGCATTGCGCGGATCTTCGGGCAGCGCCGCGGCGACCCCGTGGCGTTCGCGCAGGGTCGCGGCGAGCTCGGACCAGAAGGCCTGGTCCTGCCTGGACTGGGCGTCTGAGGGGTCTTGCGCGCTCGGGGCGTGGAGAGGGGCAGCGAACGCGAGGACGGGAGCCAGGAGTTGGATGAGCATGGTTCCAGGGGGCGAGGGGGTTGGATGGACCAGCTGGGGATCGCGGCCCCTACCCCGAACGCGCCGAGCGGTTACCGACCGCGCCGAACCAGGCCGGGGTTGTCGGGCCTCGGCGTAGGCTCAATCGGTCCGGCACGGCAGAATGGACACGTGGCACTGCAGTCGAGTCTCCGCGCACCCGTCCTCCTGTTTCTCGTTCTCACCGCGAGCGCGACCGCGGCCTTCCTCGATTCCGAGGAGCCCATCGACTTCGCCACCGAGATCCGGCCACTGCTCTCGGACCGTTGCTTCCAGTGCCACGGCCCCGACGCGGCGAACGTCGAAGCGGGGCTGCGTCTCGACCAGCGCGCGAGTGCGATCGAGGACCGGGGTGACTACGCGGCGATCGTCCCCGGCGACGCGGGCGTGAGCGAGCTGATCTACCGCATCTCGAACGGCGACGCGGGCGAGCGCATGCCGCCGATCGCGTCGAAGCTCGAGCTCGAGGCGGACGAGATCGAGCTCATCCGGCGCTGGATCGACGAGGGCGCGGACTACACTGGGCACTGGGCCTTCGAGCCGCCCGTGCGCCGTCCGCCGCCGCCCGTCGAGGATGCGGACTGGCCGAGCGATGCGCTCGATCGTTTCGTGCTCGCGAAGCTGGAGGCGCAGGGCCTCGCTCCGGCACCGCAGGCGGACCGCGCGACGCTCCTGCGGCGCGTGTCCTTCGACCTGACCGGACTGCCGCCGACCTTGGACGAGCTCGACGCGTTCCTCGCCGACACCGCGCCCGATGCGTATGGAGCCGTCGTGGATCGGCTGCTGGCGTCGACGGCGCACGCCGAGCGTATGACCGCGGACTGGCTCGATGTCGCGCGCTACGCCGACACGTTCGGCTACCAGGCCGACGTCGACATGAACGTTTGGCCCTGGCGCGACTGGGTGCTCGGGGCGTTCGAGTCGAACCTGGCGTACGACGCTTTCCTGACGCAGCAGCTCGCCGGCGATCTGATCGAGGGCGCGACGCGCGAGACGCGGCTCGCGACGACCTTCAACCGCCTGCACCGGCAGACGAACGAGGGGGGCAGCATCGAGGAGGAGTTCCGGGTCGAGTACGTCTCCGACCGCGTCGAGACGATGGCGGCCGCTTTCCTGGGGCTGACGGTCGCGTGCGCGCGCTGCCACGACCACAAGTTCGACCCGATCTCGCAGCGTGACTACTACGAGCTCTCCTCGTTCTTCGACGACATCGACGAGTCGGGGCTGTATTCGCACTTCACGCGCTCGGTCCCGACCCCGGCGCTCGACCTGCCGACGGGCGAGCAGGAGGCGCGGCTGCCGGAGCTGGAAGAGGGCGTGCGCCGGGCCGAGGCGCGACTCGCTGGGCACGCGGCCTTGCCCGGCAACGGCGTGGCACCCCAAGGACGCTTCGCCTTCGAGCCGCCCGACGTGGGCGCCAACGCGCAGGAGGGCGGCGGTGCGGCCCAGCTCGTCGACGGGCCCGCGTCGGTCGAGGGCGCGCACGGGCGCGGCCTGCGCATGTCGGGCGAGGACGCGGTCGCGTTCCCGGGCATCGGGGACTTCCACCGCAGCGATGCGTTCTCCCTGGGGTTGCGGCTCAACATGCCGGCGTACGAGCGCGCGGTCGTGATCCACCGCACCAAGTCGTGGACCGATTCGGGCAGTCGCGGCTATCAGCTCCTCGTCGAGGAGGGGAAGCTGACCGTGGCGCTGGTCCACTTCTGGCCGGGCGACGCGATCGCGATCCGCACGCGCGAGCCGGTGCCCACGCACGCGTGGCTGCACGTCGCGTTCTCCTACGACGGCTCGAGCCGCGCGGACGGCCTGCGCTTGTATCTCGACGGCGTCTTGCAGGACACCGAGGTCGTGCGCGACCACCTGACACGCACGATCCGTGGCGGCGGCATCGGGCATCTCACGATCGGCAGCCGCTTCCGTGACAAGGGCTACAAGCACGGCAGCGTCGACGACGTCGCCGTGTACGCCCGCGAGCTTTCGGCCGCCGACGTCGCGGGCCTGCACGCGAGCGGAGAGGCGCTGGCGGGTGAGAGCGATGCGGCGGCGGACGCCGCGGGCGAAGCGCTGCGCGCGGTGCGCGCGGAGCGCGACGCGCTGCGCGACGGCGTGCGGCAGATCATGACGATGCGCACCTCCCCGGATCTGCCCGCGACTCGGCGCACCGCCCACGTCCTGCACCGCGGGGTCTACAGCGAGCGGCGCGCGCCCGTCGCTCCGGCGACGCTCTCGGCGTTCCCGACGTTGGGGGTCGAGGCTCCGCGGGACCGGCGCGACCTCGCGCGCTGGCTGACGCACCCGGACCATCCAACCACGGCGCGCGTGCAGGTCGACCGGCTGTGGCGCATCGCGTTCGGACGCGGGCTGCTGCCGACCCCGGAGGATCTCGGCAGCCAAGGCCCGGTGCCGACGCACCGCGCGCTGCTCGACACGCTCGCGCGCGATCTCGTCGAATCGGGCTGGGACTCGCGCGCGCTGCTGCGTCGCTTCGTCACGTCGTCGACCTACCGCCAGTCGTCGACTCCGCCCGGGGGGGCGCTCGCGGTCGACCCGGGGAACGAGCTCTTCTCGCGCGCCCAGCGCGGGCGCCGGCCGGCGGAGATGATCCGGGACGGCGCGCTGCGTGCAGCCGGCCTGCTCGCACAGCACCGGGGCGGCGCTTCGGTCTTTCCCTACCAGCCACCGGGGCTCTGGCAGGAGAAGAGCGGGAAGCGCTATCCGACGAGCCGCGGCGACGGCCTGCGCCGCCGCAGCCTGTACACCTTCTGGCGACGCACCTCACCGCCGCCCGCGATGGCGATGTTCGACGCGCCTGCGCGTGAGGTGTGCACGGTCGCGCGCCAGTCGACCGTGACGCCGCTGCAGGCCTTGACCCTGTGGAACGACCCACAGTTCGTCGAGGTCGCGGTGACGCTCGCGGCGCGCGCGATCGCGGCGACGGACTCGGACGTCGAACGGGTCGCGCACTTGATGCGCTCGCTCGCGAGCCGGCGGCCAACCGCCGTGGAGGAAGCCGTGCTGCTCGAGCTGCTCGCCGAGCAGCGTGTGGCCTACCGTGCGGAGCCGGCCGCAGCAGTGACGCTCGCGACGTTCGACCTGGAATGGTCCGCGCACCCTCGGGCGGAGGGCGACGCGCCGGACCAGGAGCCGGAGCAGGGCGCGCCGTCCGTCGCCGCAGACGATGCGATCGAGCGCGCGGCGACCACGGTGGTCGCGAGCGCGCTCTTGAGCCTGGACTCCGTGGTCACACGGCGCTGAATCCTGAAATGATGAGTGGAAACGAGCTGGAACGCGCGATCGCCGGTCGGCTGGAACAGCTGGGGCGTCGCAGCTTGCTGCGCGGCGCCGGGCTGGGGCTCGCTTCGTTGGCGCTCGGTCGCCTCGCGCGTGCGGATGACGGCGGCGGGGACGTGCTCGGTCTGCACCACGCGCCCCGCGCGCGCCGCGTCGTGCATTTGTTCCAGAGCGGTGGCCCCTCGCAGCTCGACCTCTTCGACCACAAGCCGTTGCTACAGGAGCAGAACGGCACGGAGCTCCCCGACTCCGTGCGCCGCGGTCAGCGCCTCACGGGGATGTCGGGCAACCAGGCGAGCCTGCCGCTCGCGGGGGCGCAGTTCGCGTTCGCGCGCCACGGGGCCGCGCAGGGCTGGTACAGCGAGCTGCTGCCGAACACGGCGGCCGTCGCCGATCGGCTGTGCGTGATTCGGACGATGGTGACGGATGCGATCAACCACGACCCGGCGGCGACGTTCCTCTTGTCTGGCTCGCCGGTCGCCGGGCGTCCGTCGATGGGGGCGTGGCTCAGCTACGGACTGGGGAGCCTGAACGACGACCTGCCCGTGTTCTGCGTCCTCGTCACCAAGAACAAGGGCGGCCAGCCCCTGTACAAGCGGTTGTGGGGTTCGGGTTTCCTCAGCGCGCGGCACCAGGGCGTGCAACTCCGTGCGGGCGCCGACCCCGTCCTTTTCCTGAACGATCCGGCCGGGCTCGACCGCGCGACGCGCAGGCGCATGCTCTCCGCGCTGAGGAAGATGCACGAGCACGACGCCGCGCGCTCGAACGACGACGCTCCCCTCGATCGGATCGCCCAAGCCGAGCTCGCGTACCGCATGCAGGCATCGGTGCCCGACGTCGCGGATTTGACGGACGAGCCGGATGCGACCTTCGAGCTGTACGGCGACGATGCGCGCACGCCCGGCACGTACGCCGCAAACTGCGTGCTCGCACGCCGATTGCTCGAGCGCGACGTGCGTTTCGTGCAGCTCTTCCACCAGGGCTGGGACCAGCACGGTGGACTCCCGCGCGACCTCCGGCGCCAGTGCGCGGAGACCGACCGCGCTTCGGCGGCGCTCGTCACCGACCTCGCGCGCCGCGGGCTGCTCGAGGACACGCTCGTCGTGTGGGGGGGCGAGTTCGGGCGCACCTGTTACTCGCAGGGCAAGCTGACCGCGTCGACCTACGGCCGCGACCACCACCCGCGCTGCACGAGCATGTGGCTCGCTGGCGGCGGAGCCCGGGCACAGGTGTACGGCGAGACGGATGACTTCGGCTACAACGTCGCGCGCGACCCCGTGCACCTGCACGATCTGCACGCCACCGTCCTGCACTTGCTCGGGATCGACCACGAGCGTCTGACCTACCGCCATCAGGGGCGGCGCTACCGGCTGACCGACGTGCACGGGCGCGTCGTGCGAGAATTGATCGAGTCATGAAGCTGCACCGGCCTCTGTACTGCGGCGTGCTCCTCGCCGCGCTCTGCGGACCCCGGCCCACACCTGGACCAGCGCCCGCGGACTGGGCGTTCGAGAGCAAGGTCGCCAGGGACGCGTTGGCGGACTTCGAGCAGACGATGCAGAAGCTCCAGCGCGAAATCGACGATGCGCATGACGACCTGCTCGCGGGCCTGCGCAAGGCGCGCAAGAGGATCAAGCTGCCCGCCGACCCGAACGAGGCGAAGGTCAAGGACCTGCGCGAGGCGGAGCGCCTCGAGGCCGCGATCGCGCACCTCGAGGCCGGTGATCCAGCGCCCTTCAAGCGCGTGCCGCGCGACGTGTATTCCCATCGAGGAAACCAATACAAGCTGTACCCCGACCCCATGACGTGGGACCAGGCGCGCGCGTTCTGTGAGAGCGTCGGCGGCCGCCTCGCGTGCATCGAGACCAAGGACGAGTTCAAGGCCCTGCGCGAGTACCTCGATGCCGAGCTGCCCGCGGACGCCGACCGCAACGTGCCGGAGACGTTCCCCTGGATCGGGGCGAGCGACGCGGAGAGCGAAGGCGTGTGGACGTGGATCAACGGCGCATCCGTCGACGGGAAGCTCTTCAGCCCCGGCAAGCCCGAAGGTGGGGAGCAGCAGAATCACGCGTTCCTCGACACGCGCGGCATCGACGACCACACGGGGACGGCGCTGTTGCCGTTGCTTTGTGAATGGGACTGAGGCTCGCCTGCACGGAACGTCAGCGCCCCCCCGGGACTCGGGGCATCCGTTCCGACCGCCGTGATTCGGGCCTCTCGTCTGCTCACTATGGTTACCTTGCGCTCGCCAACGTGTCGCGATAGCGTCCAAGGACCGGGAAACAGGGAGGAGAGAGCATGGCGAAGAAGAAGCGGGCGGCCAAGCCCAGGTCGAAGGCGGAGTCGCCCAAGCGTCGTGCGACGCGCACTTCGAAAACTCGCAGTACGCGCAAGACGACCAAAGCGGTCGGTGCGGAGTATCTAGTTCTTCGTGTGGGCAACAAGTTGAAGGTCGGTGACACCCTGCGGCTCGTCGGCGTGGCGGCCTCGTTGGATGATGCCAAGGCCTTGGTGGGGACAGCCGGCGGGACGAGTCCTCAACGACTCGCCGTCCTCGAGAAGAAGGCCTTGCTTCAGCGAAAACCGGCTATCGAAGTCGTCGAAGTCGCCGAGAATATCGTCAACGGTTGACCAGCTAGGGGAGCACTGAGATGTCCAGAGCAGTTGGAGAGCTGCGTCAGATTCCGTTCGAGCAATTGATCGGTGGCCCGATGAAGGCCGCGATCGAGGCTCAAGCGCTCGCTGCGCAGAGTACGATCGAGTTTATCCACAAGGTCGGCTTCAAACAGCCGGTCGGGACGGGCGATGACCTCCTGTTCGCGGATACCGAGCAGGATGCAGATGCCGGAGATCTCCGCAACGTCACCTTCTCGTACGAGAAGAAGGATGAAAACGAGGATCCGCAGACGTTCAAGCTGACGGTTCCGTTGCTCACGATCACGCCGGTCCCGTACATTCGGATCGACGAGATGACGATCGACTTCAAAGCCAAGTTGACCGACACGGTCGTGCGCAAGACCAATTCGTCCTTCTCACTGGATTCGACCGTCAGCGGCAAGTTCAGCTCGTTCTGGTCGCCGGTCAAGATCAGCTGGCGTGTGTCGGCCGCCTACAAGACCTCATCGTCCACTGCCGCGAGCCAGAAGCGAGAGTACTCCCTGGACGTCCATGTTCGGGCCGTTCAGGACGAGATGCCGGCTGGGCTGTCGAAGATCCTCGATATCCTCGAGGATGCGATCAAGGACGAGCCTGCAACCACCTGACCGCTACGAGCGGTGACGCGAGAGGACATGCATGGCAAGGCTCAATGAGGTGCTGGGCGCGCTCCTCAAGGATGTCGTCGACGCGCGCGCGGCGGCGGACAAGGTGAGCATGGAGTATCTCGAGCAGTACAAGGCGGACCCTTTTCTCTCGCTGCTCCCCGTGCCGCGAGTCGATGTGCGCGACATCAGCTTGACGCTGCGGTTCGCCTTCCAAGGGACGGTCGAGGCGCCGGACAACGCCGTCGCCTCTGCCTTGAATCGTACCTGGCTGCACGAGCTCGAGCGTGACGAGTTCCCGCGGGTGGTTCGCGAGCTGCTCGCCCGCAATTCGTCGATCGACGAGCGCCTGCTCCTCGATGCGGCGGCCGCGGCTGCCAAGGGCGAGTCGATCGGTGACTTCGGCGTACTGGCGTTTCTAGCTGGAGATCACCGGAACATGCTGTCCGAGTCGGTCGCGTTCTTTCTGGCCGCCAAGAAGCAGCTGCCGGCTGCCGACGCCCGAAAACTGCCGAACAACCGAGACCTCGCCGCGCGCCTGCGCAAGATCCTGCCGAAGCGCCTCGAGGCATTCCTTCCGACGGCGCGCAGGACCTTGGCGGCCCAGAGGGCCTCCAGCCTTACGTTCGATGTCGCGATCACGGGAGACGAGCTGGACGGAGTGGCCGAAGGCAGTGTGCAAGAGTTGACACTGGGAATCACCATGGACGATCTGGAGCTGGACGACTCCGGCAACGACGGAAAGGTGAGATAGGCATGGGCGTCATCCTGAGTCGATCCGAGGCCTTGAGTCTCGGTCAGACGATCGGCGCCATGCTGACCGCCGTGATCGATGCGCAGGCGGAAAGCGCCAGGACGACGATCGAGTTCATTCGCGACGTAGCCTTCCGTCCGGAAGATCCGAGCGGTGAGCTGGTCATGCAGTCGTTTCGATACAGGAAGCTGGACGAGAACCAGGAGGAGAAGGAGTTCGTCATCGAGGTGCCGCTGCTGTCGATGGTCGAGATTCCGATGGTCAACGTGAAGAAGGCACGGTTCGAGTTCGGCTACGACATCACTGATACGAGGGAGGTGGACTCCGAGGCGGGAGGAGCGACGGTGAGCCGTGGCCGGATCCGCGGTCGGTTTCTGAGGCGACGCCCTTCGAGCTCCGCGCCCGGCACGCGCAAGGAGACCGGAAGCCTCGACGTGACGATCGAGCTCGAACAAGGCAGTCCTACGATCGGAGTCGAGCGAATTCTGGAGATGCTGGAGATTGCTTCCAATGACGCGAAGGTCGAAGACACAGACGGCTGAGAGCAAGCCGTCGGGCGAGTTCGAAGCGTTGCTCTCGAACGTGAAGACCTCGGTCGGAACCGGCCGTGAGGTGATGCAACACCTCCGCAAGAGTCTCGACTCCGCCGGGTTTCCGGCGGCGATCGCGCCGTATCGAAAGATGTGCGACACGCTTCTGGGGCAGCGCCTTTGGGCACGAGACATCGAGGGCGATCCGCTGCGCGCCGAGTTCGAAGAACTAGCGCGTGAGGCCCAAGCCGTGTCCGAGATTCTGGCTCCTTACGCGGAGCTCGTGCAAAGGCTGGGTGCCGTCGCCATGGTCGAAGCGCCCACGCAACCCGTTCCGCAACTCGATCCGGCATCTGAGGCGGTGCTCGCTGCGCTCGGTCAAGCACCGCGGCCCATGTCCCGGACGCGTCTGCGCGAGGCGACGGGTCTGGCTGCGGCGGCGCTCAAGCACGCCCTCGGGCAGCTCGCGGACGAGGGGCGCATCGAGGAAGTCCGTAGCGGAGGCCGGCGCCTGTTCCGGCTTTCGCAGGAAGCCGTCGACGCTGACGCCCGCGACGGGCGGTGGAACGGGGAGTAGTCGTGCCCGCGACTCTGGACTTGATCGGTCTGGACAAGGTCCCGTTCAACAGGTTCGTGCGCCGTGAGATCGAAGCAGCACTCGCTCCGTTGGTCGCCACGCGCGACCTTCGAATCGACTTCGATGGTCGCTCCAAGAGCGTCTGGTCCATCCAATTCCTGCGCGACGCGAAGTTTGCGCAAATGAAGTGTTGGGTGCGCGGTGCACCGTTCGGCTTCAACGGGTTGGTCTCCGTGAACGTGATGGAGCGTGTCAACTACTGCGAGGACGTCGAGGTCGGCAGCACTTGTCGCCTGCGCTACCGGCGGCGTGAGAACGAGCTTGGGCGGGTGATCGCTAGTACCGCGCTGCACGAGATCGGGCACATGTTCGGGCTCACCGATGCGAGCTCCTACAAGGGCGCGGACTCCGCCGGGCACACCGGTGATCCGCGGAATCCGATGCTCGACTACCCGAACCACAAGGACTATCGCAAGTACACGAAGGACGGAAGGCTCGCCAAGCTGCGTGTGATCCAGAAGGACGATACGCTCTCGGGTATCGCTTCCCAGATCGGCTTCCGCGGCAATGTCGGGTCGGTGCGTGACCTACTCAAGCTGCGGGCCGATGGCGGCCCGACCAACGAAGAACGCATTCGAAGCAAGGATCCCGACGTGATCCATCCCGGGGAGAAGATTCTCGTGCCCGACGTGGACGCGCGTGTCGCTTGGTTCAGGCTCTTGGAGTCGTACGAGAAGCGCTACACCAAAGCCCAGATCGACAGGATGCGCCGGTTCCTGCGCAGCCCCTGAACGTGGCGAACGCCGATCTCGAGTTCATGATGAGCGGATCAGGTCTTCCGAAGAAGGTCCTGGGCCGAGTCGAGCGAGCTGCGGGAGCGTTCTCCAATGGACAGCTAAAACGGATGCGACGGGCGAGTATCCGCATCTGGAACGACAACAGCGTACCCACGCTGTGGAAGGAAGTCGCGGAGCTCGGGACGACCGGTGGCGCCGCGTCGTACCAGCCGAACATCCGAACGGTCCATGTGCGCGTGACGTCCACGACCGATCAAATAAGGCACGAGTTGGCGCACGCTTGGGATCACTACCTCGGTGGGGCCCTCAGCAGCCTGGAGAAAGCCAAGCGCAAGGAGCTCGAGAGAGCCATCCAGCGCAAGATTCGACTGTGGTCCGCGTCAGACACGAAGCGAGCTATCGTGATGTACCGGGGGGGCGTCGGCGTGAGGAAGCGGATGACGGTGCGGCAGATGTACATGCTCTACAAGGAGCGGCCCATCACGCGCGAACGCCGCTTCGGAAACCCCTCGACGCGGGTGGGATACTCGACCAGAAGTGTGCGTGAGTTCTTCGCAGAGGCCTATAGCGTCTTCTTCGGTTCGAGCCGGGTCGGCATGGCGCGCATGCTCGCTTTCGCACCGGAGGTATTCGCCTTGATGGAATGGCTCGCGGGCCTCTACGGACTCAGCAAGCCGGACCGCGAGGCCTTGGCCAAGGTGACGTTCTGATCGCGGATCGCGAGTAGAGACCCCGCCGACTCCTCTCGCGTTGCGTGCCTTTCGTCGAGATTCACAGGCAAGGAAGACGACCATTGCGTGCTGCCGACCGTGGTTGCGCTGCATCCAGGGGAGTACTCGTGCTTCACCAACGAATACGACTCCCAAGGAGATGTCATGCAAGTCGATTCCGCTCGACGCTTTCACCGGTCGATCGCGCCTTCGGTCCTTTCTCTCGTGGCCACGTCGGTGGCCTACGCTCAAGTCCAGCCGATCGATCCGGTCCCGCACCGCTACGTCGGTCCCGAGTACTACGTCGACCCGGAGGCCGGCACGGACGCGGCGCGCAATGGTGCGGCCAATGCGCCACTACAGTCGATCGGGTTCGCGATGAACCAGGCGGCGACCGGAATCAAGCCCGCGACGATCATCCTGTATCCCGGCCGCTACCGGGAGATCGGCGGACATGAGGTTTGGCCGATCGTGATGCAGCCGGACGTGCCGATCCAGGGGACCAACGTCCTCAACACGGTGCTGTTCAACGCCTTCATGGACCCGGATCCGATCCTCGTCTTCGAGGCGGGCGAAGCGGGCGCATTCGACGACGTCCTCGTCGACGGGGTCACGATGACGGTCGGCAAGAGCGGCGTTCTGATCCAGGACGTGACGGGTGACCTCTTCTCGGCGAACTCGACCTTCGCGAACAGGGACCCCGCCGCAAGCGGTCCCGTTCGGAGAGGGCATCATCTGCGCGGGCGGATCGACCTACCGTCTGCCGGTCGTCCAGGCGAACGCAATGGGCATCGCCCACCATGCGCTCGATCTGACCGCACCGCCGCAAGCGACGGGCCTGGTGACCCCGAGCTCGACGTGGTACTTCCAGCTCTGGTATCGAGACATCGCTGGAGGACCCGCCGGGTTCAACTTCTCGGACGGCCTGTCGGCGACGTTCTGTCCGTAGAGGCGCGATGCACTCGAGTGCGAGTGCGAGTGCGTGCTCGTGCCGATCGCATTGTCGGCCGCGCCCTCTAGTGGTGTGATTCACTCTTGTGCGGCATTTTGGTCGGTGCGTACGCGTTCGCTGCAAGGCGCAGCGACGACGCGACTTCGCTGCAAGTCTCGGAGGAGGCGCAACGCAGCAGCGGGCGGGTACGGGCCG
>JAAELL010000149.1 GCA_024226735.1 bacterium | reverse complement strand
TGTTCGTGCGTTCGCCCGCGCGGTCGAAGACGTTGAAGCGACCGTTCTCCAGGCGCTTGTAGAGGATCCAGTAACCCGACCGATCCCAGACCAGCGCCTTCACGTGCGTGCGCCTCTTGTTGAAGAAGACGAACAGGTGTCCGGACTGCGGATCTTCATCGATCACGTCGATCACCTGTCCCGACAGGCCGTCGAAGCTCTTGCGCATGTCGACAGGCTCGCGCGCGACGAAGACGCGGACGCTCGGCGGTAGGTTCAGCATGCTTCGAGCACCCGCACCAGGCGTTGGAGCGCGGCTTCGTCAAAGCCGGGAGGAACGAGGATCCTGCGCTGGCAACCGAGCTCGATCTCGAGCGGCGCCGGCGGATTCGGCGCGTCGACGATCCGGACAGGGACGAAGGCCGGCTCGCTGGCCGGGCTCTTCCGCTTGAGGCGCCGCCGCCACCCGTACAGCCTCCACGTCGGCTCGCCCTTCATGCGGGCGAAGGCGGCGAGGCTCAGGCCGCTCTCCTCGAGTTCGCCGACGAGCGCGCGCATGCGCTTCGCCGTGTCGGGGTTGGGTCGGGTGCTCATGGCCCCAGCGTGCCGAGGACCCCGCGGGCGCACCAGATGGGGTTGGCCGGACCCTTACGTTGTGGAGCTCGTTGGGGTGCTTCTTCAGGTAGGCGAGCAGCTCGCTACTGATGAGCTGGACTACCTCGACAACGCGCTGCGGAGGATCCTGATCACCGCAGACCACACGGAGAGCCTTTACACGCTTGCTCTCATTCTTCTGCACGAAGCAGGCCACCTCCAAGACAAGGCGACGTACTACACGACGACGCAGAAGGAGTTGCCCATCTACGGCTGGCACCTCAGCCAGAGTCCGCCACGTTTCTGGGACTAGGGAGTGCGTGGCGAACTCTGGCGGAGTGTGCCAGTCCCAGAGTCCGCCAGGTTTACCGGGAGCTGGCGGACTGTGCGAGCGAGGCTCCGAGGAGACGGACGAGGCAGAACGGCGAGCGAATGCAACGAGTCCTGACCTGCGCCCCGGATCGGCGGAGGTGAGCGAGTGACTGCGCCCTCCGTGTCGGTCGACTGGCTCGCGCTCAGCCGCACAGGTGGCGGAGCGAGCGGACGATCTCGACACGAACCTGAACACGACCCGAAACAGATCGGCACCGCTGAGAACATTGGTATGAGGAAGCTGTTGAAAGCACCCGTTGTGGCCGACCTGCTCGGGATCTCGCAGCGCAAGTTGTGGCAGCTCACGAACTGCGGCGACATCCCGAGCGTCCGTATTGGTAGAAACCTCCGCTACGACGAGGCCGACATCGCCGAGTGGATCGAGCGCAACAAACGTAGAGGAACAAGGGAGTAGCCCAGGACCAACTCAATGGCTTCCATCTTCAAGCGCGGCGGCAAGGGGCGATACCAGGTCTCCTGGTACGACCACAAGGGGAAACGGAGGACGAAGTCCAGCGGCACGACCGACCATCGAGCCGCCGAGAGGATCGCCACCGAGCTCGAGGCTCAGGCCGCGCTGCGCCGGGAGGGGGTCGTCGATCCGAGGCACGACCGGTTCGCCACGGAGAACAGCAAGCCCCTGTCGCGGCACGTTGGCGACTACATCGCTCACTGCGGGCACGTCGGTCACGCCGATCGTCACGTGAGTCAGAAGGAGCGCCACCTGACGCTGCTCTTCCAGGAAGCCGAGCTCACCAAGCTATTCGAGATCACAACCGATCCCGTCGAGCAGAACCTCCGCACTCTGCGCGAGGCCGGCCTCTCAGCCAGGACGGTCAACTTCCGCCGCCAGATCGTGGTCGCCTTCGTCAACTGGCTTGTGCGCGTGGGGCGGATGGAGTCGAACCCGCTCAAGAACATCCCGAAGCTCGATGAGGGGCGGGACCGTCGTCGAGTGCGCCGCGCCCTCTCCGAAGAGGAGCTAGCTCGTTTGCTCGACGTGGCGGAGTCTCGAGGCCGTCGGACCTGGTACCTCGCGGCCGTTCTCGCAGGCTTACGCAAAGGCGACCTTCGGCGGCTCCGTTGGCGAGACCTCGACCTGGACCGAGGACTGCTGGTTGTCAGAGGCGGGAAGGCCAAGCGCGAGGACGTACTGCCGCTCCATCCGCAGCTCGCCGAAGAGTTCAGAAGCATCAAGCCCAGAGACGTTCTCCCGAGCGCTCCCGTTTTCACGAGCGTCGTGACCGACAGGACGCGCCAGAGCGACTTCACGCGCGCTGGGATCGCCCTGAGAGACGACGAGGGCCGTGTGGTCGATCTCCACGCTTTGCGGACGACGCTGGGCACACGGCTCGCGAGAGAGGGCGTAGCGCCGCAGGTGGGCCAGCAGATCATGCGCCACGCCGATTACAGGACGACGTTGAAGCACTACACGGCGCTCACGCTCTCCGACACGGCCGCGGCGATGAACCATATGCCCGGAGTCGCGGCACCGAGGAGCCGCAACAAGGCGAGAGCGACCGGCACTACCGGAGAAAAGGCCCAGCCTGAGTGTCAGCAGAATCGACAGCAGTCAGTGATAGAGCGTGAACGCGCAGCCGTGCGCGTCGCACCGGGCGACCAGCAACGCGAACTCCGGACCCGTCTTGCGCTTGCGCTGATGGTGCGCCGCGACCCGGCATCTCGGCTGGGTCGTGGCGCTGGCT
>JAAELL010000148.1 GCA_024226735.1 bacterium | reverse complement strand
CTGCCCCGCGACTACAGCACGGTATCGCTGGCCCGGATCGTCGAGCAGCTGACAGAGGGTAGGGCACCGAGCCTGGGCGCGGTCGCACCGCACTGCCGGGGCGACCTCGAGCTGATCGTGTCGAAGGCGCTCGACCCCGAGCGCGAGCGACGCTACCAGTCCGCCGCCGAGCTCGCCACCGACCTGCAGCGCTTGCTCGACTTCGAGCCGATTCACGCCCGTCCGGTCAGCACGGTGTACCAGCTCCGCCGCCTCGCGCGCCGGCACCGTGGTGTCGTGGTAGCGGTGAGCGCGGCGTTCCTGGCGATCCTCATCGGTCTGATCGCAACCACCTACGTGCAGATCCGAGCCAACTCCCAGCTCGAGCAGAAGAACATCGACCTCGACTTGGCGAGGCAATCCGCGCAGGAGCAGGCGGCGGTGGCCAAGGCGGTCAACGAGTTCTTGAACGAGGACATGCTTGCAGCCGTGGCGCCCTCGATCGAGGAAGGGCGTGGCCACGACGTGACCATGCGCGATGCACTCGACATGGCCGCAGAGCGCATCGACGCGGCCGCGGCGCCCGGCGGTCGCTTCGCGGACAAGCCGCTCGTCGAGGCCCGGATCCGCGCGACGTTGACCGAGACGTACTTCAAGCTCGGCGAGTCGAAAGCCGCCAAACCGCACGCAGAGAGGGCGCTCGAGCTCACGCGAGGCCATCTCGGGGCCGAGCACCCCGAGGCGCTTTCTGCCCTCGAGAACCTGGGCTCCTTGCTAGGCTCCCTGGACCAGAACGAGCGCGCTGAGGCACTGCTCACGGAGTGCCTCGAGGCCCGGCGTCGCGTCCACGGGGAGGAGTCCCGCCCGGCGCTCGCGTCCCTCTTCAGCCTGGCGTTGCTCCACAAGAAGTTGGGTCGGTACGACCTGGCGGAGACGATGTTCTCCGACTGCGCGGAGGCG
>JAAELL010000147.1 GCA_024226735.1 bacterium | reverse complement strand
GCGAACATGGGCGGGGCTGACGTCGACGCCGCCGCAGCATAGGAAGAGCATGGCGATGAGCGCGGAGGCTGAATGGAAGCCGTAGGACCTGCGCGTGATCGTCCGCGCCTTGCCGTTGAGCCCTTCGACGCGGCCGTTGTTCGCGACCGCACGATCAGACGAGTGAAGGAGGTCGGTCGCCGGTGTTGGAAGAAGGAGTCCGGATACCACCAACAGGGGCGAGTCGAGAACACGTTCTTCAGGTACAAGGCGATCATCGGTGACCGACTTCGAGCGCGAGGTGAAGACGCGCAGGTTGTGGAGGCCGCACTCGCTTGCAACATCCTGAACCGGATGGCTGAGTTCGGTCGGCCCGCATCGGTCGCGATCGGAGCCTGACGTCCCGGGGAATGGGGGAGCTGCGCCTTCGTCGACGATTCGCGCAACAACGTCCCCGCAGGTCGCCTCGAGTGTCGCATGCGCCGATCCTACCGGGATCGGTGCCTCAGTCCTTCTTCTTGCGCGAGAGCAGCCCGCCCAGGCGTCCGGTCAGCTTCTTGCCGACGGCCTTCTTGGTCTCGGACTCGAGCTTGGAGCGCGCCTCGCGCTTGCCCTCATCGACCAGCTCCTTGCCCTCTTGGGCGAGCTCGTCCGCCTCGGCGGCTGCCTCGGCCTTCAGCCGGTCGGCCTTGGCCAGCGCTTGCGCGCGCACGCGCTCCACCTCGGCGCGCGCTTCGGCTTCGAGGCGCTCCGCCTCGGCGCGCAGCCGCGCCTTGCCGGCCTCGACCAGGGACTGACGCAGCTCGTCAGCATCGACGCGCAACCGGGGCGCATCGAGCGGACCGCGCACGCCGACCGCGAAGGCGAGTGTGTCGACCGGCTGCGCCCCTTGACTCGGCACGACGATGGTCGCGTCCCGCAGCGTGACTTCGAGGGGCAGGTCGAGCATGCCCACGTTCCCACCGGCCCAACCGCCGTCCAGGGTGAGGTCGATGCGACCGTCCTCGATCACCGGCTGGCCGTCGACGCGCAACGACCGCGCGATGCCCGCCGCGTCGAGGTCGGTGACGCGCATGTGCAGGCCGGCGCCGGCGGGCGCTCCAGCGTCCAGCGTGAGCTCGATCTGGCCCGAGCGCGAACGCGCGTCGATGCGTGGCGCGGCGGCGAGGCGACTCGGGTGTGTCGAGAGGTTGCGTGCCTCGAGGTCGAAGATGCGGCTCGGCAGGTCGTCGATGCGGAGCCCTTCGATGGTCAAGGCCTGGATCGTCAGAGCGGGCGCGTCGGCGACGAGTCCTTCGGAGATGACGTGCGCGTGCCCGATCGTGCGGGCGCGTTCCGTGGGGCGGTCGTCCGCCGGCTCGGGGGAGCTCGAGTCGTCGCGGGAGCCCCAGACGCGCTCGATGTGGCCGCGGGCCTTGGCGAGCCGCTCCTTCCAGAGCTTGGCCTCGTCGATGTAGTCCTCGAGGGTGCGCTCGTCGCCGCGTGTCTCCTCCTCCGGGCGTGTCTCGTCCGCGCTCGGTGTGGCGGGGGTCGTGAGCTCTCCGGGCGTCGCGCGCGGCGCGCCGTGCCGGGCTTCGCGCACGACGAGACGCTCGATCGTGAAGCGCCGCCGCAGGAGCGCACCGACGTCGAGGTCCGCCTCCAGGGTCTGGGCCCGGAACACGTCGGTCGTGAGCTCGTCGCGGTCGCACAGGGCGAGCCCCTCGATGGTGAGCCGCCCTCCGGCGAGATCGAACGCGACGGAATCGAGGTCGACCGTCGCCCCGTTCGCACGCACGAGCTCGTCGTGCACGGCCGCCGTGACGAGTGGCTCGGCGAGTAGCCCGCGGACGGCGAAGCCGCCGACCACGGCCGCCGTAACCAGCGCGACGCCCGCGAGACGCACGGGATTGCCGGCGCGCTTGCGGGCGAGCTCCTCGTAGCTCTTCTTGCGCTTGCCACCCACGAATACGAAGCACAGGACGCGGACCCACTTCTTGGCCATGAGCTCCTGGTAGCGCTCGGAGTCGTTCTCGACGCTCGCCATCTTGCGCCGGAAGGCGCCTAGAGCGAGGTTGAGGAGCACTCCGGTCGCGAGCCCGAACGCGAAGCCCACAGCGATCCCGCCCGTGGTCAGGTAGTGCTCCAGACCGAACCACGCGAGGCCGGGAGCGCCCGCCGCCGCAGCGAACGCACCGCGGGTGGGGCCGTCGAGGAGGAAGCGTCCGACCTCGAACGTCGTGGGCACGAGCGCGACGAACGCGAGGCGTGCCGGCGCGAGGACGAGCAGCGCCAGGCCCAGGTTGGCGTTCAGCACGAGCAGGAGCGCGACGAGGGTCGCGATCCACCCAGGCGCCTGGGCGAAGCCCGGGACGAACGCGAGCCACGAGGCCAGGATGCAGGCTGCGGTGACTTGGAATGGTGTGCTCTTGCCGCGCAGGAGGCGACCGATCTTGCGGGTGATCATGGTGCGTGCGTAGTGGGTCGGTCTGCTGGGCCCCGGGCCCCGGGGCCAGTTCGGCCGCGGCCGCTGGAAGAGTTGAGGCAGAACGAGGCCTCGCCGCCGCGCCCGTGCGGGCACTGTCTCGAGCTGGGGCGCGGCTGGCTGCCAGCGCGTCCGGTGGCGTGTATCCTGGCCGGGCGTCTCCTCGTTCGGCGTCTCCTCGTTCCAGGCGCTTCGTCTCCTCAGGTCCTCGGTGCTCGCCATGCAAGAAGCTCCTCTCTCCGTCGCAATCGGCCTCGTCGCTCTCCTTTCGCCGGCCCTGGGTCAGTCGATCACGACGCTCGTCCTGGAGGACGACGTCGTCGCGGGCGTTGGCGCGGTGACCCGCATCGACCACGTGACCGTCTCGAACGGAGGTGCGTGGATGGTCGAGGCCGACACGGATCACGCGACGACCGATGCGGACTCGGTGCTGATCCGCGGCGGCGTGCTCCTCTTGCGCGAGAACCAATCGTTGCCCGAGCCCACCGGAGCTCTGCTCGACGGGTTCGATGGGATCGACGGCAACGCCTCGGGGACGACGGCCTTCAACTTCTTTCTCGACAACACGGGCAGCAGCTCGAATGACTCCGGCGTCTTCCGTGGTACCGAGCTCCTGATCCAGGAGGGCCAGATCAGCGGCGCCACCGCGTTCACGCCGGGCACGCCCTACATTGGGTTCTTCGACGTCAAGCTATCGGCCAACGACCGCATCCTCGTCGTCGCGTCGATCGACGATGCGGCGATCAACTCGAGCGTCGACCGGGCGCTCGTCCTCGTCGAGTCGGACGCGGCCGGCAATCTCCTGTCGGAGACCGTCCTGTTCAAGGAGGGTGACGTGCCGCCGGGCCAGACCGAGGCGATCGCCGACTTCGGGACCAGCGTGCACGAGTCCGCGCTGGACGCGGACGGCAACGTCATGTGGAGCGCCGACCTCGCGGGCGATACGGCGCAAGACATGGTCGTCTACGTCGGCTCGACGCTCGTGGCCCAGGAGGGATCGCCGGCGCCGGTCGCGGGCCGGACGTGGGGCTCGCTGACGAGCCCGGAGCTGGATCTGGGCGATGGCGGCGACTGGGCGTTCAAGGAGCGACTCGATTCGAGCAGTACGGCCGACGACGAGGTCATCGTCCGCAACGGCACGGTCCTCGCGCGCGAGGGCGACGTGCTGGCAGCGATCGCGCCGTTCGCGCTCGAGACCTTCGGCACGACGACGCCGGTGTACGTCTCGAGCGCCGGCGACGTGCTGTGGTACGGCGATTGGGACGACCCCGACGGCTCGCGCGACGAGGGCCTCTTCCTGAACACGACGCTGATCGTGCAGGAGGGCGTCACGCAGATCGCTGGCCAGACGCTGGTCGACCTGGCGGCGACGCAGGACGGCTTTCGCATGAGCGACGACGGGCGTTGGATCATCTTCGAGGGGGAGGTCGACGACGGTCAGACCGAGCGCGCGGGCGCGTTCCTGGTCGACCTCGCACTCGGCACGAGCTACTGCGGGCCCGCGGTGCCGAACTCGACGGGAGCCCCGGGCTTGATGGCGGTCAGCGGGAGCCCCGCGGTCGCGGACAACAACGTCGCCCTGACCGCGACGGACCTTCCCAGCGGTCAGTTCGGCTACTTCCTCGCCGGCCGCACGCAGGGCTTCTTCAACCCGCCCGGATCGTCGGGCATCCTCTGCCTCTCCGGCAACATCGGCCGCTACAACCAGGTGGTGAACATCGGCCAGGGGCCGGCGTTCTCGATCCAGATCGATGTCGACGCCATTCCCGTCAACCCGCCCACCGCGGCGATGGCGGGGGAGACGTGGAACTTCCAGTGCTGGTACCGCGACCTCGGCTCGAGCAACTTCACTGACGCGGTCGCCGTGCCGTTTCAATGAGGGAACCACAGTCGTCGCCTTCCTCTTCCCGATTGCGGCTGTACTCCTGCCACGGCCAGGAGGGGCTGGATGCGGCGAGGCTAGTGCTAGTGGTGTGATGCCGACATTCGCAGTCGTATCCCGGCCCGCATGCACGCGCCACGGCGTTGCGGCTCCTGCGAAACCTAGCAACGCGAATCACGAACTCCACTTCGGAGTCCGGCGGTTGCTGCAGGGGCGTCCGGCGCCGGCGCGCGGCGCCCGTGTGCGCATGGACGGGGGCGGAATCGAGCAGTTCGAAGGGGGGCGACTGTTGCGACCCGCCCCTCGGGACGTTCTCCTAGCGAAGTGGAACCGGTTCGTCTCGGGCTCGTCGCAATCTGGTCGCTCGTCATGCTGACCGCCGGCTGGAAAGCGTGGCGCCTGCAGGCGCCGCGCTGGTACTTCTGTGCCGCGCTGGCGGGGATGCTCGCGAGCATCGCGCTCTGGCGCTGGCACGTCCGGCTCCTGCGCTTCGGACAGCGCACGCTGCGCGACCTCGGCGTGTACGAGTCGCGGATGGTCGTCAAGGTCGCGATCGTCGTCCTGCTCGTCTTCGGCACGGTCGTCTTCCTGCGGTTCGCGGGCGGCTGGCTGAGGCGCGCGCTCGGCGGCACCGGGGCCGCGCTCGTGCCGACCGTCGCGGCGGCCGTCTTCCTCGCGCTCCTGACCCTGTCGCTCGACGACTTCATGCCCCGCCTCGTGTCCGCGCCTCCCGGGCGCTTCGTGATCGAGTACGCCCTGGCACTCGCGGCGCTCCTCGGTGCCGGCTGGAAGCGAGGCGAGTCGTGATGGCGCTGCTGGAGCACCGCACCTCGACCTACGCGCTCGAGATCGCGGCGTGGGCGCTTCCGGCAGTGCTCGGCGCGCTGCTGTTCGCACGTTCACAAGAGGGAGCGCGCGCGACGTGGCTCGTGGTCGCCCTCATGACCGCCGCCTTCGCGTTGGACAAGGCCGTCGACCTGCACTCCGTCCTGCGTTCGGCGGGGCAGGCGGTCGTGATGTGGATCGACCCGGAGACGCGCTTTCGGGGCAAGAACGCGATCTTCCGCGTGTTGCTCTTGGGCGGGATCTTCAGCGGCGGAGTCCTCGCTCTGTGGTGTTTTCTGCGGGCGGACCGTTTGACCGCCAGCAAGTTGACGTCCGTCGTCGGGCTCGTGGTCGTGATGGCGTACCTGGGACTGCGGCTGATGCCCCGCGCCAGTCAAACCCTCGAGTCGACCGGAGCGGGTTGGGCGATCGAGGCCGGCGCCTGGGCGTTGGTCGTCGCCGGGGAGCTGGCCGCGTGGCGCGCGGCGCGCTGAGTCCCGGCGACGTGGTTCGCCTCAGGGCGCGAACACGACCGCCAGCGCGTTGGTCAGGTTCGATCCGGTGCCGCACGGTCCACCCGAGTCTCGATACCAGCCCTGGAAGTTCCAGGTCGAACCCGAAGTGACCTGCGCGCCGAGGAGTCCGGCTCGGGCGACGATACCGGGGGGCTCTTCCATCGTGTTGCCCGTGATCTGTCGAACGTCGAGGCGGTAGAACGGCTGCCCGACGCAGAGCAGCCCGTCGTTGATCGCCAGGGGATTCCTGGTCGCTTCCGAGGTGACGAAGAAGCCGAACTCGTTCGGCAGCGTGAACGCGCGCAGCACGAGGTCGTCGCCTGCCACGGAGCTGGTCCCGCAGGCGACGAGCCTGCCGGGCACCGAGCAGGACGCGGTGCTGAGCGAGTTCTTGCAGCCCGCCAGATCCCACTCGTTGCCGCAGGGCGCGGCCGACGCGCAGTAGCAGAAGGGCGTGGCGAACGGCGTCATGCGGTACGCGTAGACCGCGTCCACGACCTGGCTGCTGCCTGCTGCTCCAAGCGCCAGGAGGCCGGCGTCGACGGACGCGCGAAATCCGGCGCCGCCCCACGGCTCGGGAGCACGGGGGAAGAACTTGGAGATCTCCTGCCAAGTCGTCCCGTCGTACCGATATTGGTAGGCGGAGCCGATACCTGGCGTACAGGTGACCGCCCCTTCACTGTCGCCGTCTTCTCCATCGGCACAAACCACGAGCTCGCCGCCCTCGAGAGCCACGGCGGAGCCGAACCTGTCCCCGGTCACGCCGTCGCTGGGCTGCACGAGCGCCTCCCGCGTCCAGCTCGCGCCGTCGAAGCGGAAGATGCTCGCGGCACCGATCCGGTTGCAGACGCCGCACCCCGAATACTCCGGGCTGCCGATCGCCACGACGTCTCCGCTCAAGCTCACCGAGTCGCCAAACCGCGGGCCTGCGGAGGGCGCGAGGAGCGCGGTCTGGGTCCAGATCGCCCCGCTCCCTTCGAAGACGTAGGCCCGGCCCGAGTCGCCGGCGCCGGCCGTCGGCGACCCCACGACAAGCCGGCTGCCTTCGAGCGAGAGCGCCAGGCCGAACTGCGAGAACGGAAGCGGCGGAGTGGCCGTCAACTGCAGGACCGGATTCAGGATCCAGATCCCGGTGATCCCACGCACGAGCCCGTAGACCGACCCTTCGTTGGTCGGTCCGTTGGTCGGGCTTCCGACGAACGCGACGTCGCCGTCGACATCGATCCCGTGTCCGAAGCCGTCGCCGTCCGCCGCATCGGACGGGAAGATCTGCTGCTGGAGGACCCACGTTCCCGCGGAGTCCCGCTCGTAGACGTAGACGCTGCCCTGGAAGAATCCAGTACCAGCCGCACCGTCATGCGCTGGCGCGCCGACGAAGAGCGTCGTGCCGTCGATGGCCACGGCACGGCCGAACTGCTTGCTCGGATCCGGATCCGGAGGAGTCAGCTTCTGCACCATCGTCCAGGTCTCGGCGGTCGGGTCGTAGTCGTACACGTACGCCGAGCCCGTGCCGGCGGCCGGCGGCGCGGCATCCGCGCGTGCTCCGACAACCATGGTGAAGCCGGAGATGTCGACCGCATCACCGAACTCGTCGGCGGGGTCGTTGTCCGCCGGAGTGAGCTTGACGAGCTCACACTGAGCAAGTGCCTCCGAGGCGAGCAGCGGGCAGAGCGTGGCGAGGAGGATGTAGGACGATCGTCGCATGGAAAGGGGCCTCATGTTGTCGAGTAGGGAAGGTGGACGACGCGCGAAACAGACTGCTGGGGCTGTCTCTGCGAACAGTGCGCCGCCGTCCGATCCAACGCGCTTTCGCGAAAAAACATGTCCCGTCCCCAGCGCGCGCGGACTACGAGCTCGCGATGGAAGGCAGCGCACGACGACGATCGATGCCGCCGACGGTCATGGGACGCCGCGCGCGCGACGTGGCGCCCCTCGCGCCGACGATCGACTTGATCCGGCGCTTCCAGGCGGGCGATCGCAGCGCTCTCGATGCCCTCTTCGAGCGCTACTACGAGCGCGTGCGCCGCTGCGTGCGGATCCGTCTCGCGCCGGCGGTTCGGGCGCGCGTCGACGAGGAGGACGTGCTCCAGGACGCGTTCGTGCGCTCGATCACGGGGCTCGAGACCTACGAGCAGCGGGGGGACTCGGAGCTGATCCATTGGTGGTCGCGCTTGGTTCGCAACCTCGTCGTCAACCTCGACCAGCACCATCGCAGCGCGGGCCGCGACGTCGGACGCGAATGCCCGGATCGCGAGGGCCTCGCGACCGCGCGGACGACGTCGATTGGCAGCCAGGCCGCCGCGCGCGAGACGGCGGACCGGATCGACGCGTGTCTCGACGAGCTCGCCTCGGATCAGCGCGAGGTGATCGTGCTACGGCTCTACGAAGGGGGGAGCTGGGAAGCGGTCGCCGAAGCCATGGGCCGCCCCTCGCCCGCGGCGGCACGCCAGCTCTTCGAGCGCGCGAAGGACAAGCTGCGGCCCCTGCTCGCACGGTGCGTCGACGGACGTTGAGCTGAGCAGCAAGTCCACTTTTTGTGGGATAATCATCCGAGGCGGGGCCCGCCGTCAGCAAATGGACCGTGCAGATCCATTCGTCCCATGCCCAGGATCCGGTGCGGCACGATGTTGCCGTGCTCTTTCGTACTCCCATGAGCTCGCACGACCCCAACGGCCGCCGGAACCGCTCGCTCGCGGCGAGCGCGGATGCCGCTTCGCCGGCGACTCTGGGG
Organism: bacterium; assembly: GCA_024226735.1. Lineage (GTDB taxonomy): Bacteria > Planctomycetota > UBA1135 > UBA1135 > JAAELL01. Next base: position 41,851 of record JAAELL010000147.1, on the reverse strand, counting down.
GCTTGGATCGCAGCCGGGCGCGACGGGGATCGCGCGGCAATCGACGCTCTGTGCCGGCACTTTCAGGGGCGTCTCGAGCTGTTCGTCCGGCTCAACATGTGGCCGCGAGCCCAGCGTTGGACCCAGCCGGAAGACATCGTCAACCAGTCGCTGATGGAGGTCTTGTGTTCGCGGGCGCTCCCGCCGGACGCGGGCCCGGGCGAGCTCCTTCGACGCCTGTTTCGGGTCGCGCACTCGCGGATCTGCGACGCGGTGAACAAGAACCGCAGGTGGTTCGGCGAGTCCGGTCCGCGGGCGGAGCGGGACCGCCAAGCACCTGTGCCGCAGGTCGCGGGGCCGGTCACGCTGGCCGACATGCTCGCGGTGGTGCAGCGCTTCGTCGCGCACCTCGCCGAGCAGGACCCGGCGCGCGGCGAGGTCGTGCGGCTGCACCTCTCCGAGGGCAAGTCCTTCGAGGAGATCGAGCGCATGACCGGGATCAAGTCCGATACGGCCTACCGCTGGTACCGCCTCGTCAGTGAGACGCTCGTGCGCAAGCTGCGCGGAAGGTCAGCCGATGGATGATCGCCCCCCTGGCGACGACGGCGAGCGACGCTGGGTGTCGGCGCACATCGACGCCTTCCTCGATGCACGCGCGGCAGATGACATCGAGAACCTCTTGCCGGACTTCCGGGCGGAACACTTGGCGCGACCGGGCGACAACATCGGTCCCTACCGACTGATGGAGGTTCTCGGCTGCGGCGGGTTCGGCGTCGTGTACCTCGCCGTGCAGTCCGAACCGGTGACACGATCCGTCGCATTGAAGCTGATCAAGCCGGGCATGGATTCGAGCGCCGTCATCGCACGCTTCGAGGCCGAGCGGCAGGCTCTGGCGCGGATGGATCACTCCGCGATCGCGAAGGTCCTCGACGCCGGGACGACCCCGCGGGGATTGCCGTACTTCGTCATGGAGCACGTCGCGGGCGAGGCGATCACGCAGTTCTGCGAGGACGAGAGAGTCGGGCTCGTGCAGCGGCTGGAGCTCTTCATTCGCGTCTGCGAAGCCGTGCAGCACGCGCACCAGAAGGGCGTGATCCATCGCGATATCAAGCCCGGCAACGTCCTCGTCGGCTACGAGGAGAACTCCGAGGGTGGGCGGGCGGTGCCGAAGGTCATCGACTTCGGCGTCGCCAAGGCCCTGCACGGAGCGCTGACCGAGAACGCGGTCTTCACGACCCGCGGCCAGCTCCTGGGCACGCCGCTCTACATGAGCCCCGAACAGACCGAGCCGGGGGCGCTCGACGTCGACACGCGCAGCGACATCTACTCGCTCGGCGTTCTGCTCTACGAGCTCTTGACCGGGACGCTTCCCTATCAGCGCGAGTCGCCCCGCGAGATGCGCGTGGAGGAGGTCCTGCGGGTGATTCGCGAGGTCGAGCCGGAGAAGCCGAGCACGCGTGTCGCGCACGGCGCGCGCGGGGGCGAACGCCGTGCGTCCGCGTCGCGCCGGCGGATCCGGCAGCTCCGCGGCGATCTGGATTGGATCGTGATGAAGTGCTTGGAGAAGAGTCGCTCCAGGCGCTACGAGACGGCGAACGCCCTGGCGCAGGACGTCCGCCGTTACCTGAACGACGAGCCTGTGCTCGCCGGCCCGCCCAGTGCGGCCTACCGGATCGGCAAGTTCATGCGCCGCAACCGGGGAGCGGTGCTGGCCACCGGGCTCGTGGCCACGGCCGTGCTCGTCGGTCTGGTCGGGACGAGCATCGGCTTCGTGCGTGCCGACCTGGCCGCGGCACGCGCCGAGCGCCGCGCCGCGGAGCTCGAGGTCGTCACCGGGTTTCAGCAGTCGATGCTGGAGGAGCTCGATCCGGAGCGTATCGGCCTCGCGATGTTTCAGCGCATCCGTGACACCTGGCGCGCGTCGCTCGCGAGCGAGGGGCGGAGCGCGAACGAGATCGAAGCCGCGACCGCCCCCGTGCTCGAGATGCAGCGCTGCGTGAACGCGACGGACGTGGCGCAGGCGACGCTCGCCGAGACGATTCTGGACCGGGCCGTCGACGCGATCGCCCGCGACTTCGTCGACCAGCCGCTGGTCGGCGCGGCGCTACGCGCGAGCGTCGCCGCCGTCTACCGGGCCATCGGACTGCCCGGGAAGGCGCTCGCCCAGGGCAAGCTGGCGCTCGCCGCGCGGCGCCGTGAGCTGGGGAACGACCATTCCGATACGCTCGCCGCGATCAACAACGTCGGCTTGATGCACCACGAGCTGGGGGAGCTGGAGAAGGCCCAGGATTTCTACGTCGAGGCGCTCGAGCGCAAGCGCCGCCTCCTCGGAGACGAGCATCTGGAAACGATGACCTCCGCGCACAACCTCGGATCCCTCCTGCGCGAGCGCGGCAGGCTCGAGGAGGCGGAGCGCTGCTTCCGCGAACTGATCGAGTGCACGACGAGGGTGCTCGGCGAGGACCATCCCAACACGCTGGACGCGGTCGGCGGGATGGGCGTGATCCTGGAGGAGCAGGGGCGTTTCGCGGACGCGGAGGCCCACAAGCGCAGGGCCCTCGAGGGTCTGCGGGAGGCGCTGGGCGACGTTCACCCGAGGACGCTCGGCGCGATCCACTGCTTGGGCTGTGTGTTGATGGAGCAGGGGAAGTTCAGCGACGCCGAGCGCTACTGCACCGAGGCGCTGGCGGGACTCCGCTCGACGCTCGGGGACGATCACCCGAGCACGATCGCGGCCCTCATCGGCATGGGCACGCTGCGCGAACGCCAGGGGCGCCTGGCAGAGGCGGAGGCAAGTCTGAGGGAAGCGGTCGCGGGCTGTCGGCGCGTGCTGCGTGCCGAACATCGCACGACCCTGTCGGCCGTGGCCGGCATGGGCAGAGTCCTCGAGCGGCAGGGCAGGCTGAGCGAGTCGGAAGCGTACATTCACGAGGCGCTCGCGGGGTACCGGTGCGTGCTGGGCGACGAGCACCCCGAGACGCTCGATGCGGTCAGCGCCCTCGGGTCCCTGTTGCACGCACAGGGGAAACTCGCTGAGGCCGAACCGGTCTATCGGGAAGCGCTCGCGGGACGCCGGCGCGTGCTCGGCGAGGATCATCCGCACACGCTCAGGTCGATCAACAACCTGGGCGCTCTGTTTGCAGAACGGGGCGAGCTCACGGAAGCGGAGCCCTTTTTCGTGGAGTTTCTGGCGGGCCAGAAGCGGGTCCTGGGGGACGACCACCCGGATACGCTCACTGCGATGTACAACATGGGGTCGCTGCTCGCGCAGCAGGGGGATCGCGCGGCCGCGCTCCGTCACTATGAAGGTGCGCTGCAGGGCCGGCGGCGCGTGCTCGGCGACGACCATCCCGACACACTCGGGTCGATCCATGCCATGGGGTGGCTGCACATGGAACGGGACGAGACCGCCGATGCCGAACGCTACTACCGCGAGGCGCTGGAGAGATGCCGACAGGTCTTGGGCGACGGCCACCAACGGACGCTCCTCGTGATGGCAACCCAAGGCCAGTTGCTCGCACGGCTCGGTCGGCTGGACGAGGCGGAGCCGGTCGCGCGCGAGGCCGTCGCGGCGACGCGGCGCACGCTGCCCGCGGGCGACTGGCGCATCGGAGCCGCGCTCGGGTCGCTCGGCAGGCTCCTGGTCGCGCGCGGGCAGCTCGAGCAGGCCGAAGCGGTTCTGCTCGAGGCGCACGAAGTCTACGCGGCGGCACTGGGCCGAGAGCACGAGCGAGTGCAGCGGACCGCCGGCGACCTCGCGGGTCTCTACGACGCGTGGGAGCTCGCCGAACCCGGTGCCGGGTACGGGGCGAAGGCCGCGGCTTGGCACGCCGAGTTGCCGGCCAGCGAAGAAGCCAACGAAGAACCGGGCGAAGGGGCGGAGTGACGCCGCCCGCGGTCGCGTGATCTCGGTCCGCTTTCTTGCATCCTCTGGCGCGGCTGCGGTGTTCCCATAGGAGGAACGGTCCGAGCGGTGACGAGGTGCAGCACGACCTCGTCTACGACGTGGAGTGAGGGATCCCTACAGCTTCTCTTGGAGCCGCGCGTCCTTCGCGCGCACCTTCTCCGCCTGCGCGGCCCGGTACGCGTCGACGCGCGCCGCGAGGTCGCTGTTCGCGACCGCGAGAATGCGCGCGGCCATCAAGGCCGCGTTGACCGGGCCACCCGCTCCGGCGCCGAGGCTCGCGACCGGCACGCCGCCGGGCATCTGCACGGTCGCGAGGAGCGCATCGAGCCCGCCGAGCGGCGGGTTGTCCATCGGGATACCGAGCACCGGCGCGCTCGTGTGCGCGGCGACGACGCCCGCGAGGTGCGCGGCGCCGCCGGCGGCGCAGATGAAGATGCGGATGTCCTTCTGGGGAGCGGACTCGACGAAGGCGATCAGATCCGCGGGGGTGCGGTGCGCCGACAGGACGCGCGCCTCGAAGGGGATCTCGAGCGAGCGCAGCGTCGCGAGGCAGGGTTGGAGGCGGTCCAGGTCCGAGTCGGACCCCATCAAGACGGCTACTTTCATCGCACGAGTCCTACCGGCGTCGAGCCGGTGATGCGTTCACAGATCTCGAGGTAGCGCTCCGCGACGCGGTCGAGCACCGCGGGATCGAGGTCGGGGGCGGGGTATTCCTTGTTCCAGTCGAGCGTTTCGAGGTAGTCGCGCAGGATCTGCTTGTCGAAGCTCGGCGGGCTGATGCCGGTCTTGTACTCCGACTCCGCCCAGAAGCGCGACGAGTCCGGGGTCAGTGCCTCGTCGATCAGGATGAGCTTCCCGTCGTACGTCCCCAGCTCGAACTTGGTGTCCGCGAGTCGAATCCCGAGGCCGCGCAGGACCTCGGTGCCGCGCGCGAACAGGGCGAGCGAGATGCGCTCGCCTTCGGCGTAGTGGTCGGCACCGATGAACGCGCGCGCCTCGTCCGGAGTGAGCGGGCGGTCGTGCTCTTCTTCCTTGGTCGTCGGCGTCAGGATCGGCTCGGGCAGCTCCTGGGCCAGCGCAAGCCCCTCGGGCAGCGGAATGCCGCACACGGTGCCCTTGGCCTGGTACTCCTTCCACCCGGATCCGGCGATGTGCCCGCGCACGACCCACTCGACCGGATCGGGCTTCGCGCGCTTGACGAGCATGACACGGCCGAGGAGGCGCTCGCGCCAGGTGGCGTCGAGCCCCGCGACGTCCGTCACGTCGGTGCTGATCAGGTGGTTGGGGACGATGTCGCGCGTGTGCTCGAACCACCAGGCGGCGATCGCGGTCAACACGACGCCCTTGTTCGGGATGCCCTCGCGCATCACGACGTCGAACGCCGAGACGCGGTCGGTCGTCACGAACAGCAGGTGGTCGTCGTCGACCGCGTAGATGTCGCGGACCTTGCCGGAGGCGACCTGGTCGAGACCCGTCGGCGCGTCGGCGCGGCCGAGATACACGTTCTCCTGGGTCATGCTCGAAGGGGGGTGAAGCGCCTTGGAATCGGGGGAGGTTGCGCCGACGGAGTCGGCACCCCGCAAGTATGGCAAGCGCGCGACACCGCTACAATCGCGGCATGGTGACGATCACACGGGACGGGTTCCAGCCGGGTGGGACGGTGGCGGGGGACGCGTTCCCACCGGGCTCGAAGTCGATCGCCCAACGCGCCCTGGTGTGCGCGGCGTGGGCCACGGGCAGGAGCCGCATCGGTGGGCTGCCGTCCTCGGACGACGTCCGCCACACGCAGTCGGCGCTCGCGTCCGCCGGTGTGCATTTCGAATCGTCCGACCGGCCCGTGGGCGAGGGCCCGGGTGGGCGGGGGGGATTCTCCATCGTCACCGGGCAGCCCCCGGGCCCGCACGCAGTTCGCGCCACGCTCGAGCTTGAAGTCAACATCGGGGAGTCTGGCACGGGCGCGCGGCTCGTGACTGGCTCGCTCGCTCTCTGTGCGGCGCCCGGTACGAGACTGCATGTTCGGGGTGGCGGCTCGCTCCTGCGCCGTACGAGCCCCGCACTCTTCCGCGCACTCGCCGCGGCGGGGATCGCATGCGACCACGGGGGCCTGGAGCACGGTTGGCCCGTGCGCCTCACCGCACTGGGGCCGCCGTCCGAGATCCTGCTCGAGGACCCCTCGTCGAGCCAAGAGATCAGCGCCCTCCTGATCGCCCTCGCCGCCTATCCCGGCTACGGCTACGTGCGGGTGCGCGGCCCGATTCCGAGCCTCCCCTACGTCGGCCTCACGCGCGCCGTGCTCGGGGCGTTCTCTGTCCACGTCGAAGAGGAGAGCGAGGGCAACGAACGCACGTTCGTCGTCCGCGGCCCGCTCGTCGCGCCCGACGGGCCGTTCGAGATCGAGCCCGACGCTTCGGCCGCGGCGGTCGCGCTCGCGGCGGGCTGTCTCGGCGGCGGCGAGGTCCGCGTGCCCGGGCTGGGCGTGGGCTCGGCGCAGGGCGACGTGCGCATCGTCGAGCACCTCTCGGCTTTCGGGTGCACCGCGCGCGCGGAACGAGGCGCGCTCGTCGCGAGCGGGTTCCCGGCACACGGCGCCGAGCTCGACCTCGCCGGCGAGCCCGACCTCGCACCCGTGCTGGCGGCGGTCGCCGGGGCGGCCGCGCTCGCCGGGGCCGGGGGCAGTCGGCTGACCGGGCTCGAGACCCTGCCGGGCAAGGAGAGCTCCCGCATCGAGGTGCTCGCCCGCGGCCTGGCCGCGTTGGGCCTCGAGGTCGAAGCGGGTGCCGCGAGCCTCGCGGTCGAGCGCGGCACGCCACACGCGCGGCCGATCTCCCTCGACGCTGAGGGGGATCACCGCATGGCCTTCGCGTTCGCGCTGCTCGGACTGGTGCGGGAGGACCTCGACGTGCTCGGGCCCGAATGCGTCGCCAAGTCCTGGCCGGGCTTCTGGACGGAGCTCGAGCGGCTCGGAGCCAGCCGGCGCAGCGACTGATTCCGGCCCGGTCTGCCGATACACTCTGCCCATGACCCTCTCCCCCGATGAATTGATCGCTCCCGAAGGCCCCGTCCTCGTCGCTGGTGGCGCCGGGTACATCGGCAGCCACACCGTCCGCGCTCTCGAGGAGCGCGGCGTTCCCGTCCTCGTCTACGACAACCTCTCGACGGGCCACGCGGAGGCCGTGCGGGCGCCGCTGATCGTCGCCGATCTGAGCGACCGCGACGCATTGCGCGCGTCGCTCACCGAGCACAAGCCCAAGGCCGTCATCCACTTCGCCGCGAAGTGCTACGTCGGCGAATCGGTGACCGATCCATCGAAGTACTACCGCGAGAACGTCACGTACACGTGGAACCTGCTCGAGGAGATGCGCGCTGCGGGATGCATGCACATCGTCTTCTCCTCGACCTGCGCGACCTACGGTGACCCGGTCGAGATGCCGATCACCGAATCGCACCCACAGAACCCGATCAACCCGTACGGCCACACCAAGCTCCACATGGAGCACATGATGAAGGACTACTCCCGCGCCTACGGGATGTCCTTCGCCGCGCTGCGTTACTTCAACGCGGCCGGCGCCGCACAGGACGCGAGCCTCGGCGAGCACCACGAGCCCGAGACGCATTTGATCCCGCTCGTGCTGCAGGTCGCCGCGGGCAAGCGCGAGGAGATCCTCGTCTTCGGCGACGACTACCCGACGCGGGACGGCTCGTGCATCCGCGACTACATCCACGTCGAGGACCTCGCCGACGCCCACCTGCGAGCGCTCGCGACGCTGCAGGGGGGCGAGCGCCAGATCCTCTGCAATCTCGGCACGGGTACGGGCTACTCGGTCCAGGAGATGATCGACAAGGCGCGCGAGGTCACTGGCCACGCGATCCCGGCGCGGACCGTCAAGCGGCGCGAAGGCGATCCGCCCGAGCTCGTCAGCGGCGGCACGCTCGCGCGCGATCTGCTCGGCTGGATCCCGCGCCGCGCGGCGCTGGAGGACATCCTGCGCGACGCGTGGCGCTTCCACAGCGAACACCCGGGCGGCTTCGCCCGCTGAACATCCCTTTTGCGCGGCCCAATTCAAGCTACCGAGGTTTCCGCGGGAGCATGCGGAGTATGCTTCTGGAATGCGTGCGTTCCTATCCAGCGGGGCTGCGACACCCGCGCTCGTGGCGCTCTCGGCGCTGGTTCCGTTCGCCGTCCTGCGTGACACCCCCGAGGCCCGCCACAAGGCCGCGGTGGCGACGATCGAAGAGGACCAGATCGACGCGCACGTGCGCTACCTCGCGTCGCCCAAGCTCGAGGGACGCAACACGCCGAGCGGCGGGCTCGACCTCGCCGCGGAGTACATCGCCGGCGTCTTCGCCGAAGCCGGGCTCCTCGCCGCGCCCGATTCGCTGGAGGCGTGGGAGCGCAACGCGCGCGGCCTGAAGATGCGCGACTGGGCGACGCCGCCCGAAGGCGAGGGCACCTACCTGCGGCCCTATCCGTTCAACGCGGGCGGCCGGCGCTCGGCCTTGACGCGCCCCGTGCCGGAGGACTGTGCCCTGGAGGTCGCCGGCAGTGAGGACGGAGCCGAGGCGCAGCAGTTCGAGTATGGCAAGCACTTCGTTCCGGTTGCGGAATGCGGCGGCGACGTGCGCGGCGAGCTCGTGTTCGCGGGCTTCGGCATCTCGAGCAAGTCGATGAAGTACAACGACTTCAAGGGTCTCGACCTCAAGCGCAAGATCGCGGTCGTGCTCGAAGGCGAGCCGCGCCACAGGAAGAAGTTCAAGGGCCCGGAGGTCACCGCCGAGGCCTCGTACTGGAACAAGCTCGACAAGATCCGCGGCGAGGGCGTCGCCGGTGTGATCTTCGTGCGCCGCGAGCCCGCGAAGCCGCGCAAGTCCAAGGTGGCGCCCGAGCCAGCGCCGCTGAGTTACCGCTACGGCACGGCGACGTGGAACCCGCCCAGCACCGACCGGCGCCGCGGCGGCGGTCCGCCGGCGATCGAGGTGACGCCCGACGTCGCCTCGCGGCTGCTCGGCGAGGACGTGCGCGAGCTCGCCGCGCGGATCGACAAGAGTGCGCGCCCGTACAAGCTCAAGAAGCCCGGCCGCATGGTGTCGTTCCGCTCGACGACGGTCGAGGGCGGCGTCGCTGCCATGAACGTCATCGGCGTGGTTCCCGGCTCCGACCTCGCCGATGAGTACGTCGTGCTCGGCGCGCACTACGACCACATCGGCGTCGGACCGCGCGGGCGCATCGGCCTCGGCGCGGACGACAACGGCTCGGGGAGCTCGGCCCTGCTCGAGATCGTCGAGGCGATGAGCATCGCGAAGCCGCGGCGCTCGATCCTCTTCTGCTCGTTCTCGGGCGAGGAGAAGGGCCTGCTCGGCTCGAAGGCGATCGCCGAGGACCTGCCCGTCCCGAAGGGGCGCGTCGTGGCGATGGTCAACCTCGACATGGTCGGCGTGGGGGATCCGAAGGAGGTCACCCTGCTCGGGATCCAGCAGAACCCGGGCTTCGACAAGCTCGTCAAGCGGGCGAACAGGCTCTCGAAGACCGGCATTCGCAAGCTGACCGAGATCAACGACCGCGGCCTGTTCCAGCGCAGCGACCACTACAGCTTCCACCAGGCCGGGATCCCAGCGCTCTTCCTGATGGAGGGCTACCCCCCGGAGAAGAACAGGGACTACCACTCCTACCGCGATACGCCCGACACGATCGACATGCGCAAGGTGACGAGCACCGCGCGTCTGGCGTTCAACGTCGTCTGGCTCCTTGCCCAGGACGACGAGCGGCCGCCGGCGCCGCGCAAGTGATCGCATAAGTAGGCGCCTGATTAGTCGCGTAATAAATTAAGGGAGAAACACCCAACGCGGGGCCGCGCGCACCATGGGGACGGGCGAAACCCATGAGCCATTCTCCTGAATCCCTCACCCCCGCGCTGAACGACCTCTTGAGCCACGTCGGCTGGCTGCGCGGCCTGGCGTTCACGCTGGTCCGCGACCCCGACGCCGCGGACGATCTGAGCCAAGAGGTCCTGCGTCGAGCGCTCGATCGCGCGCCGCGCGACGGACGCCCCCTGCGGCCCTGGCTCGGAACCGTCCTGCGCAATGCATGGCGCGAGCGGCACCGCACGAATGCGCGCCGCACGGACCGCGAGCAGAGACGCGACCAGGCACACGCGTCCGCGCCGACCGACGAGCTCGTAGCGAAAGTCGAGCTCGAGCGCAAGCTGGCCGCACTCGTGCTGGACCTCGCCGAGCCGTACCGCACGACGCTGCTTCTCCGCTTCTGGGAGGGTCTCGAGCCGGCCGCGATCGCGCGCCGTCTCGATGAGCCCGCCGGAACGGTGCGCTGGCGCCTCAAGCACGGTCTCGATCAGCTGCGCGCGCGCCTCGACGCGCGCCACGAGGGGCGCCGGGAAGAGTGGATCGCCGCCTTGGCCCCGCTGTGGAGGCGGGAGGCGGCGGCCACCGCGGGAGCGGGCTCGTTCTTCCTAGGAGCCCTCACCATGAGCAGTGTCCTCAAGATCAGCGTCCTCGCCCTCGCGGGCATCCTCGCCTTCTGGCTGCCGTTCGCCGGTGGATCGGAGTCCGCGCAAGGCACTGGCGAGGCACCGAATGCGGTCGAGTCCGCCGCCGCTCCGGAGGCGCCCGGGCCAGAGCTCGGCGCGGCCTCACCCGTTCCGTCGCGTGCGCCGATCGGCGCCGACGCGCAGCCGGTTGGCGAGAGCGCGGCGCAGGTCGACCCGGCCGCGTCGGTCAGCGCACGCATCGTCAATGCGGCGGGCCAGCCCGTCGCCGGCGCGACGTTCCGCGGGTCGCTTTACGGTCACTCGCTCGAGACCGAATCGAAGGGCGACGGAAGCGTCGGGCTGAGCTCGACGCTCATCACGCGCGAAGAGGAGGTCGAGTTCGTCGCCGTGGGCCCCGACCAGTCGGCGTGGGTCGGTCGGGCGGTGGTCGCGCCGGGAGCGCACGTCTTGCTCGGCGACCTACTGCTCGCGCCGCGCGCCACGGTCTCGGTGCGGGTGCGTTCGGGCCTCCTGCCCGTGCGCAACGCGGTGGTCGTGATCGCGCGCGACGAGGGGGAGATCGACGATGCCCACGCCAGACGCTACGGACCGACGGGGACGGAGCTGGCGCGGGGGGAGACCGGGCTGTTCGGGAAGGCGCGGGTCGACGGCATCTTGCCCGGGCGGGTGCGCGTCTGGTGCAGGGCGCGCGGCAAGGCTTGGGCCTGGACCGAGCCGCTCGAGCTCGGCGCGGGGGACCACCGCGAGGGCATCTCCGTGACCCTCGTCGACGCGCGTCCCGCGCCCGGGCTCACGGTGCGGGTGGTCGACGGCACCGGAAGGGCCGTCGGCAGGTGCAAGGTCCGGGCACACTCGAGCCGGGGCAGCTCGTCGTCCAGTACGACCAACGACCGCGGGGAGGCGCGCATCTCGTTCGTCGACGATCGGGTCGAGCGCGTCGTGGCCGACGCGGGCTCGGGGACGTTGGGCGAAGCGTTCGCCGACGATCTCGGCGAGCACCCGGCGGAGGAGCCGCTCGTCCTCGCGCTCGACGCCGCCGAGCTCGGCACGATCGCGGTCGTGGGTGCGGGCGGTGTGCCGCTCGAGAATCCGACGGGTAGCGCGTATTGGGCCGCTGACGATTCGTGGGCCTCGAACATGCGCGAGGGGGAGCCAGGCACGCTCGTCGCCCGGCTGTCCGCCCGCCCGTTGCGCCTGCGGGTCGTCGCTCGGCACCACGTCGCGCAGGAGCTCGGCCCGTTCACGCGCGCCGACTTTCCGCGCGAGTTGCGCGTCACGCTCGCGAGCCTGCCTGGACTGCGCGGTCGGGTCACCGCCGGCGGCGAGCCCGTCGCCGGTGCCAAGTTGGTCCTGAAGGAGCGACTCGCCTCCGACGCGCTCGCGATCGTGAACCAGGTCCCGAGCCTGTACGAGCCGTCGGGGGAGCTGCGCGCCGAGAGCGCGGCGGATGGCAGCTTTCGCATCGACGTGAGGCGGTCGGGAACGTACACGCTGTTCGCGACCGCACCCGGCGTGGGGACGGCGAGCTCCGGTCCGTTGACGATCGACGGGGCCGTTGGACACGCGGGGCTCGCGCTCGAGATCGCGCCGCCCGGTGCGATCGAAGGGCGGGTCCGGCGTACGGATGGCCTGTCGCCCGCTGGCCTGATCGTCGTCGCGACCGCGGGGGACGGCGAGCCGCGCTCGCGGCGCACCGCGGCCGACGGCTCGTTCCGCTTCGAGGACGTGCGCGCCGGCGACTGGTACGTCTACCTGGGGGAACACGAGCCCAGCAGCTCCCGCAAGTCGTGGTCGAAGTCGCCGGTCGACAAGCCGTGGAAGCACCCCTTCAACTGCTCGGTCTCGGCCGGCGAGACGACCGTGCACGACCTCGTCCACGAGGGCGATGTGCGCGTGACGGTCACGGGCTCCTGGACGTTGAACGGCGCGCCCGAGTCGGGCTGGAAGGTGCGCCTCGTGCGCGGCCGAGCCGAGGATCCGTTCCATGAACCGGACCGCCCGCGGGCGAAGCTCGACGGCGACGGCGGGTTCGCGCTCGAGGTCGCCCGTCCCGGCCACTACGAGCTGCGGGTGGCGCCCGCGGCAAAGGGCGCGCGGCTGTTCACCCTGACCGACCGCATCGAGGTCGGCGCCGGCGGCTTCGACTGGCGCGCGGACCTCGCCACCGGGGCTCTCGCGGGCCGGGTCGCGGCCGACGAAGGCTCCCTCGTCTACGTCTGGCGCGACGGGACACGCCGTGCGAAGGTGCTGATCGAGCCGGAGGCCGACGGCAGCTTCCGACTCGGCGCCGTGCCCGCCGGACACGGTCGCATCGTGCGGATGCCCAAGGGGCGCCACGGCGATCCGTGGGAGTGGGAGCTCGTGCGCGCGATCGAGCTGCGAGCCCGCGCCGAGAACGAGGTCGAGCTCTGAGGGTCGATTGCGGGCTGAGCGGCCGACCGATCAGAAGTGCAGCGCGTCGACGAAGCGGGCGACCTCGGCGCTGACGGCGCCGGTCTGGTCCACGAGCATGCCCATGCGCGAGCCCGCGATCGCCTGCGTCTCGATCGGATCGCGGTCCTTGGCGAGCTCCTCCCACGGACCGACCAGGGCCGAGGCGACGAACTGCTGATAGGTCGCGTCCTCGGTCAAGGTCCCCGCGTCGGGCAGGAGGGCCAGGGTCGGGATCGAATAGCCCTCGAGCGCGTGCCGCGGGTCGTAGCTCCACTGCTCGCAGAAGTAGCGCACCATCGTGGGGATCGACGCCACGAGGCTCGCCTCGTACAGGGCGCTGCCGGCCGCCTCGTCGGCGGAGTACCACGCCGGCTGGCCCATGCCCTGCGCCCAGGTCTCGGCGGACACGCTCTTGAACCACTGCTGCGCCATGCGCGTGTCGATCATCCGCGCGCGCCCTTCGGCCGTGACGGGTTGTCCGAAATCACGGTAAGGCTCTCCGCAGATCGAGACGACGCCCGCGATCCGATCGGGATGCTCGATCGCGATCCGCAGCGCATGCTGGGCTCCACCGGCGAACCCGACGAGCACCGGGCGGCCGAGGCGCAGGCGGCTCGCGAGGGCGAGCACCTCCGCCTCGAGGGCGCGGCCCCAGCTCTGATCGGCGTAGCTGGTCCCGACCGCTGGCATGGGCGGAGCGGCGGTCGAGCCGAAGCCGGCGGGCGTGACCAGCACCATCGAGTAGCGCTCGTGGTTGGCCGCGGCGAAGGCACGGAAGATCTCGGCATCGAAGCCAAAGCCGGGCAGGAGGATGAGCGTTACGGACCCCGAGCCCACGATCTCGACGCGGCCGAGGGGGCCGAGGGTCGTCGGGACGTAGCCCGGCGGGTGGACGAGGTTGTCGATCGGCGCGGCCGGATCCGGCGCCGAAGGGACCCGGGGCTCCGCGGGGGCCTCGGCCCTCGCGCTCGACGGTCCCTCGAAGAGCACGTCGTCGATCGAGAGCTCGAAGCCGCCGGGATCGCCGACCGCGCCGAAGTAGATCCCGGTCAAATCACTCCCGTCGGTGCCGCCGAAGCTGTCGATCGCGAGCGAGTAGTCCTTCCACTCCTTCCCGATCGACAGGGGCTGCATCGCGGGCATGAATCCGCCGCTCTCGGTGAAGACCATCACGGCGTAAGTCCCGTCGCTGCCGCGCGCCGAGAACGAGAGCGTGTCGCTCGCGGAGAGGTCCGCGGCCGCCATCGGCGCGGGGCCCGGCCAGAACATCGCGCCAGCCCAGGTCTGCGCCGCGCCGGCCTCGATCGTGCCCGTGATCGAGAGCGCGCCGCTGCTCTCCCGCGCTCCGGCCTCGACGACCGTCAGCTGCGCCGACGACGTCCCGCCCATCAGCGTGTCGGTCGAGACGGCCCAGCCCGCGCCGAAGCTCGCCTCGAGCTCGCCGCCGTCGAAGTCGCTGACGAGGCGCCGTTCACGCACCGGTTCCGCGGCGGGGGCGTCGCCGCCGGGCACTCCGCGGACGTACATCATCTCCTCGGTGTCGCGCTCACCGTTGCGCTCGACCGCGAGGTGCACCTGCATGCGGTCGGGCCCGTCGCGTCGGAACGTCAGTCCGTCGAACTGCGCAACGCCGTCCTCGATCTTCACCAGCGGGAACGACACGAACGCGTCCTTCTCCTCCCAACCGTGCAGCTCGGCGGAGAAGTGCTTGAGCTTCAGGACGAGGCTTCCTTCCTCCTCGACGATCACCTGGATCTCGTACATCCAAGGACGGCCGTCGCGCTTCAGCTTGAACAGGCCGAGCATCGAGCCGCCCGTGGGGGGCGTCCAGACCTCCTCGAACGTGCCGCCAAAGGCCTCTCCGGTCCAGGACCCCGCGATCCACGCCACGTCGCCGATGCGGGCCGCCGGTCGCGCGGGCGCCCCTTCCGTCGGGGCTTGGGGCGGTGCGTCGTCCTGCGCCCCCGCGAGAGCGAGGGGAGCAGCCGCGGCGAGCGTGAGACACCGGGACAGGATCCGAAGCATGGCGTTCTTCCTCATGGGACCACGTCGACGATCGAAGGATGCGGGGATCGACCGTGGAACCCCAAAACAATCCGTGCCGACGAAAAGCAGTGCTGCGGCGGCCCGCGTGCCTTCGGGGGATTGCGAAGATCTTACGAACTCACGGCCGCGGGACGAGCCGTCGGGCTCAGGTACTCGTGCGCAGCTGACCGTGGGTCAGCTTGAACACCCCGAGCGCGGCCCTGGACGAGGTGACCCAGGCGACGCGGTGCACCGCTCCTTCCGCGTGGACCTCGAGCTCCGACGCCACGAATGCACCCGTGCCGAGCGATGTGGACAGCATTTCGCTCACGCCATCGCCCTGGTGCACGCGCAGGTGGTCGACGCTCTGGGACACCGTCAGGCTACCGAGTGCCTCCTCGAGCGCATTGCTCGCCGATCCGCAGAACAGGTTGGCCATCTCGAAGAAGGCCTCGACGTCCTGTTCGTCGAGCCCCTTCGCGAGGATTGCCTCGACGGCGTCGTCCGGGAGCATGAGGGCCTTGGCGACGACGCCGGCCGCGAGTCCGACGGGGAGGACGAACGCCAGAGGGCAGTCGATCTCGCCGATCGTGCGGGTCTCGATTGCCACGGGGGTCGGGCCGCCGATGTCAGCGACGGCTCGGGCATCCACGAGGCGGCGAGTCGTGTCGAGCTCGACGTGGGACTCCAGCCCAATCATCGTCTCCCAGTCGCGCAGTGCGCGCTCGAAGACCCGGGCTGCGAGCGCGCCCGTGAACTCGCCCAGGCTGCGACCGTCCATCGCTCAGGCGGCGTTCTCGTCGGCGAACAGGACCTGTCGGATCGCCGCCTCGAGGTTCTCGGGCGTGAACGGCTTGGTGAGGTAGCCATTCGCCCCGGCGCCCATGGCCATGGTGACCTTGTCCTGGGTCCCCTCGGTCGTCAGCATCACGATCGGCGTCGTGTCGGACTCGCGGGCCTTGGTGACGAACTCCAGGCCGTCCATTACGGGCATGTTCCAATCGCAGAGGATGATGTCGACGCTCTTGGCGGCCAGCACCTCCAGGGCCTCCTGTCCATTGTTCGCTTCCAGTATCTCGTCGGTGTCGAGATTCGCCTGGCGCAGCGAGCGCGTGATCATCTTGCGCATGACTGCGGAGTCGTCGACGAGCAGGATCTTGATTCCCATTTCTGCCTCGGTTGGGGGTCGGAGAAGGTCTTGATGCGCGGTGGGGGGGCTCCGCCGCGACGCTCCTCGCCCTTTCGGCGCCCCGTCGTGTCGGCTCGAATCGAATCGACGGTCTCGCCTTCGGACGCCGGAGGATTCCCGGCAGCGGAACTCCCGCGGCGCCGCCCGTCCCGCGAGCAGTCCCGAATCCAGGTCGTTGCTTCCGATGCCTCGAGCCGCGAAACTCCGGTCATGCACAGCTGCTGGCGAGGGCGGATCCGGGCGCGCGCCGCCCTGGTCATAGGGGCGAATCTCGTCGCCTTCGGCCTCCTCGCCTGGCTGCTCGCGCGCGGGGGCGAGACTCGGGCGGGTGGCCAGGAGAGCGCAGCGACGCCCGAGCGGGTGCAGCTCTCACCCTTCGGCGAGCGGGGTCGCGGGGCGGCGACGGCCCCGGCCGAGGACACAGATTCCGCTCCGACGACCGAGCCCACCCCCGCTCCGGCGTCGCCGGCGACCCGAACGCGGGACCGCACGGTCGAGCGCCGCGTCGCGACGGCCGCCGCCAATGCCGCGGCACGCGCCCGCAAGCTGTCGAAGGGCAAGGTGCACGCGGGGAACACGACGGTCGCCGTGCACGTCCGCGAGCCGGGTGCGCCCGAGGACCTCGTCGCGATTCATTCGAGCCGAGCGATGCGTCCGGCTTCGAACCTCAAGCTGATCACGACGGCGACCGCGCTCGTGCTCCTCGGACCCGACTGGACGTTCGCGACGGCATTCGAGGCGCGCGGCGAGGTCGTGGACGGGACACTGCGCGGCGAGCTGATCGCCCGTGCGGGCGGCGACCCCCTGTACGACGCCGACGGCGACGGGGGCGTCTCGGAATGGGTCGCTGCCCTGCGGCGCGAGCTGACCCGCGCGGGCATCGAGCGGATCCAGGGCGCTCTCGTCCTCGACGAGGGCAGCTTCCCCGCTCCGGCGCCCGGGCCCGAGTGGCCTTCGGAGAAGGAGTACTGGAAGGAGTACGCCGCGCTGAGCGGAGGGTTCAGCGCGAACGCGGGCTGCATCACGGCCAACGTCGACGCCGGCGACGTCGGCGGGCCCGCCCGCGTGCGCGTGCGACCCCGCGCGCACGGGCTCAAGCGCCGCGGGGAGGTCGAGACCGGCAAGAAGGGCAGCCAGCTGAAGCTCGCGGTCGAGGCCCGACGCCACGGGCTGACGGTGCGAGGCCGCGTGCCAGCCGGAACGCGCGGGTACGCGACGCGCTTCGCCCACCCCGACCCGGTCGAGCTGTTCGGCCACGCCGTCGTCGCCGAGCTCGTGCGCCAGGGCGTCCCGGTGAGCGGCGGTTTCCGGCGCGAGCGCGGCGCGCCTTCGGGCGAATCGATCGGTCGCGTCACGGCTCCTCTCGAACGGGCCGTCGTGCCGATTCTGCGCGACTCCAACAACTCGGTCGCCGACCAGCTCTTCCTGGCCGTCGGCCACGCCGTCGCCGCCAAGGGCGACCGGGACGGGGGACGAGCGGCGACCGCGCGTGCACTCGAAGAGCTGGGGGTCCCGAGCCGGGGGCTCGTCCAGGTCGACGGCTCGGGCCTGTCGCGGGCCAACCGCGTGACCGCGCGGCAGATGACTGCGCTGCTCGACGCCGTGCTCGCGCGTGGCGGCGAGCGGGCGCGTGTGTTCCGCGACGCGCTGCCCGAATCGGGATCGACCGGGACCCTCTCGGCCCGAATGCGCAAGGGGCCTGCGCGCGGACGCGTGCGCGCGAAGACGGGCTTCATCGGCGGCACGAGCGGCCTCTCGGGGATCGTCCAGACCCTCGATGGTCGCACGCTGGTCTTCTCGATCCTCGTCGAGTACCCGCGCTACGGCGGCCTGAACACGAGCGTTTGGAAGCCCCTGCAGGACGAGATCTGCACGATCCTGGTCGAGAGTCGCAAGAGCGGAACATGAGCACGGAGAGCATCGATACGGACCGGGTCCTCGCCGTCGCGACGGACGCCGCCAGGGAAGCGGGCGAGGTCCTCATGGCACACCTCGGTCGCCTCGATCCCGCGCGCATCGCGCGCAAGAGCGCCGCGCGCGACCTCGTCACCGAAGCGGACGTCGCGAGCGAGCGCCTCCTCGTCGATCGCCTGCGCGCGGAGTTTCCCGGGCACGCGATCGAGGCCGAGGAAGAGGTGCACGACGCGGCCATCGACGACCGGCCGCGCTGGTTCCTCGATCCGCTCGACGGGACCGTCAACTTCGTGCACCGCCTCCCGTGTTTCGCGGTGTCGATGGGCTTGTGGCAGGGAGGCACGCCACTCGCCGCCGTCGTGCACGCGCCCTTCCTACGCGAGACCTTCACCGCCGTGCGCGGCAGCGGCGCATTCCTGAACGACGTGCGGCTCGGCGTCTCGTCGACTGCCGAGCTGTCCGAAGCGATCCTCGCTACGGGCTTCCCGTACCGGCGCGGCGAGCTCGAACACTCCAACCTCGAGAACTTCGGCCGATTCTTCTACGACGTGCGCGGTCTGCGCCGGATGGGGTCGGCGGCGATCGACCTCGCCTACGTCGCGGCCGGGCGTCTCGACGGTTACTGGGAGCTGCACCTTTCGCCCCACGACGTCGCCGCGGGTGGACTGCTCGTGCTCGAGGCGGGGGGGCTGGTGACGGACGCGGATGGTGGAGGGGATTGGTTGCGCGGGGGGCACATCGTCGCTGCGGGGGCGGGGTTGCATGCGGCGATTCGGGGCCGGCTGGTGCACTGACGGGGCCCTGTTGCTCCGCACCTCGCCTGAGCGCCACGGGGCAGGAATGAACGGCAGCCGGCGGGTACCGCAACCCCCTCCGAGCGTCAATCCAAAACTGTCCGCCTACTCGCAACGCGGCGTAAGTCCGCGCGAACACGTCCCGAATCTCGTCCAGAAGACTACGAAAGCATCCCCTCGCCGCATGTGCAGACCGGGTTCCGTCGGGTCGGCGCGACTGCTACTATGGGTAGCTTGGAACACTCCATTCCGGAACTCCAAAGTGTCGTCGAGGGGCCCGTGTGGGCGGCTGGCGAGGGGGCCTACGGGCGCCTCGCGTGGCCTCCTTCGGACTCGGTCGGCGTCGGGCCCGGGTGGCGCGCAATCCTCCGATGACTCGCCGACAGCTGGACACGATCCGCATTCGTGGCGCACGCCAGAACAACCTCGCCGGGGTCGACGTCGATCTTCCGCGTAGGAAGCTGGTTGCGATCACCGGAGTCTCGGGCTCGGGCAAGTCGTCGCTGGCGTTCGACACCCTGTTCCGCGAGGGCCAGCGGCGCTTCCTGGAGACCCTTTCCGCCTACGCCCGCCAGTTCCTCGGCAATCTCTCCAAGCCCGACGTCGAGTCGATCGAGGGACTCTCCCCGGCGATCGCGGTCGACCAGAAGTCGATCTCGCGCGGGAGCCGATCGACGGTCGGGACTCTGACGGAGGTCGTCGATCACCTGCGCGTGCTGTACGCCCGGGCGGGGATCGCCTACAGCCCGTGGTGCGACCGTCCGGTCGAGTCGCGCACGCCCGAATCGGTCGTGCAGGAGCTCCTGCGCGAGTACGGCGGGACGAAGGTACAGATCGCCGCGCCGCTCGTGCGCGACCGCAAGGGGCAGCACCGGGCTCTGCTCGAGCAGCTGCGCAAGAAGGGCTTCGTGCGGGCGCGCATCGACGGCGAGGTCGTGCGCATCGAGGACGCGCCGGAGCTCGAGCGCTACAAGCGACACTCGATCGAGGTCGTCGTGGACCGCCTCAAGCCCGACCCGGCCCAGCCCAGCCGGCTGCGCGAAGCGGTCGAGCAGGCGCTCGAGGTCGGTGACGGCGACCTGATGGCGATCACCGCCGACGGCGCGCACTCCTTCTCGACCCGCGGCGTCTGCCCCGAAACGGGGCGCGAGATCCCGCCGCTAGAGCCGCGCCTGTTCTCGTTCAACTCTCCGCACGGCGCGTGCGATACGTGCGGGGGCCTGGGGCAGCTGCGGGCGCCGTCGGAGTCCGCCGTCGTGCGCGACGCGAGCCTCTCGATCCGCGACGGCGCGCTGGCGGTGACGCGGGCGTCGGGCGGGGCGCTGCTCTTCCCGCGCGTCGACTTCTCGTTCCTCGAGCGGGTCGGCAAGCAGCACGGCTTCGACATCGACACGCCGTGGAGCTCGCTGACGCCCACGGCGCGGCGCAAGATCCTGCGCGGCACCGGCGATGATCGCTACACGGATACGTTCAGCTGGAACGGGACCCGCAACCAGGGCTCCGCGCGTTGGCGCCGGCGCTTCCGCGGGGTCTTGACCGAGCTCGAGCGCGCCTGGGAGCGCGGCAGCCGGCGCAAGATGGTCGAGCGGTTCCTGTCCGTGCAGAGCTGTCCCGATTGCTCCGGGAGCCGACTCAACCCCGTCGCGCGCGCCGTGCGTCTCGGGGACGTGCGTCTGCCGGAGCTGACCAGCCTTCCGGTCGAGGAGCTGTGGACGCGGCTCGACGGCCTGAAGTTGACCGCGCGTCAGGGGCGCATCGCGCGCGACCTGCTGCTCGAGATCCGGCGCCGGACCGAGTTCCTCGTGCGCGTCGGTCTGGGCTACCTGACCCTCGATCGCTCCGCGGACAGCCTCTCGGGCGGCGAGGCCCAGCGCATCCGACTCGCGGCCCAGCTCGGCGCGGGCCTGCAGGGGGTCCTGTACGTCCTCGACGAACCGTCGATCGGACTGCACGCGTGCGACCACGAACGCTTGCTCGGTGCCCTGGGCGAGCTGCGCGACGCGGGGAACACCGTCGTCGTCGTCGAGCACGACGAGGCGACCTTGCGCAGCGCCGACTACGTGATCGACGTCGGGCCCGGCGCGGGCCGACACGGCGGCGAGATCGTCGCGGTCGGTACGCCTGCCGACATCGCCAAGAGCGAAGGTCCGACCGCGCGCCTGTTGCGCGGCGAGATCGTGCTGCCGGCGCCCGAATCACGCCGCGCCGGCAACGGCGACCGGCTCTGCGTGCGCGGTGCGACCGCGTTCAACCTGAAGGGCGTCGACGTCGAGATCCCGCTCGGGACCTTCGTCGCCGTCAGCGGCGTCAGCGGCTCGGGTAAATCGACCCTGATCGAACGCACCCTCAAGCGCGCGGTCACGCGCCATCTCGGGCGCGAGGCGCCGGAGCCCGGAGCGCACGACTCGATCGAAGGGCTCGAGCACGTCGACGAGCTGATCTCGATCGACGCGACGCCGATCGGGCGCACGCCGCGCTCGAACCCGGCGACGTACACGAAGGTGTTCAGCCCGATCCGCGATCTCTTCGCGCAGCTGCCCGAGAGTCTGGTGCGCGGCTACACCAAGTCGCGCTTCTCCTTCAACGTCGCCGGCGGCGGTCGGTGCGAGGCCTGCGGCGGCGCGGGGGCGATCCTCGTCGAGCTGCAGTTCCTCGCCCCCGTCACCGTGCCCTGCGCCGAGTGCGGCGGGCACCGCTACCAGGCCGAGACGCTCGACGTGACCTACCGTGGCCACTCGATCGCCGACGTCTTGGCGATGACGGCGAGCGAGGCGCACGAGCTCTTCCGCGACCACCCCAAGATCGCCCGACCGCTGGGGCTGATGGTCGAGATCGGGCTCGGGTACCTGACGCTCGGGCAGCCCTCGACGACGATCTCCGGCGGCGAGGCGCAGCGCCTGAAGCTCGTGACGCACCTCTCGAAGCGGCCGAAGGGGCACACCCTGTACCTGCTCGACGAGCCGACGACCGGACTGCACATGGAGGACGTCGGGCGCCTGCTCGCCGCCCTGCAGAAGCTCGTCGACCTCGGACACACCGTGCTCGTGATCGAGCACAACCTCGACCTGATTCGGGCCGCCGACCACGTCTTCGACCTCGGTCCGGGGGGGGGCGAGGCCGGGGGCACCCTCGTGGCGGCCGGGACGCCCGAGCAGATCGTCGCGAACGCTGGCTCGGTCACCGGCGTCGCACTCGCGGGCGGCAAGCAAGCCGCCAAGGGCAAGAACAAGCGGCCGACCAAGAGCGCGGCGGCGGACGGCGCGCCCCAGGAGCTCGTCGTCGAAGGGGCGACGGTTCACAACCTCAAGAGCGTCGACGTCTCGATCCCGCGCGATGCGCTGACCGTCATCACGGGGCCGTCGGGTTCCGGCAAGAGCTCGCTCGCGCTCGACACGATCTACACCGAGGGACGCAGGCGTTTCGTCGAGAGTCTCTCGACCTACGCGCGCCAGTTCCTCGGCACCAAGGACAAGCCGCCCTACGAGCGCATCGAGGGCCTGGGCCCGGCGGTCGCGGTCGAGGCGCAGACCGTCAGCGGACACCCGCGTTCGACGGTCGCGACGACGACCGAGATCCACGATCACCTGCGTGTCCTGTGGGCGCGCGCGGGGACGGCGCGCTGCCCGGACCACGGCGAAACGCTCGTGCCGACCGACGTGGGCGGCGTGACGCGGCGCATCCTCAAGGACGTCGCCGAGGCCAGCTCCCCGGCATCCACAAGCAAGGTTCCTACGCGCGCGAAGGGCTGGATCCTGGCGCCCGTCTTTGGCCACGGCATGCCCGCCGGCGGCGACGTCGCCGCCGAGCTCGAGCGGCGCGCCGGGACGTGGACGTCCGCGGGCTTCGTGCGCGTGCTCCTCGACGGTGCCGAGGTGCGCATCGACGAGCTCGATCAGTACGAGCTCGTCGACGTCGAGGACGTCGACCTCGTCATTGACCGCGTGTCGTTCAAGCCCGATGCGCGGGCGCGCATCGCCGAGGCCGTCGAGCAGGCCCAGGCCGCCGCCGGTGGTCGGATCAGCGTGTTGATCAAGGACGGCGAACGGCGCGAGTACAGCACGCACGGCGCGTGCACGCAGTGCGGGTTCCAGCTCGCCGCGCCCCTCGAGCCGCGGCACTTCTCGTTCAACACCCACGTCGGTGCATGCCCGACCTGTGACGGGCTCGGCACCCACGTCATCGCCGACGCCGAGCTCCTGGTGACGCATCCCGACAAGGCGCTGACCGATGGTGCGGTGGGGGGCAAGCTGGGGCGCTACTTGACGCGCGGCAAGGGCTACTACGAGACGCTTCTGCGCCACGTCGCGGCGGCCCACAAGGTGCCGATCGACAAGCCGTTCGAGAAGCTCTCCAAGCGCCATCGCGACCTGATCATGCACGGCTCGGGCGCGCGCGCGAGCTATCAGGTGGCGCTCGACAAGGAGACGCGCAATACCGAGGTGCACGAGTCGTTCACGACCGACTGGACGGGCCTGTGCGGGCACGTCGATGCCTGGCACCGCAAGGCCGAGGATCCGGAGTGGGCGGGAATGCTCGAGGCGGTCATGACGCGTTCGGTCTGCCCCGCGTGCGAGGGCGAGCGCCTCGCGCCGGGCTTCCGCGCAGTGATGCTCGGTCGCAAGCGGCTGCCGGAGATCTTGCGCATGACGGTGGGGGACAGCCTCGAGTGGCTGACGGGCCTGCGCCTGCGCGCCGCGGTCCGCGATGCGGTCGAGCCGGTCGTCCAAGAGCTGCGCTCGCGCATCTCCCTGCTCGACCGGGTCGGTCTCGGCTACCTGACGCTCGATCGCTCGACGGCGACGCTCTCGGGCGGCGAAGCGCGGCGGGTGCGGCTGTCGGCTAGCCTCGGCTCGGAGCTCGTCGGTGTCTGTTACGTGCTCGACGAGCCGACCGTGGGGCTGCACCCGGCGGACATCGAGCGCCTGACCGATGCTCTGTGCGACCTGCGCGACCGGGGCAACACGGTGCTGGTCGTCGAGCACGACGCGACCCTGATGCGGCGCGCCGATTGGCTCGTCGATGTCGGGCCCGGGGCCGGGATCCACGGCGGGACGATCGTCGCGAGCGCGACGCCCGCGGACGTGCAGCGCGACGGAACATCGGGGACGGCGGCGTACCTGCGCGGTGAGATCGACCTCGGCCGCACTCTACGCGAGGACGCGGAGAGCGCGCGCGAGCACGTCTTGCCCGAGACCACCGCGGACGTGCGCTTGCGCGGCGCGACGACGCACAACTTGAAGGGCGTCGATCTCACCGTGCACTTCGGTGAGCTCCTGGGGATTTGCGGGCCGTCGGGGTCGGGCAAGTCGACGCTCTTGCTCGACACGCTGGTGCCAGCGCTGCACGGCGATCGCCCGGAGGGCCGCTGGCGCACCTTCCAGAATCCACTCGGCGGGATACTGCGCACGGTCGTCGTGGATGCGAGCCCGATCGGTCGCACGCCGCACAGCGTGCCCGCGACGTACACGGGGTTGATGGCTCCGCTGCGCGAGCTGTTCGCCCGAACGCCGGACGCGCGCATGCGCGGGTACGGCATCTCGCAGTTCTCGTTCAACGGGACCAAGGGGCGTTGCCCCGCATGCGACGGCCGGGGCGCCGTGCTGGTCGAAATGCAGTTCCTGGCCGACCTGTGGCTGACCTGCGAGGAGTGCGACGGCAGACGCTTCCAGCCCGAGGTGCTGGAGGTTCGTTTCCGGGGCAAGTCGATCGCGGACGTGCTCGACATGTCGGTCGTGGAGGCGCTCGAGTTCCTCGCGCACGTGCCCAAGGCCAAGGAAGTCCTCGCAACCCTGAACGACGTCGGCCTCGGGTACATGAAGCTCGGCCAGAGCTCGACGACGCTGTCGGGCGGCGAGGCCCAGCGCGTCAAGCTCGCCGCTGAGCTGCAGCGCGCGAACGAGCGCAGCCGCAGCATCATCGTCCTCGACGAGCCCAGCACAGGCCTCGCGGCGACGGACGTCGTACACCTCGCGCGTTCGCTGGGCCGCCTCGCGCGGCGCGGCAACGCAGTCGTCCTGATCGAGCACCACACCGAGCTGCTGGGTGTCTGCCAGCGCCTCATCGAGCTCGGTCCCGCGGGCGGCGCGGCCGGTGGCAAGATCATCGCGACCGGAACGCCCGCTGAGCTCGCGGCGGACAAGGGCTCGATCACGGGGCCGTGGCTGCAGCTGGAGGGCGGAGCCGGCAGCCCTGGTGGCAAGGGGGCACGCGGCGCGCGCTCCAAGGCGAGCAAGGGCAAGAAAACGAAGCGTGTCACCGGAGGGGTCGGATGAAGATGCCGTTGCCCGACAACCCCCTCATCGTCCAGAGCGACCGCACGCTGATGTTGCACACGGTGCGCACGCTGATCGATGGAAAGGGCGTGCCGCAGAAGGACGACGACGGTCGCCCGATGACGGAGGAACACCCGCGCTTCGCCGAGGCGCGCGACGCGCTCGCGGTGTTCGCCGAGCTCGAGAAGAGCCCCGACTACCTGCACACGTATCGGATCACGGCCGTTTCGGTGTGGAACGCGGCGGCGCTGCGGATCACGCCCGAGGCGATCGAGGAGACGTTGCACGAGTTGTCCTGCGTGCCGGTTCCGCCCAACGTCGTGGCCGAGATCCGTGACTGGGTGGAGCGCTATGGGCTCCTGCGCATCGAGCGCTCGGGGGAGCATTTCGAGCTCGTGTCCGACGAGCGGACGGCGCTCGAGGACATCCTCGGGCACGAATCGATCCGCAAGCTCTGCAGCGTCGACGACACGGGCCGCGTCTGGGTCGATGGCCTGCAGCGCGGCTCGATCAAGCAAGCGCTGATCAAGATCGGCTTTCCCGTCGATGACCGCGGCGGCTACGTCGACGGCGACCCGCTCTCCATCGAGCTGCGCGAGACGACACGGGGTGGAGAGCCCTTCGGCCTGCGCCCGTATCAATCGGGGGCGGCCGCCGCGTTCCACGCAGGGGGCAGCGTTCTCGGCGGAAGCGGCGTCGTCGTGCTGCCCTGCGGCGCCGGCAAGACGGTCGTCGGCATGGGGGTGATGGAGCTGATCGGCACGAAGACGCTGATCCTCACGACCAACACCGTCGCCGTGCGGCAGTGGCGCGAGGAGCTCCTCGACAAGACCTGCCTCACCGAGGACGAGGTCGGCGAGTACACCGGAGACCAGAAGGTCGTCTGCCCGGTCACGATCACGACCTACCAGATGCTGACGTGGCGCCGGACGAAGACCGATGACTTCGAGCACTTCACCATCTTCAGCAAGGAGAACTGGGGACTGGTGATCTACGACGAGGTGCACCTGTTGCCGGCGCCGATCTTCCGCGTCACGGCCGACCTGCAGGCGCGCCGGCGCCTCGGCCTGACGGCGACGCTCGTGCGCGAGGACGGCAAGGAGGACGACGTCTTCTGCCTGATCGGCCCGAAGCGCTACGACGTGCCGTGGAAAGTGCTGGAGGCACAGGGTTTCATCGCCGCGGCCCGCTGCGTGGAAGTGCGCGTGCCGCTCGACGCGCAGCTGCGCGGTCAGTACGTGTCCGCGGCCGCGCGCGCCAAGTTCCGCATCGCGTCGGAGAACCCCGCCAAGATTCCGGCGCTCGAGCGGCTGGTCGAGCGCCACCCCGAGGGGCGGATCTTGATCATCGGGCAGTACCTCGACCAACTCAATCATCTCGCGCGCCACTTCCGGGCGCCGTTGATCACCGGCAAGACGCCGAACCCCGAGCGGCAAAAGCTCTACGACGCGTTCCGCACGGGCGAGCTGCGCCTGCTCATCGTGTCCAAGGTCGGTAACTTCGCGATCGACCTTCCGGACGCCAACGTCGCCATTCAGGTGTCGGGTACCTTCGGCTCGCGCCAGGAAGAAGCCCAACGCCTCGGACGCATCCTGCGGCCGAAGTCCGACGGCTCGGTCGCCGTCTTCTACTCCGTCGTGACGCTAGGATCCCGCGATCAAGAGTTCGCGGAGAAGCGTCAGCTGTTCCTCACGGAACAGGGATATACCTACGAGATCGTCGAGGCAGGCAGCCTCGGCGTCTCCGTCGAGCCAGGAGCTGCAACGTGAGTTCTGCATCGAACGGACGGGGTCCCGCCAACGGGCGGGACGGTCACTCGAGACGAAAGTCCCAGCCCCGGGGGGCTCAAAAAGAAACCCACCGAGAGCCCCAAGGGGCCCAGGGCACTGGAGCCACCGGAAACGGTACACGCGGCAAATCCAGTGGCCGCTCGCGCAAGAGCGCCACGGGCTTCGGCGCGTCCAAACCCGAAGCCCTGGTCGCGGACATCGTCAAGGCCCTGCCGAAGGGCGATCTTTCGGAGCTCTACCGGTTCTGGTCCGGTGACGCGTCGAGCACGGTGCCGTCGAGCCTGCGCAAGGTGCGCGAGGAAGTGGTCGAGTGGATGGCCGAGCCCGATCGCGTCATCGCGCGCGTCGGCGAGCTCGGCCGGCGCATGGGCAGCATCTTCGACATCATCCTGTCCGCGCCGCGCTACGAGAGCACCTTCACCGACCTCATCGCGGCGAAGGAGATCTCCTACCTGTCGCAGTACGACCTCGAGGCGAGCCTCGCGGTGCTCGGCCGGCGCGGCCTCTTGACCGAGGGACGCTCGCGACGCGCTGTCGCGAATGGCATGCGCTCGTTCGCGGTGCCGACCGACCTCGGGGACACGATCCTGCGCCAGCGCCGGGCGGCGCGCCGCGGCATCTTCGACACGTTCACGCTGCGCGGCCATCTCGACCGGCTCTACGACGATCCGGCGCGGGCGGCGCGCACCTCGCCCAATCGCGTGCGCGAGATGTACAAGATGTACTCGAACGAGCCCGCGGCGGTCGCGCGTATCGAGCGCCTGCCCGAAGGGCTGCGGCGCCTCTTCGAGAAGGTCGTGCTCGAGTTCGGCGGGATCCTGCCGCGCAGCTTCTTCGACCGGATGGAGACCGACCTGCCGCACTGGAACGGCAGGCGCTGGGGCAAGATCCTCGAGGAGTCGCTGCTCGGCACGGTCGAGCGGCTCGAGCTGGGGCGCTACGGCATCAACCACGGCGACGAGACGCTGATCGCCTTCAACGAGGTGTCGCTCGCGTGGCTGCGCCGCGTCGCGGTCCCCGGCGATCCCGACGCACCGCACGACGAGGCTTCGCTCGGCGTCGACCTCGTCTCGAACCTGTCTCGCTTTCTCGCGTTCATCATCGATCACAACGTGCGCTTCACTGTGCGCGGTGAGATCTTCAAGACCACCGAGAAGCGCATCCTGCAGGACCTGATTCCCAACCCCGGGCGCGAGCTCGAGCGGGCCGAAGTCCTGGGCTTCATCTACCGCTTCGCCCGTCACGCGAACCTCATCGAGTCGACCGGCGAGCGCACGTTCGCGCTGACGCGCGAGGGCCGCGACTGGGAGCCGCAGGAACTGGACCAGAAGCTGCGGGCGCTGCTCGATTACATCCTCGACGAGCACGACCTCGGCGGCGAGTACTACCACCAGGCGAGCATGCGCCGGATCTTCCTGCGCCTGGTCAAACGCATCGAGCCACACGTCTGGTACGACATCATGTACCTGCCGTTCCTGGCGCGGAACAACTACCTCTGCAGCCTCGACGAGCTCGCGGTCGACGACTACTTCGCCGCCCGCTCCAGCCACAGCCAGCAGGCGGCCTCCGAGGACCTGCAGCGGATGGCGTGGAACCTGGTGAACTGGGTGCGCAAGCGGCTGTACCTCTTGGGCTTCGTCGACCTCGGCTACGACAAGTCCGGCAGGCCCGTCGCCATGCGTCTCACCCGGATCGGCGCGCGCCTCCTGGGCATGGTCGAGCCGGAGGTCCACACGCCCGGGATCGGCAGTCTGGTCGTCACGCCCGACTTCGAAATCGTTCTGTTCCCGACGGGCGACGACTCCGCGTTGAACCACGACCTCGACCGCTTCTGCGACCGCGAGCGCGACGGCCACTTGCGCCACTTCCGCGTCACGGACAAGTCGGTGCACCGCGGGCTGGTCGAAGGGATGGGACTGAGTCGTATGACCGCGACGCTGGAGGAGAACGCGCGGACTCCCGTACCGCAGAATGTCCTTTACTCGATCCGTGACTGGGCGGTGCAGGCCGGGTTGCTGTTCCTGGAGAAGTCCCTGATCGTGATTGGACAGAACCCGGACGAGCTGGCGCGTCTCGCGAACGACCCCGGCGTCAAGCCCTACATCAAGGGCGTCCTCGACGACGGCAGCGTTCAGCTGAAGAGCGGCACGAGCCACACGCGGATGCGCTCCCTCCTACGCGACCTCGACTTCCTGATCGAGCTGAAATGACAGCGAAGCCAGAATGACAGCGAAGCCAGAATGACTCCGAGGGCGAGATGACCCCGGTGGGGCCGCCGCCCTTGCTCGCGCTCTCGCCGGGCAACCTGCTCCCGGGCGGGGAGCGCGGCGCGGCCTCGGCGTTCGCTGAGGCGGCGCGCTCGGCGCTCGGCGCCGGCCTGCGCGGGATCCTGCTGCGCGAGCCCGCGCTGCCCGACGGCGAGCTGCTCGCGCTGGCGCGGCGGCTGGCCGGTCTCCTCGATGTGTCCGGCGGTTGGCTCGGCGTTCACGATCGGGTCCACCTGGCCTCCGCGTGCGGCGCGCACGGAGTCCACGTCGGCTTCCGGTCCCTGCCGGTACCCGACGCGCGCCGGGTGGTCGGCGACGCGGTCGCGCTGGGGTTCTCGAGCCACGCGGGCGACGCGCCCGAGGCGTGGGGGGACGCGGACTACGTGTTTCACGGGCCGGTGCACGACACGCCGTCGAAGGCCGGCCGGCTCGCTCCGGTGGGCGTCGCGGAACTGGCGGACTTCGTTGCCGGCGCGCCCCCCGTGTGGGCGCTCGGTGGCATCGGCGTCGAGGACTGCGAACCGGTGCTGCGCACCGGCGCCCGCGGCGTCGCGGTGCTGGGTGGGATCTTCGGTTCCCAGGACCCCGCGCGCCAGGCCGCGCGATACGTCGCGGCAGTGGACACGGCGACCGGAGGGGCGGCGTGAATCCGCGGCGCCTGGCGCCCAAGCTGCGCCTCGGCACGCTCGTGCTCGCGGGCATCGGGTTCGGCTACCTCGGGTGGCGCTACGACCTCTTGTCGCTGCCCGAGGGGAACTGCTCGCCCCTCCTTCGGTTCGCGAGCGGCAGCCGCCTCCTGGTCGACACGCGTCCGCACGGAATTGGCGAGGGCGACGCGTTGCTCGTGCGCGGGCCCGATGGGCGGCTCCATCTGGGACGCGTGACCCGCGTGCGCCCCGAGGGCGCGGGTCGCGAGGACACGGAGTCGTTCTGGCTCGAGACCGACAACGCCGATTGCCCAGGGGCGTCGTCGGCCGACTTCGATTGGATCCCGCGGGCGCGGGTCGCGGGCCGTGCCCTCCTGGCCCTTCCCATTTGAATGGGCCCGATCTGATGTGGAGCGAGGACCGCATGCACCGCTGGCTCGCGCGTCGCGAAAAGCCCGCCAACCTGCGCGGCTCCATGATGCACGACGCCGCCGTGCTCGAGCGAACGCAGGGGCGCCTGGCGCTGTGCGTCGATCAGACGATCGAGGGCGTGCACTTCGAGAGCGACGCGGCGGCCGCACGCGTCGGCGCGAAAGCCGCCGGGCGTGCGCTGTCCGACCTGGCCGCGACGGCGGCGACTCCGCTCGGCCTCGTGTGTGCGTTGAGCGCGCCGCCCGAGACCGACGAGTCCTGGATCCAGGACGCCTTGAGCGGCGTGGCGGACGCCTTCCAGCTCGTCGGAGGCGACCTCGCGTGCGCGCCGGGACCGCGAGCGCTCTCCGTTACGGCTCTCGGCACGGTCGCGGCGGATGTGCCGCCGCCCGCGCGCGACCGTGCGCGCGCCGGGGACACGATCGTCCTGACCGGGCCGGTCGGCGGCAGTCCCCTCGGTCGGCACCTCGACATCGTGCCGCGCCTGCGAGCGGGCCGCTGGCTGTTCGGCGCGGGCTGCGTCGCGCTGATGGACGTCTCCGACGGGCTCGCATGGGACCTCTTTCGTT
Source organism: bacterium (assembly GCA_024226735.1). Taxonomy (GTDB): domain Bacteria; phylum Planctomycetota; class UBA1135; order UBA1135; genus JAAELL01. Next base: position 11,130 of record JAAELL010000147.1, on the reverse strand, counting down.
TCGCTCGTACCGCGGGCGTGCAGTTCGTGGTCGACAGCGTTCCCGTGCACGCCGACGCCGCGCGCCTGGCCGAAGGCACCCCTCGCTCGGCGCTCGATCACGCCCTGCACGACGGCGAGGACCACGAGCTGATCGCGTGCGTCCCGCAGCGGGCTCTCGCGCGGGTCCTGGACGAGGCGCCGCGCGAGTGTTCGGAGTTGACCGTCATCGGCCGAGTGCAGGCGGGCGCCGGCCTCGTGCTCGAGTTGGACGGCGAGTCCCGGCAGTGGACGCCGGGGGAGGGGGGCTGGCGTCATGGCGCCTGACCGGGTGATCGCGCGCCACGCCTGGCACTCGCGCGAGGCCGAGGCGACCGAGGCGTTCGGAGAAGAGCTGGGGCGCCGCGTCCCGACCGGCACCGTCATCGCCCTTGGAGGAGACCTCGGCGCGGGCAAGACGACCCTCGTGCGGGGGCTGGCGCGCGGGCTCGGGATCGAGGAGACCGTCGCGAGCCCGACCTACGTCCTGATGCAGGCCCATGAGGGGGGCAGGCTGCCGCTGTACCACTTCGATGCCTGGATGGAGGGGCGCGAGAAGGCCCTCTTCCTCGACGGCGGCGACGACTGGCTGCACGCCGCGGGCGTAGCCGTGGTCGAGTGGGCCGAGCGCGTCGAGGCCTGGATGCCCCTCCCGCGGCTCCAGATCACCCTGAGCCACCTTTCCCCGACCGAGCGCGGAATCGAGCTCGCCGTCGTGGAGGAGGAATCCACGGGATCCGACGCCGAGCCCCTCACCGGCCTCGTCGAAGGCCTCCTGGAGGCTCTGAGAGGGGTTCAGGGCCTGGAGACCAACCCGAATTCCGGTGAACCCGATGCGGCGGGGCCCGTTGAGGGGGGGCGTTGAAGGAGACTTGGGACTCGGAGCGGGACCCCCTGGCCGCCCTGCGGGATGGGGACCCCGAACCCTTCGAGGCCTTCGTGGTCTCCGCGACGCCTGCATTCCTCGCCTTCTTCGGGCGCCTCGGCGCGTCCCGGGCGGAGGCGGAGGATCTGGTCCAAGAGGTCTTCCTGAAATTGTTCCGCACCGCCCCGAGCTACACCCAACGCGGCCGCTTCGCGGCGTACGCCTTTCGCGTCGCCCGCAACGGCTGGATCGACCGCGTCCGCAAGCGCGGCGCGGAGGCCGAGGGTCTGGGCATGCCGGTCGCATCCGGGGGGGCCGACGAGGGCCGCACCAGCGCGATCGAGCGCGCTCCGGCGACCGGGACGGAAGAGCCGGGATCGGGCCTCGCCCGCCGCGAGGAGGCCGCGCGCCTGCGCGCCGCACTCGCGCGCCTGCCGGAGCACCACAGGCTCGTCTTCGAGCTCGGCGTGCTGCAGGAAATGCCCTACGAGTCGATCGCCGACACGCTCGAGATTCCCGTGGGGACCGTCAAGTCGCGCATGTTCCACGCCGTCCGTAAGCTGCGGGCGGCCCTGGGGGAGGACGTCGCATGAAGGAGCACCCGATGAACGACCAGGAAGGGAAGGACGAGAGCGCCGAGCGCGACGCCGACCTCCTGGAGTCGATCCTGAACGGCGAGCCGATGCGGGACGATGCCCGCGTCGAGGCGCGCCGGCTCGAGCTGGAGGCATTCCTGGCGACCTGCCGCGAGACATTCGCCGGCGATGAGGAGGTCGACCGGATCGGAGCGCGCCGGCTCGCAGGCCGCATTCTGGCCAGGACGACGCGCGAGGACCTCTCGTGGCGCGGCGACATCGGGCTGATGGTCCGCTACGTGAAGAGCCGCTTTGCGGATTCGGCCGCCCTCCGTGTCGCGGCAGCGGTCCTGCTCGTTCACTTCGTCGTGGCGCCGAGCGTCCTCGCGTACTACGTGTTCGTGAAGCCCGAGCCGGACCTGTGGATCAAGTACGAGCAGCGCGGCGAGCTGCCCTACGCGCTGGAGGTCGAAGAACCGCCGCTCGAGATCGAGTTCCGCCCCCTCGACGACGACGACGAGCCCCGCTGACGGCCGTAGCCAAGGGCGCCGTCCGGCGGGCGTAGCGCTCGGGTCGCGTAAGAATCAGGCTTGGCGCGCCCGTGCGATTCCGCTCCGGGCCTGGGAGCGCGGCCGCTCGGATGCCTGCCTGTTGTGGCCGTGGACGCCTGGATTGCCCTATCCTCTGCGTTCCATGAATCTCCCCGCCCTCGCCCTTCTGTTCGCCCTGCCCGCGCTCCCTCAGGACCCGCCGCCCTCGACCGAGCCGGGATCGGCCGAGACCGGCCAGGGGGCCGGCCAGGACGCGGGCCAAGATCCGGTCGGGGAGCCGTCGATCCCCGCCGACCCAACGGACACCGCCGATGCGGCTCCGACCGCGCCGTCCCTCGAGCTCTCCGTCGAGGATGCGCTGCGGATCGCGCTGGCGAACAACATCGACATCCGCATCGACGAGATCGCGACCGAGGTCGCCGCCTACAACCGCGACGGCAGCTGGGGCGCGTTCGAGTGGGTCTTCGACGGGAGCTACGGGTACACCGATTCCGAGCGCGAGGGCGGTTCGTCCCTGTTCGGGGGCGCTGTCGTCGAAAGCGAGCGAGATGAGGTCGACCTCAATCTCTCGAAGGCGTTGATCACCGGCGGATCGTTGACTGCGAACTTCAACACCACCACGGACGAGACGTCGAACATCTTCTCGAACGCGCCGGAGTTGACGACGGACCTCTTGACGCTGACCTACGTGCAGCCGCTGCGCCGCGGCTTCGGTGCCGAGTACGCGCGCTCGACCCAGGACGAGGCACGCCTGGGTTGGGTGCTGCAGAAGGAGGTTCAGCGGCTCGGGCGCCAGAACTTGCGCTTCAGCGTCCACAACGCCTACTGGGACATGGTCGACGCGATCCAGCAGCGCGAGGTCGCCAACTCGGCCCTCGAGCTCGGCGTCGAGCAGCTCGAGCAGAACCGGCGGCGGCTCGAGGCCGGGGTTGGCACGGAGGTTGAAGTGCTCCAGGCCCAGGCCGAAGTGGCGACTCGGATCGAGTCACTGCTCCTGGCGCATACAACCGTCGAGTCGTCGACCGACGGCTTGAAGATGCTCCTGTTCTCGTCGAAGGACCAGGAGCTGTGGGAGCGGGAGATCGTACCCGTGACCGCACTGCCCCAGGACACCTCGATCGCGGAGTTGCCCGGCTGGTCGGATGCTTTGATGGTGGCCCTGGACATGCGAAGCGAGCTACGTCAGCAGCGCGTCGAGATCGAGCTCGCACGCGTGCAGCACAAGCGTTCCCTCTCGGAGCGGTTGGCCGGCGTCGACCTGCGCCTCTCCGCGAGCACGGGTGCGAACGACGAGGACTCGGGCGACGCGTTCTCCGACACCGTGTCATGGGAGTTCCCGAGCTACACGGCGGCGCTCTCGTACAACATGCCGATCGGCAACAAGACCGCCGACTACGCCGAGCGCGCGGCGCGTGCGGACGTCCGCTCGGCGATCCTGAACTACGACCGGCTCGAGCTGCAGGTCCTCTCGGAGGTGCGAGGCGGCGTGCGCGACGTCCGTTACCAGGCCGAGGCGGTCCGGGCGGCCGAGGAGAGCTTGCGCCTCGAGCGGCGCCAGCTCGAGGCCGAGGAGGCGCGCTACACCGAGGGGCTCGCCACGAACTTCGAGGTGCTCGAGCGCCAGCAGACGCTGATCGAAGCGATGATCGGCGAGCGCACGGCCCGCACCAACTACGCCAAGTCCCTCGTCGCGCTGCAAAACGCGCAGGGGCTGCTGACGCGCGACGGCCAGAGAAAATGAGACGGACGATGAGACAGTCGAGCAGGACCGGCATCAGCAAGGTGGGACTCGTCGTTGGCCTGGCGCTCCTGGGCGGGGCGGGCTTCTTCGCGCTGCGCGCGGGGAGCGGTGAGGACGAGGAGCCGAAGACGCTCGACGAGCGGTACCGCGACGACGGCCGTGTCTCGATCCTGATCTACGACTGCCCGTTCGGTCGGATGTACGACGCCGACACGACGCAGATGAACTCGATCCTCGTCTCCAAGATGGAGACGGGGCACCGCGACCCGATCCGGCGCTTCAAGCAGGAGCTCGCCGACATTGGCGAGGCGGTCGTCCCCGAGCTCGACCGGCTCTACGATCGCTCCTACCAGCACCGCTTCCGCGCCGGCGTGCTGCAGAACGTGCTCGACGTCTGCGCGATGATGAAGGGGCCGTGGGGCATCAGCATCGTGCGCAAGGGCTTCGCGCACCCGAAGGAGAGCGTGCGCCTCTCCGCGCTCGACGGCCTGCGCTTCCACGGAGGGCCCGAGGACTACGAGTCGGTCGCGCTCATGCTGCCGTTCGCGAGCTCGGCGAAGATCCTGGCCGACTACGGCGGGGCGCTCGAGGCGCTCGACAAGGATCGCTTCTACGCCGACCTGGTCCAGTGGCTCGAGGACGGCGAGTACTCCGAGATGTGGCCCTACGCGGCCCCGGGCGTGACCCAGGTCACCGACTCCGAGCTCGTCGCGCGCTTCCACGCCGTGGCGCTCCTGCGCGGCGGCACGATCCGCCCGTTCCTGATCGCCCCCGCGGCGCGTGACGGCCAGGAGGGAGCGCTCAACGAATTGCGCGGCATGCTCGCCGACGTGAACCCTAGCGTCGTGCGCTGGGGCATCGACGCGCTCGGCCGGGTCGGTCTCGAGAGTGAGCTCTACGAGCTGTTCCGCGACCACGAGGACGCGGGCCTGCGCGGCCTGGCCGCACACAAGATCGCCGAGGCCAAGGACAACCCCGAGACGACCGAGTGGCTGCTCGAGGGGCTCTCCTCCGACATGGACCCCGACGTGCGCGAAGTCTGCATGGCCGAGCTCGTCGCGCGCGGCAGCGAGCGCGCGCTGCGCCAGGCGTACGCGCTGCTCGCCGGCACGCTCCCCGACCGCGAGGCGGCGATGCGCGCGCTGCGCAAGGGGTGGGAGATCAACCCCGAGAGCCCGGCGGAGGCCTACGGCATTCTGAGCCGCGTCTTGGCGGAGCGCTACCACAACGAGAGCGAGCGTGTCGCGCTCCTGCAGCAGATCGGACTCGTGCCCGCGCGCGAGTGCGCCGAGTTCCTCATGGACTTCGCGCTGACCCACGAGGGCGCGGTGAAGGGACGCGACCTGCACCGCTGGATCTGCGGACAGGTCTACAACACCGGTCCCGCTGGGCGCGCGATCCTCGACGAGCGGCTCGCCGTCGAGACCGATCCGTTTCGCCGACTCGACCTCTTGTCGTACATCTGGCAGGACCACGAGGACGAGAGCCGCGACATCCTGCTCGCGATCCTGACCGACCCGACCAAGGACGAGTACGAGCGTCTCTACGCGGCCGACCGGCTGATCCGCATCGGCCCCGCCTCGGAGATCGCGCCGGTCCTCAAGCGCGTCTACCTCGACTCGACCCACCGCTACGTGCGTCCGGCGTACCAGTGCATGCTGTGGACGTGGTACGGCGTGCACGACGAGCCGGTGCGGTAGGTGCCTCGCGGCCGCAGCCGCGCGACGCCGGGTCGATCCCGCGTCGACAGCCTGCTAGTGGTGTGATGCAGGCAGTTGCGGTCTTATCCCGAGTTCGCGTGTGCGTGCCACAAGGCGCGGCGACGACGCAACTTCGCTGCCAATACGGTGATACTGGGATTGGTCGCAGGAGCCGCAACGCCGTGGCGCGTGCATGCGGGCCCGGATACCTGCGAATGTCTGCACCACACCACTAGGCGGGGGTAGTACCGAGCCCCGCCGTTGGACAACAACAAGGTGTGCGACTCCGTATTGTCGCTCATAGGATGGCGGGCCACGGAGTGCCCACCCATGGCAGAGAACGAGACACCGCGGCCGATCGAACCGGACGAGTCGATTCGAACCCTGTTCGAGCGAACGCTCGGTGAGCTGAGCTCGGAAGACCGGGAGGCGACGCGGACGGGCTCGGTCTCGCTCGGGGGGTTCGAAAGTCGCAACGATGAGTCCGGCGCGCGGCGCGAGGCGACGCGCGAGTTCCTTGACCAGATCGCGACTTCGCGCCCGCGGCACACGCGCTATCGAGGTGGCGAGGAGATCGCGCGCGGAGCCCAAGGCGCGGTCTTGAAGGTGTGGGACGGCGACATTCGGCGCTCGATCGCGATGAAGGTCCTGATCGGTCGCGCGACCGACCAGTCCAAGCTCGGCAGGTTCCTGGAGGAGGCGCAGGTCACCGGCCAGCTCGAGCACCCTGGGATCGTCCCGGTTCACGAGCTCGGAGTCGACCCCGACGGCCGCACCTATTTCACGATGCGCCTCGTCAAGGGGCGCGAGCTGCGGGAGATCATCGACCTCGTCCACGCGCGCGACGAAGACTGGAACCTCGCGCGCGCGCTCGGCGTCGTTCTGCGTGTGTGCGAGACCGTGGCCTACGCACACTCGCGCGGCGTCATCCACCGCGACCTCAAGCCGTCGAACATCATGGTCGGACAGTTCGGCGAGGTGTACGTGATGGACTGGGGGCTCGCCAAGATCCGCGGCGTCCCCGATGCGGCGGGCTCCATCGACGACAGCGAGAGCCACGACCCCCTGGGCACGCGCGACGGGACGGTGATCGGCACCCCCGCGTACATGCCGCCGGAGCAAGCGCTGGGCCGTATCGATCTGGTCGACGAGCGCTCGGACGTCTATGCGCTCGGAGCGATCCTCTACCACTTGCTCGCCGGCAAGCCGCCCTTCGCGGAGGAGCTCGCGCGTGGATCGACGGACTTCTCGAATACGATCGCGCACAACTCGCCGACGCCCGTCGGCGCGCTCAACCCAACGGTCCCCGCCGACCTGCGTTTTCTGTGCGAAACAGCGATGCGCCGCAAGCAGCGCGGGCGGTACGCCGACTGCGAGGAGCTGGCGGAGGACCTGCGCGAGTACCTCGAGGGAGGTGTCCCGCGCTCCACGAAACCGATCGAGTCGCAAGCGACCAAGGTGATGCAGCGTCCCGCCGTGCGGCTCGCGATCGGCGCCGCCATCCTGGGCGTGGCCGCGCTCGCCGTCCTCTTGCTCAACCGCGCCGGAGTCGTCGTGCGCTATCGGCCGCAGGCGAGCGCCGCCTCGATGGCGCTCGTGCCGTGGATCGAGAAGCGCGAGACCGACGAGGACGCGGTCTTCTTCCAGCTGAGCTACGACACGCCGGGGCTCGACCGCGCCGCCGCAAACGTCGACGGCTACCTCGAGTTTCGCGACTTCCGCGGCGACGTGAAGCTGCGCCTCGATCACCAGGTCGTTCGCGCGCGCCCGGGCGAGCGCACGGACCGCACACAGGTCGGGGTGCGCAAGAGCGCGAACGTCGACTTCGCCTGGGCCACTGAAACCCCGATCGCTCACATGTCGATTCGCTACGTCGCCGAGTCGATCGCGTACGAGGACGGCAGCGTGGAGGCGCCGTAGCCCAAAAGAGCTGGACTGCGGGTGGCTCGGCCCTACGGTGTCCCACACGTCCGACCCCGATCCCAGGAGCCCCCAATGTCATCCGCCCGCGCGCGCCACATCCTCGTCGAGACCGAAGCTCAATGCCTCGAGCTCAAGCAGAAGATCGAAGGCGGCGCCAACTTCGCTGACCTGGCCCGCCAACACTCGAAGTGCCCGTCCGGCCAATCCGGCGGAGACCTCGGCCAGTTCGGCCGCGGCCAGATGGTCCCGGAGTTCGACAAGGTCGTGTTCAGCGCGGACGTCGGCAGCGTCGAGGGTCCCGTGAAGACCCAGTTCGGCTTCCACCTGCTCGAGGTCACCGACCGCGTGGACTGACGCGATGGAGTCACGCGCAGCCCTCACTCGAGCCCTCGTCCTGCTCGTGCTGACGGCGGCGATCGTCACGGCGCCGGTCTTCCTGTTCGCCGAGGGTTTCGACGCTCGGTCCGTCCGGCGCGTGCTCGCCTCCAACGGTATGTGTGTCGCACTATGCCTCACCCTTCTGGCGCTCTTGCGCCGGGGCCAGCGCGAGTTGGCGGCGCGCATCCTCGTCGGCGGCTCGCCTCGATCAACGGGGAGCCGGTGCACACCAACGTCGTCAACTTCGTGCTGGTGACCGTCCTCGCGGCGACCCTGCTGTCGCGCACGGGGTCGCTCGTGGTGGGTTCGCTGGCGGCGGCCGGGATGGTCGCGATCGCCTGGAGTCAACCCGAGCGCTTCGAGTCGATCGCCCAGATCCTCCCGACGTACGCTGTGATCGTGACCGTCCTATGGTTGCGTGGCGGGACGGATTGAGCCTTCGGGTACGGCCGGAGCTCCGACTTGGACGTACGATGCAGCGATGCTGACCCTGGCCCGGATCCTGACCCTCCTCAGCGCTCCCGCACTGTTCTTCTGGGGCGCTCTACTCCCCGGCCTCGCGGGTCGTTGAGCAGGTGATCTCGTCGCCGAGCGGTCGTTCGGCATCTTGCAGGAAGGTCCGGTCGAAGGCCTCGACGAGACGCTCGAGGCGACGCAGCGCGCATCGCATCGTTCCAAGGACATCGGCACCCCCTGGATTCTCGCGGTAGCCGGGACGCTCCTGGTGGCGGGTCTGCTTCTGCTCGTCTCGCGCGTGCACCGGATCGCGGCTGGGTTCGCGGTGATCGCGGTCCTCGGCGCACTCGCCGGGATCGCGCTGATCCCGGCTCTGGTCTACCCCGTGGCCCGCGAGCGGACCGACAGGATCGCGGACGGCGCGCTGGAGATCGTGCGCGCGGATGCGAGCTACGCCCCCGATACCCTCGTCGCGTTCGAGGCGGCCCTGCGCGAGGGACTGCACACGGCGCAGGTGCGCGACGTGCGATGGACGCTGACCTGCCTGGGCGTCGCGGCCTGCATCGGCGCGTTCGCCGCTTGGGCGAGCGGGCGATCCCGCAAGACCGTGTAACACCCGAGCTCGGACCTCGTGTTCGCGGACCAGCAGCACCGCGCGCGGTACCTCGACCAGCTTCGGGTCGAGGGCAAGTCGGAGCTGGCGGACGAGATCGAGGAAGAGTTCTTCTGGGACCTGGAGCGCGCCGTCCGCGAGCTCACCTGCGCCATCTTCATCCGGGGTCCATCGGCTCCACTCCCAGTCGAGTTGCGCCGCACCGTCCTCGCCCCGCGCGGGGCACTCGCGTACCCTCCGCCCCCCCATGATCTCCCTCAATGGCGTCGCCAAGCACTTCGGCCGGCAGGCACTCCTCGTCGACGCGTCGTTCCAGCTGAACCCCGGCGAGAAGGTCGGACTGATCGGACCCAACGGCTCCGGCAAGACGACTCTGTTCCGGCTGATGTGCGGCGAAGAGCAGCCCGACGCGGGCGAGGTCAGCGTTCCGAAGAAGCTGACCATCGGCTACTTCCGCCAGGACGCGGGCGAGATGAGCGGGCGCTCGGTGATCGACGAGGCGATCGGCGGGAGCGGCCGGTTGGGTGAGTTGCACCACGAGCTGGCCGAGCTCGAAGCCGCGATGGCCGATCCCGATCGGGCGGACGAGATGGACTCGATCCTCGAGCGCTTCGGCGAGGTGCAGGGCGAGTACCAACAGCTCGGCGGCTACGAGCTGGAAGCGCGCGCGCGCGAGGTGCTCGCGGGGCTGGGGTTCGACGACAGCCAGGTCGAGGGGGACGTCGGCGCGCTGTCCGGCGGCTGGCGCATGCGCGTCGCGATCGCACAGGTGCTGATCGGAACGCCCGACGTGCTGCTGCTCGACGAGCCGACCAACCACCTCGACATCGAGTCGATCCTGTGGCTGGAGGAGTTCCTGAGGAGCAGCGATGCCGCCGTCCTGATGACGTGTCACGATCGCGATTTCATGAATCGCGTCGTCTCGCGGCTGGTCGACATCGACCACGGAGAGCTCGTCAACTACCAGGGCGACTACGAGTTCTACGACCGCGAACACCAAGTGCGCGCCGCCCAGCAAGCGGCTGCGTTCACTCGCCAGCAGGCGATGCTCAGGAAGGAGCAGCGCTTCATCGAGCGCTTCGAGACCCACGTCGCCAAGGCCGCCCAGGTGCAGTCGCGCATCAAGAAGCTCGACAAGATCGAGAAGCTCGAGCCGCCCAAGACGCGCGTCCTCGTGCCCTTCGAGCTGCGCACGCCGCCCCGTTCGGGCAACGACGTCGCGACGCTCAAGGGGGTTGGCAAGGCCTTCGGCGAGCGGGTCCTCTACGACGGTTTCGACCTCGAGGTCCGGCGCGGCGAGCGCTGGTGCGTCATGGGCGTGAACGGATCGGGCAAAACGACGCTGCTCAAGCTCATCACCGGCGAGCTCGTCCCCGACGCGGGCGAGGTCAAGTTGGGGGCGGGCCTCAAGCTCGGCTACTTCGCCCAGTCCGCTCTCGAGCTGCTCGATCCGAGCCTCACGGTCTACGGCCAGATCGACGAGGCTTACCCGGCCGCGACGACGCCGTCGAAGCGGACGCTGCTCGGCGCGTTCGACTTTCCGGGCGACGAGATCGACAAGCCGATTCGCGTCCTCTCCGGCGGCGAGCGCTCGCGCCTCGTGCTGGCGCAGATGCTGTTCGACCCGCCCAACTTCCTCGTGCTCGACGAACCGACCAACCACCTCGATCTCGCGACCAAGGAGATCCTGGTGCGCACGCTCTCCAAGTTCGACGGCACGATGCTGTTCGTCTCCCACGACCGCACGTTCCTACGCGGGCTTGCCAACAAGGTGCTCGACCTCAGCGGCGGCGGCGAAGGCAAGACGCGCAAGCCGCTCGTGTTCCACGGCGACTACCCGGCGTGGGTCGAACGCACCGGGCACGAAGCTCCCGGCGTGCATCACTGACCGCGGACCCGCGCTGTTGTTGTAGCCTGTGGCCCGTGAGCACAGGACCCCGATGGGAACAGGCCCGGGAGCTCTTCCTGGACCTCGCGGATCTTCCAGAAGACCAACGCCGCAGCGAGCTCGAGCAGCTCGCTGTGCATGATCCCGAGCTGGCAGCTTGGGTGCGCGACCTCCTGCGCGGATTCCCTATCCGACTGCGCCGGCGGGTCCGGTAGCCTCGAGGAGCGGCCCTTGAGCCACGAGGGGGGCACTCAGGAACAGGGCGAACGTGAGGGTCTTCATTGTGGGCTCCAGGAGAGGCGTGTCTTCAACTTGGGACGACCCCGCGCGCTTCGAATCGTCACGGCGCACCTAGTGGTGTGATTCACTCTTGTGCGGCATTTTGGTCGGCCCGTACCCGCCCGCTGCTGCGTTGCGCCTCCT
>JAAELL010000146.1 GCA_024226735.1 bacterium | reverse complement strand
TGCCTGGCATGGCGCGTGCGCTTCGGTTGTACGACGGCGCGCATGTCTTCTGGGCTGGCACGGGGCGGGCAATGGAGATGTATACGCTTGCCATGTGCTGGCCTACGGTGCACTTCGTGGGCGTTGAGGCCGTGGAGTCCGCGTATCAGTGGGCGCAATATGCGCTCGGCGTGCTGCGGTTGTCCAACGTCGAGTTGTACCACGGCGACCTCGCGGACGAAACGAACGACGCTGACGTCCCGCATGTATACGGACTCCAACCGCGGCGCTACACTCATGTGTATACGGCGGCGGCGCTACCGCTCGTGCGGGTGCTGCATCTTCTCGATATGGCACAAGGCGGTCGCGTTATCCTGCCAAGGTCGCCGGCGGTGGAGGCGCATGTTCGTGACGCGTTCGGGTTGGACATGTCCGAGGAGCTCGCGCAGTCGGGCGGCTTGCGGTTTTGGCTCTTCTTCGGCGACGTCGCGGAGAGCGAGGGGCAGCGCATCTTGCGGCTGGGCGTCGAGGCGGGCGCGTACGACACCGACTCGAACGCGGAGCAGACCGAGGATGAGGATGAGGAGGAGGAGGAGGGTCCCGAGCGCAGGGCGGTGCGACGACGGCGGGCGGCGATCGAGCCGCTCGGTTCGTGGACTTGGGCGATGGAGGAGGTCGATATCGGCGGCGCGCTGGGCGCGTCGATGGACCCGCACTTCACGAGGGCGCGAGTGTTCTATCGCGTTCGCCGGGATGAGCGCGTGCCGTGGCTACTCATGGCGCAGAGCAGCGTCCTGCAGCGCATGGGTGCTGCTGCACAGTGGGGGCTCTACCCGCTGCGCGCGTTCAAGTCGAATGCGTGCGTCATCGACCGATACGGTGACACGGTCGTTGCCAGTTTGCGAGGGGCGCGTGACACGGTCGGGGACGACGCGGAGGCGCGCCGCGTCCTCGCGCAGCTCGTGCGCGAAGGCCGTCGCAATCTCATGCTCGTTGAGCGCGCTGATGGGACGGGCATGTCCGACGTCATCGATGCGGGTCCCACGGACGACGTGCCGGCGTGGGCGATCAATGCGGCGTTGGGCTCGGGGCGCATGCCTTCGGTGCGCTTCAACAGGCGCGGGCGATGTCGCGCCGTCCAGACGATCGGCGCCGTGGTGGAGGACGCGGGCGACGAGGTCGCTTCGATGCTGAGCAGTCTCGAGAACTGCACGCTTCCAAGCCTGTGGCGGCGGGAGTTGCTCGCGGTCTACGGCGCCGACTATTGGCGCGGCATGGCGAACCAGGCGGGCGACGCTCGGCCAGCGACCGGTGGACGCAAGCGTGGGCGCGACGGCGGCGACGGTGGAGGC
>JAAELL010000145.1 GCA_024226735.1 bacterium | reverse complement strand
CGTACGCGTTCGCTGCAAGGCGCAGCGACGACGCGACTTCGCTGCAAGTCTCGGAGGAGGCACAACGCAGCAGCGGGCGGGTACGGGCCGACCAAAATGCCGCACAAGAGTGACTCACACCACTAGTGGTGTGATGCAGACATTCGCAGTCGTATCCCGGCCCGCATGCACGCGCCACGGCGTTGCGGCTCCTCCGACCAATCCCAGTATCACCGTATTGGCAGCGAAGTTGGGTCGTCGCCGCGCCTTGTGGCACGCACACGCGAACTCGGGATAAGCCCGCAACTGTTGCATCACACCACTAGTGAAGTTGCGGAGCAACCCCACCGGTGCCGCAGGGTGGCACCGAAGTATCTCTGGGCACAACGCATGAAGACTACGATCGCAACCATCTCGGCCACCCTCGCCCTCGCCACGGCGCTGCACGCACAAACCGCAGACGAGTGCGCGGACGCCAGGCCAGTCTTCGGACCTGGCAGCTTCGGATTCGACACGACGAACGCGACAACGAGCGCGCCCGCGTGGCCTTGCGGACCCGGAACGAACGACGTGTGGTTCCGCTGGCTCGCGCCCCACCACGGCACGTTCGCATTCGCGACCTGCGCGGGAACCGCGTTCGACACGACGCTCGAGGTCTTCGGCGGCGGCTGCGGCTCGATCGTCAGCCTCGCCTGCAGCGATGACGCGTGCGGTCCGCTGAGCTCGGCCTCGCTCGCCGGTGTCGTCGGGGGCGAGGAGTACCTCGTGCGCGTCGGCGGCGTCGCCGGCGCGACCGGCCCCGGGGTGTTGACGGTGACCGCCTCCCCCGACCCGATCTTCGATCGCCAGCTCCTCGTCTCGGGTCCGAGCGCAGGCGCGGGCGGCGCGGACATCTCGGAGCGCCATCACTGCGTGCTCGCCTACCAAACGAACGCTTTCCGCCAGAGCGACCGCCTGATCGACGACTTCACGGTGCCCGCCGAGCCTGACGCGACCGGCTGGGAGGTGACGCGTCTACGCGTCTACGCGATCGGCTGCAGTGACGGCCAGGGCGCGCCCGGCAGCATCCCGGAGTCGACTCTGACGCGCCTGAGCCTCGCGGTGTGGCAGGGTGTCCCGTACTCCGCCGGCTCGGTGCGCCTATTCGGCGACACGACGACCAATGTCCTCGCGGACACCGGCTGGACGGGCATCTACCGCGTCTCGTTCCCCGGCTTCCCGAACGAGACCGCGTTCCCGATCATGTACGCGGAGGCGCGCATCGCGCTATTCCTGCCCGAAGACGCGACGTACTTCCTCGAGTGGGGTATCGACGACTCCGACCCGAACGGAGTCGTCGACGACCCGCTCGGCACGTGCCTCAACCTCCCCGCGACCCCGCCGAACCCGGGCCTCGCCGGCAACGGCCTACACATCGTGCGCGGCAACCTGCCGCGCACGACCGACCCGCGGCTGTACGGCTGCATCTCCCCGACCGGCGGCCTCGACGACCTTCCGTTCCGCATCTGGGCGACACCGTCGATCAGCGTGCGCGACGCGCTGTGTGCTCCGAGCCTCAACTCGAGCGGCAGCGCCGCCGAGCTCGTTCTCGGCGGCCCGGGTCTCGCCGGCCAGCCCGTCACGGCGTTCATCGGCGACGGCCCGCCCGGCAACTTCGGCTACTGCTTGAGCGGACCGAACCCCGGACTGTACGTCGTTCCTCCCGGAGCGGCCGGTGCGGTCTGCATCGCGGCACCGCAGTACCGGTACAACAACCAGACGCTCGCGCACGTCTTCCAGTTCGACGCGGGCGGTGTTTCGCGCGTAGGCGGCGGAGGGCCGGCCGTGCTGCAGACGGATGGGTCGTTCGGACCGGTCCCGGCGGTTGCGGTTGGGGAGACGCGGTGGTTTCAGGCTTGGTATCGGGACTTGGCGACGAGCAGCTTCACGGGGTCGCGCGGGGTGACGTTTCGGTGAGCGCGAGTCGCCCGTCGTCTAGGCCTCGTATCCATCGCCGATCACACTACCAGCGGGGGCCCGAGCAATCTCGGGCCCCCGCATCTCTCTCACGCATTGACTGGCGCTTTCAGAGGAACAACACCCCCACTGCATCCGTGAAGTTGTTCTCCGGTGCGCCCGCCACCGGATCCCGGAACCAAGCCTGGAAGTAGAACGTATCCCCGGGCTGCACGACCGTCGGAGTCGTCTCCGACGCGTTCGGGATCATCGTCAGATCGACGGGGATGGTGAACGTTCCGGTCGGGCCGGAGTCCTGAACGAGCGCGTTGAAACGACCGAGCGTCCCTCCGCCACCCAGGCAGAGGAAGCCGCGGCTCAGGCCGGCGGCGGGTAGGTCGACGAAGCCGGAGATCTCGTTGACGAGGAAGTAGCCGAAGACGTCGGTCGGCAGGTTCGAGGCGGTCAGGAAGAACGAGTTGACGGCGACCACTTCGCTGCCCGTCGCCTCGACCGTACCCGCTTGGCCCGATGAGTTCGGGTTGTTGGGGCAGTAGTTCTCGCCCAGAGGAACGTCCACCGGGATGCCCATGAGCACGGCGCTCGCCACGCCGCAGCGCACGAACGGGGGGGCGGGGAGGATCGGGTCACCGGGTAGGACGTCGATCTCCTCGCCGGGATAGATCATGCCGAGCGGAGCGTCGGCGCGGACATCGAAGGTGTAGGTCCCGTTCAGGCTGTAGTTGTCGAACACGGCGCTGTAGACGCCATCGTTCGCCACGGCGTCCGCACTCGAGAGGAGGCCGTCGTCGAACAGGCTGATCGGATAGGACGAGCCATCGGGGCGCACGACGACGCCCGAGACCGCGGCTCCGAAGACGTTGCGGCCGCCGAACGTCAAGGTCGCCTCGACCTCGACGGCTTCGGGATAGCTCAGAGTCTCGTTGCGCACCGAAACGACGAGTTGGACACCGTCGTTCTGGGCGAAGGCGAGCAGACCGAGGGCGCCGTTGTTGACGACGCTGCCCGACGTCGCCACGACGACCCAGTCGCCCGGGACGGGGCTGCGAACCTCGAACAGTCGGTAG
The DNA here is from genome assembly GCA_024226735.1 of bacterium. Lineage (GTDB taxonomy): Bacteria > Planctomycetota > UBA1135 > UBA1135 > JAAELL01. The sequence continues at coordinate 46,511 of JAAELL010000145.1, read as the reverse complement.
TTCGGCCCCTGCAGGTAGTCGACGTCCGGATCGGTCATGGCCGAGGTCTGATCGACGATGGTGCCGCCCGGGTCGCGCAGCGACAGAACGATGTCGTCAGCGTCATTCGTCAGTGTCATCGCGAACTGCCCGCTGACGGCGCCGGTCTCGACCAGGACGGTCGTCTCGAGGACCTCGTTCGGGCCCATCTGGCCGGGCTCGTCCTCGAGCAGGCCGGACCCGGTGGTCTCGTTCTGCAGGAGCAGGAAGAGCTTGGGCAAGTCGGCCGCCGAGGCAACCGCGAAGTAGCGGCCGCCCGTGGAGGTCGCGAGGTTCTGCAGGGTCGCCTGTCCGCCGACCGAGATGCCGCTGCCGACGCCGACGGCGAAGACGGTCACGTTCTCGTCCTGCAGCTGCGGAATGACGGAGGCGGGGTCCGTGCCCGTGTTGTGGTCTCCGTCGCTGAGCAGGACGATGATCTCGTTGCACGAGCGCGTCGTCTGCGCCGTGATCTGGCCGAGGCCGGCGAGCAGACCGCCGCCGATGTTCGTCGTGCCCGTCGCGACCAACGAGTCGACCGCCGCCTTGGCGGCGGTGCGCTCGGCGGCGCCGTTGATCTGTGTCAGCGAGTAGTCCACGGACGCCGTCGAGGAGAAGGACGCGACGCCGAGAAAGTCACCTTGCTCGAAGACGTCGACGAAGAGCTTCGCGCCACTCTTCGCGAAGTCCAGGCGTTGGCCGGTCGTCATGCTGCCCGAGCGGTCCAGAACGAGCATGGCGCGGATGCCGGCCGAGCCTTCGACCGTCGTGACCGCGTGGGCGGCGGGCGCGGCGCTCGTCGGCAGGTTCGCCGGTGCGTTTGCCGAACGCTTCGCGTGCGCGTCGATCACCTCCCAGCACGACTTCGCGTGCGTCAGGTGCTGGTTCGTGTCGGTGTCCGGATCGTGGTTACCGGCGACGCAAAGCTCGTTGAGCGTGTGCACCGTCCCGCCGGCCATCTGGCCACCACGCGACTTGTAGTTGTCCATGATGCAGAAGTTCAAGGTCGCTACACCGGGTGCCGGAGCGCATTCGGCAGCCCCGGCAGGGCCCTTGTACTCGTCGCGCACGCCGTAGGCGAGGTGCGCGAACTCGTGCGCGATCGTGTAAACCCGCTCCGTGGCGGCCTCGGCCCCGTTGGGCAGGAAGTGCCGGTCGTAGAACATGTTTACGTGCTTGCCTCGCACGCCGTAACCGTCGAGGGGCGCGTTCGCCCCCCCTTGCCCCGCATGGATCCAGAACTCGGCGGTCTGCGAAGCACCGCTGTCGTTCACGATCGTCACGGTCCCGAACTTGTGCTGTCCGTCGGTCATGTCAGCGACGATCTGGCTCGCGGACGTGAAGCGTGCCTTGATCCGATCGAGCTGCGCCTGGGTGGCATTGAATCGAACCGAAACGCAGAAGTTGAACTCCCCGTTGTCGAAGGTGCCGTTGCCGCCAAAGGCGACGATGGCCGTCGCACTCGCTGTCAGCACGAATGCACGGAGGAAGCGAAATCGCATTGGACTCTCCCTTTGAGAAGACGAAAAAAGGTCACCTGGGGCGGTCCTCCCGCACCCAGAGGGTGATCTCGTATCCGCGGCCGTCGTCATCGACGTAGACGCCGCCATCCGCCATAGCGGCGAGCGCGGCATGCGCCCCGGTCTCGACCGCGACGAATCGCCAGGGCACCGCGAGGGCCTCTCCAACCACCGCTCGCGGGACGTCCGCCAGGTCCTCTTTCGCGTGAAAGACGAGCCGGCCGGCGGTTCGCAGGGCGCGAAAGCGTTCCGCTTCGATCGGAGCCGCGCGCGCGAAGTGTTCTCCCGTTCGCGGAGTGCCGGCAGTCGGCTCCGCGGTCCACCGGGCGATGAACGCTCGCACGCTCGGCGCGGCGACGTCGACCACGCCTGCGTTGCGAACGCGATCCGGACCGAGCACGTGCAAGGCGAACACGTCCCCCTCGTACTCGACGCCCGCCTCGCCGACGGACGGCGCCGCGAGCTGCTCCGCGTCCGCGAGCGACGCGCGCAGGGCACGGAGGCGCTCGGGCGTAAGCTGCGCATCGCGCACGTCGACGATCGCACCGCTGGCCGGCGCGAAGCGAACGTGTTGGAGCGCTCCGTCCGCCCCGATGTAGACCGCGGTGGCGACGGGTGCGTCGAGCGGATGCAATTCGACGACGACCCGTGTCGACCCGTCGGCCGGCTCCTCGCTGACTTGCCGCCCTGGATCCTGAGCCGGCGGTGGATTGCAGGCTTGAGCGAGCAGGGCGAACAGGGTGACGAGAACGTGCGGGACTGGGGTGACTTGCACGGAATCCTCTCGGTTGCTTTCAGGTGTGATTGCGGCGGGCGTTGCGACTCGAATCTCGGAATATTCTGCGAAGCCGACGGATCGACGGCCCGCCAAACGGGCGCACGGCTACGATGTGTCGCCCGATTTCGGCCCGATTCCGGCCCGATTCCTCAGGCACTCGGCCGCTGGCCGCCTCTCCATGAACGACACCTCGAGGCGTCGAGCGATGCGATTGCTCGGTGCTCTGCTCGCAACCGCGCCCTGCCTCGCCCAAGGCGGATGGAACCGCCCCCTGAACGTGCTGGTGGTCATCACCGATCAGCACAACGCCAGGATGCTCGGTCATGCGAGCAACGGGTTCGGCGGGGCTGCGATGTCGATGACACCGAACCTCGATACCCTCGCGTCCCAAGGAGCTCGCTTCGAAGCTGCGTTCTGCGTGACGCCGCAGTGCTCCCCTTCACGCTTCACGATCCTCACCGGGCGTTGGCCGCACGAGCACGGCCTGCGCTCGAACCGGATCTGGGAGCCCCAAGGAAACATCACCTTTCCGCGCCTCGCTGCCGACGCCGGATACGTCACGGCGACGATCGGGAAGCACCACTTCCACTGGCTCTCGCAGCCGACGCCCCTGGCCGAGGACCACGGCTTCGACGTGATCGTCGACGAACGCGACTACACGGCGTTCTGCGCGAGCATGGGTACGGCGGTGTACAACGCCCAGGGCCGCGTGTGGGGCATGCCGAACCTGTTCAATGCGCGGGCGGGCGGGCACCACCTGCCGCTCGCCGGGTTCACGTTCAACACCAACGAGCTCCATCCCGCCGGCTACTGGGCCGACCGGGCGATCGACTTCATCGAGGACCGCGCCGGGCCTGGTGGGGACCACCAACCCTTCGTCCTCTACTACTCGATGGTCGGACCGCACACGCCGATCCTCCCAACGGGTCCGGCAGCTCCTCAAGATTGGGCGCATGCGTTCCATCCCTTCGATCAGCTCGCACTCGCGTCCAACCTGCAGAAGGTCTCGACCACGACGCGGCTCTCGTTCTTCCAGGAGGTGTACGAGGAGCTCCGGACGGACCAGCATCAGGAGATGCTCTCCTACTACTACGGCCTCGTGCACCAGATCGACTGGAACATCGGGCGCGTCCTCGCACGGCTCGAAGCACTCGGCATCGCCGACGAGACGATCGTGGTGTTCACCGCGGACCACGGCGAGATGGCTTCGGAGATGGGCTGCTGGACCAAGGGCGCGGGCAGCTACGACGCCCTGACGCGCGTGCCCTTGATCGTCCGCCTTCCGGGAGCGGTGACAGCCGGCTCAGCCAGCGATGCACTCGTGAGCAACGTGGACCTGATGCCGACGCTCTTGGAGCTGACGGGGATTCCGATCGCGGACGACGACCGCACGGCGCTCAGCGGCGCCAGCCTCACGCCGATGCTCACGGGAGCCGGCACACCGCCCGCTTGGCGCGACACCGTGTTCGTCGAGCAGGGTGATCCGCAGGACGCGATGTTCCTGCGCCTGCGGTCGGCGCGGACCGCCACCGCGAAGTACACGTTCGACGAGCTTGGCGGAGGCGAGGAGGAGTATTACGAACTCAGCGCCGATCCCTGGGAGCTCGACAACGTGATCGGACAGCCCCAGCACCAAGCGGCGATCGCCGCCCTGCGCGGGACGCTCGACGCCTGGTGGAACGGCGAGCAAGGCCACGCGCCCTACTACACCGCGAGCGGTGGCGCCGACGCCGCACCCGCCCAAGCCGCCTCCCCGTTCCCGGCCGACGGCGCGCTCGGCGTCGCACGCGACGTCGACCCGACCTTCGTCCCCAGCACGGCCGCCGACACGATGGTGGTGCGCATGGGACGCGCTCCCCATCAGCTCGAGCTCTTCGCGGAGCTCTCTGCCATGTCGGATCGCTTCAACGTCGGGACCCTCGAGCCCGGACGTGACTACTATTGGAGAGTCGAGGGCACCAACGCCAACGGAGTCAGCGTCGGACCCGTCTGGCACTTCCGGACGGAGAACAGTGGATCCGGCGGCCCTGCGCTCGCGACCGACCCCAGTCCCACGGATCGGGAGACCGCCGTGGAGCTCACGCCCGTCTTGGTCTGGACGCCGGACCCCGGCACCGTTTCTCAGCGCGTGCATTTCGGCCGGCGGGGCGAGCTGCAGCCCGCCAGCCTCGACCTGACCGCGACGGAGACGACCTTCGCTCCGGGCGCGCTCGAAGCTGGCGTCGCGTACGAGTGGCGCATCGACACGCAGGATGCGAACGGCGCGACCGAAGGTACGGTCTGGTCGTTCACGACCGACGCCGCGGGGCTTCCGCAGCGCTCGCTTCCGGCACGCCCGCGGCACCTGGGCCGCATCCCTTTGACGATGCCCGTCCTGCTCGAGTTCGCTCCCGCGCCCGGTGCGACGAGTTACGACATCTACTTCGGAAGCGAGCTCCCGCTGAACTACCGCGGCACGCAGTCGGCGACGACGTTCGGAGTGAACGGCCTCGTCGCCGGAGGCACGTACTCGTGGCGCGTCGACACCGTCAACGCGAGCGGGGCTCGAACCGGATTCACCTGGCGCTTCACCGTCGAGTGACGTCGCGTCAAGCACGCTCGACCGGCACCTGAGCGAGAAGCTCGAAGTGCTGGTCGCCGTGGGCGAAGGGCCGCCCGATCCAAGCCTCGAAGCACGGCTGGTCCGTCGGGACGTACGAGCTGCGCGGCAGCCAGGTGCGGAACAGCCAGTCGATCGCGCGCATCTCGAGCTCGATCGGGCCGCGCACCTCGACCTGCGCCACGAGCATCGCGGGAAACTCGAGCCGTCCGACTTCTCCCGCGGCGGTGACGTCCGCGACTTCGAGACCGACGTCGTACCGGCAGTCGGCGGGCGCGACGATCTCGGGGTCGTCCCACATGTAGCCGAGCCACTGACCGTCGGCGAGGCCACGCTCTTCGGCCCACTCGACCAGCCGTCCGACGGCGTCGGCGACCACGCCGGGTCGAAACGAATCCATCACGCGAATGTAGGCCACGCAGCGCGGCGGAAGCCGCCGCAGCTGCACCTCGAAGCCGTCGGGATTCTCGCCCGGTGGGAGGCGTTCGAGCCCGTGGCACGCTGATCCGGGCGCCTGCCAGTCCGCGCGCCGCTGTGCTCGAAAGACGTCGACGTCGAAGGCGCTGGGAGGCACGCCGTAGCGTTGGCGAAAGCTGCGCGAGAAGTCCGACGAAGAAGAGAATCCACACGCGAACGCAACGTCGGTGAGCGACCGCCCCGGATCGTGCGTCAACAGGGATACTGCACGTTCGAGCCGCGTGCGCTTCACGAACTGACTCAACGTCTCTCCCATCAGCGCGCGAAAGATGCGGTGGAAGTGGAACGGCGAGAAGCACGCGGCCCGCGCGACGAGGTCCAGCTTCAATGGCTGGTCCAAGTGCCCGAGGATGTAGTCGACGGCGCGGTTGACGCGCAGCACGTAGTCGGGAGAGGTTTCGGGGTCGATTCGCAAGATCTGTCAAGCACCGCTCTGGTCGGTCGGATATTTCATCAGGGCAAGAAGATACCCTCCCCGCTCCTCCCTGCTCCTCCCCGCGCTGGCCTTCCTTCTCGCCGCGTGCTCGGCGACGGGCGCGGACAGCCCCGAGCGAGCCCCCAAGAACGTCAGGAAACCGACCATGGAACTCGGCGCCTTCTCGATCAGCCTCGCCGTCAAGGACCTCGCCGCATCGCGCGCATTCTACGAGAAGCTCGGCTTCGAAGCCGCCGGGGGTGACCCCGCCCAGAACTGGCTCATCCTCCGCAACGGCACCACGACGATCGGTCTGTTCCAGGGGATGTTCGAGAAGAACATCATGACGTTCAACCCCGGATGGACGAGTCAGGCCAAGCCGCTCGAGTCCTTCACGGACGTTCGCGAGCTCCAGAGCCGTCTGAAGGAGGCGGGCGTCGCATTCCAGACCGAGGCAGACGCGTCGGGCACGGGTCCCGCGAGCTTCGTGCTCGTCGACCCCGACGGGAATCCTGTCTTGGTCGACCAGCACGTCGCCGGACCGTAGTGGTGTGTGTCAGAAGTTCGGTTCATTTGTCCGGCCGCTTTCGTGTGGGGGCAAGGCGCCGGGTTCTGTGCGTAGCCTCTGTGCTACTCACAGGTTCCAGCAACGCCGCCACCCCGCGAAAGCGGCCGGACAAATGCGCCGAACTTTCGACTCACACCACTAGCGCTCAGTCGCGCGTCCGCAGCGCCTTCAGGTCCCCGTCGATGCGGGCGAGCTCCTCTTCGAGCTCGCCCTCGACCGCCTCGCGGCAGACGCGCCGCATGTCGTCGTTGCTGAGCTCTTCGAGACGCTCCAACGCGCCGGCGTAGCGCTGCTCACAGCGTGCCCGCGCCGCCTCGAGCCACGACTGCGCGCGTTCGACGTCCCCGTCGAGAGCGAGCTTCTCGGCGGCGTGCTCCCACGCCAAGTACGCCCCCACTCCGCAGCCGTTGCACGGGTGCTCCTTGGCCTTCTTGCAGTGTGGACAAACGCGGGGTGCGCCGCGCGTGACGGAGCACTTCTGGCACGCCCGCACGCCGTCGTCACAAACGCTGCAAGTGAGGAAGCCCTTGCGCTTGCACTTGTCGCAGTTCGCCTTCTTGGGCCCGTACCTGCCGCGGCCCTTGCAGCGCGGGCAGGGGGTCCGTCCGATGCCACTGCAGCGCGTGCACGACTGGTGCTCGGAGCCGAAGCATCCGTAGCAGGGCACACTCACGAGTCCGCTCACATCACAGGACGCGCACGCGCGCTTCTCGGTGCCGCGACACCACGGGCACGTCGCGACCTCGAGCAAGCGCGGATCGGGAACGTGCCCGGACCCCGTGCACGAATCACAGACACGGAACGTCTCCCCCGTCCCCTCACAGAGACCACAGCTGGCCTTGCCACGTTTGCAGGTCATGCAGCGGAACTTGCCGCCCTTGCAGAACTTGCAGTCCACCCAATCGGCAATGAGCTGATGCTTGCCACCGCGGCACTTGCCCGGACACGCGAACTCGCCGGGCTTCAGGCTCGTGCGCTTGGGACGTTTCTTGCGCTTCCCCAGCCCGGGCAGGTCGATCCTCGGCAGGTTCTTCAGCGACGCGAGCAGCGCCTCGTTCATCGCGTCCGCGAGCCGTTCCCGGCACCTCGCGCGCGGGCTTCTTCTTGGAGCGCTTCGCGAGCACCAGCGGCGTCTCCCGTGCGTCGTCTTCCGCCTCGAGCTCTGGGCCGCTCGGTGGAGCGCGGTCTTGCCCTTCTTGTCGCGCGCGTTCACGGTGTCCTCTTCGCCCAGGTAGCAGGCTGTGTAGACGTCGTCGCTAGAGCCGAGTCGCGCTGGACTTCGCACGCCTTCTTGCGCTTGCGCACACGCGCGATGCCGTCAAGTCCTTCATCGCCATGTCGCGGCTACAGGTCCGCGAAGAGCCGCGCGGGCACGACCTGCGTCTCGATCCGCGCCCGTAGGCGCTGCCAGCGCTTCGCGATAGCGTCACGCTTCAGACGCAAGCGATCCGCCACTTCGCGGTACGTCATTCCTTCCAGCCCGCAGTAGATCACGAGCTTTCGGTCCTCGTCATCGAGTCCGCGCACGAAGTCGACGAATAGCTCGACGCTCTCGTCGCGAGCGAGGCGTTGGCTAATCGCCGTCGCCGAGTCCGGTAGATTGCGCAGGGCGAAGAGACGTGTCTCCGAGCCGCCAGCGGCGTCGCGCGCGTCCGGCTCGCGTAGCCTGCGAATGCCCTCGAGGAGCACGTTCTTGGCGATGCGAAAGACCCACGATCGGAACGGGACGTTGTCCGCGTCGTAGCGCCCGAGCGACTTCCATGCCCGGTACCACACCTCCTGGACCACGTCCTGCGGATCGAAGTGTGTCCGAAACGCCGGCCGGATCCTCAGCGCCGCCCAACCCGAGAGTGCGGGGGCGATGCGCTCGTAGAGAGCAGAGAAGCTCTCCGCATCGCCGGCCTGTGCCGCGCGAACGAGACGTTTCGTTTCGGGATCGGGTGCACGCGGCCAAGTGTCCATCGGCATGCATGCTACCTTGCACGACTGGGATGCACGAGTCGCAGCACGACCCCCTCGATACTGGCGCACGGCAACACCATTCCGTTGGTATTGGCGCAAGTGAGGCGGTGGTCTTCGACTTCGTCGACGACTACATGGACGACTTGGAGCGCGGCTCGGTGCGCCCACTCGTCGAGTACCTGGCGCGCTACGCCGGCCACGAGAACGCCGTGGCGCGCGAGTACCTCGCGCTCGTCGACCGTGCCCGCACGAAGACGAGCCGTCCGAGCCCTGACGGCGAACGCCGCGTCGGACCCTACAGGCTCATCGAGGAGCTGGGCCGCGGCGGCCAGGGCACGGTGTTCCTCGCCGAGGACACACGCATCGCACGCCGCGTCGCCCTGAAGCTCTTGTCGGGGGGCTTCGTCTCGGAAGAGCGACGCGCGCGCCTGCGACGCGAAGCCGAGACGATCGCGCGCCTCGCCCACGCCGGCATCTGTGGCGTCCACGAGGCCGACGTCGACGGAGGGGTGCCCTACATCGCGATGCACTACGTCGAGGGCAAGTCGCTGGCGCGAGCACTCGAGACACAAACAGGTCCGTGGTGTCCGACTCAGCGCGGTGACCTGCACCAGGTCCTGCGCTTCTTCGAACGCGCCGCGCGCGCGCTGCACGCCGCGCACGAGGCGGACGTGGTGCACCGCGACGTCAAGCCCGGCAACCTGCTGGTGACCCCGGAGGGCGAGCCGGTCGTGCTCGACTTCGGACTCGCGATGGACGAGCGCGGCGAGGGCGTCTCGATCACGCGCCAGGGCGAACAGTTCGGAACGCCCGGCTACATGGCCCCCGAGCAGCTGCGCGGCGAGGGAGCGACGCGCAGCACGGACGTGTACGGGCTCGGCGTCACCGCCTTCGAGGCCCTGACGCGGCGGCGCCCCTTCGAGGCGCCGGGACGCGTCGAGCTCGAGCGCAAGATCCTCGAAGCCCCTGTCCCCGACCCGCGCTCCTTCAACGACACACTCGGTGAGGACGTCAAGGTCGTGCTCGAGACGGCACTCGAGCGCGATCCGGCACGGCGCTACGCGACCGCATTCGAGCTGGCCGAGGACCTGCGCCGCATCCGCGAGTACGAGCCGATCCGCGCGCGCCCCGCGAGCGCCCCGCTGCGGCTCGCGCGCTGGGTGCGCCGCGAGCCGGTGCTCGCGACCACCGTGATCGGCACGCTCGTCGTGCTGAGCGTCGCGTTGACACTCTCCCTGTGGTTCATCGCGCGCGAGCAGCGGGCGCTGCGCTTCGCGCTGGGGCGGCACCTCGCGGAACGCGCGACGGCGCTCTTGGAGGAGGACCCCGCCGCGGCGCTCGCGCTGGGCGTCGAGGCCGTCGAATACGCGCCCAACTACCTGACCCGCTCTGCGCTCTTCTCCGCGCTCGAGGCCTGCAACCTACAGACGCTGCTGCGCAACGATCCGCCGGCTCGCTTCGGGACGCTCGCCGTCAGCCCCGACGGCCAGCTGCTCGCGGGCGGACTCGAAGACGAGAGCCTGCGGGTCTGGAGCCTCGTGGACGGTGAGAGCGTGTGCGGCGTGGACGCGCTCGGCGGCGCCGTGCTGCGGCTCGCCTTCGGCCCGGAGTCCCAGCGCATCGCCGCCGCGACGCGGTCGGGCGAAGTGTTCGTGTACGAGCTCGCCCGCACGGACGCTCCACTCTGGCGCGCCCGCGTCAGTGACGGCCCCATCGTGTGGATCGAGTTCGATCCCGCCGGCGAGCTGCTCGTCGTCCAGCCCGCGGAGGTTCCCGCGCGCGTCCTCGACGCGCGCGACGGAGAGCTCGAGCTCGAGCTGCCCACTCGGCCCTTCGAGGCGGGATGCGCCCGCTTCCATCCGAACGGCGCCCTTGTCCTGACGACCAGCCTCGGTCGTCAGGGCGCGCCGTCGACGAGCTCGAACGTCGCCAACCTCTGGGACGCGCGCACCGGAGCCCGCTTCGCCGCAGTCTCGAGCGCGGCCGCGATCACCTGGTCGGAGTTCGCACCGGACGGCTCGCACTTCGTCACCGCGGATGCCGGGGGCACGGTGCACGTCTGGAACGCGAGGGAACCGGCGGACCGCCCGGTCGCGACGATCGACGTCGAGTACGAAGTGACCTGCGCGACGTTCGCTCCAGATGGGCGGACGCTCGCGATCACCACCGACGGGGGCGTCGACTCGGGCGCGTGGGTGTGGGACTTCACGAAGGACGCTTCGCTCGAGTTGATCGGGCACGAGGGAAGCACGATCGTGCACGCCGCGTTCGCTCCAGACGGGACGCGGCTCGCGACGTGCTCGTACGACATGAGCGTGCGGACCTGGAGCCTGCCGGACGGCGAGCCCCTGACGACGTTCAACGCCTTCTTCCAACCACTGCGTGCGCTGTGGTCGAGCGACGGCGTTCGCGTCGCGACGCTCTCGAACGGTCCGTGGGCGCACGTCTGGCGCGCGGGCAAGCTGCCGGACACCTACCGGCTGACGCGCGACGCGGCCACGGTGACGTGGACGGGATTCCTCGCCGAGGGGGAGCTCGCTCTGACCGCGGCCTCCAACGGGACGCTGAGCCTCTGGAGCACCCCGTCGACCGCGGGCCCCGGCGCTCCGGGCGATCTCGTGCGCTCGTGGGGTCGCCACGGGGGAGCGGTGCGCGGCGTGGCCCCACACGCCGACGGAGAGCGCTTCCTCACCTGGTCCGACGACGGAAGCGCGCGGTTGTTCACGATCGATGGGCCCGGCGAGCGCGGCGTTCCGTTTGCGGGCAGCGTGCCGCTGGTCGACGCGCACCTGCACCCGAGCGAGCCCTACGCGGCCTGTGTCGACGCGAGCGGCGACGCGTGGCTCTGGCGTCTCAACGGTGACGTCCAGGCCGTCGAGCTCGCGGGCCACGCAGGAAAGATCCGCGTCGCGCGCTTCTCCCCGGACGGCTCCTCTCTCGCAACGGCCGGTGAAGACGACGCGGTCTGCTTGCACGACCCGCGGAGCGGCTCGGTCGTGCGGCGCATGGCTTTCCAATCCTCGGACGACTGGGGCTCGGGCGTGCACGACATCGATTTTCGCTCGGACGGCCGCGAGCTCGCCTTCGGCTGCGCCGACCAGCGCGTACGCTTCCGCGATCCGAGGAGCGGCGAGCCCACGCGCGACGACGTCGTGCTCTTCGAGCCAAAGGCAGTGCGCTACGCTCCGGATGGCAACCGCTTGCTCGTCTACGGACACCGCGGCGGTGGGAGCGTGCGCGTGCAGAACCTCGACCGCGCCGGCTACGTGCGGCCGGAGCTCTTTCACACCGGCCACATCGAGTGGGGTGAGTTCAGCCCGGACGGCGCGTGGGTCGTGACCGCTTCGCGCGACGGAACGGTGTACGTATGGGACAGCGCGACGGGCCAGCCGTTCGCACACCGCACGGGCTACGGCGGCGCCGTCCTGCACGCCGCGTTCTCGCGTGGACCCGGCGAGCTGCGCGTGGTCGCGGGATGCGCCGATGGAAGCGTGTCCGTCTGGCCGATGGACCCGCTCCCGGCGGCACGCGCACGGCAGCCGCGCGCACTCGAGGAGTGGGAGGTCGCGCGCGAGCGGCGGCTGGCGGAACCGCTGCGCTACGAGCCCTTGCAACGGGAAGACTAGTCTGGTGTTTCTGGCGCCACGGCTAACGCCGTGATAGCTAGTGGTGTGATGCAGACAGTTGCGGTCTTATCCCGAGTTCGCGTGTGCGTGCCGCAACGCCGTGGCGCGTGCATGCGGGCCGGGATACGACTGCGAGTGTCTGCATCACACCACTAGCTACTCCCCCGCCACGACCTCGCGCTCCGGGCACACACCCGAGAGGATCTTGTGCAACCGAGCCCGCTTGTCGGGCGGCACGTCGATCTCCGCCCACTGGCCCGAGAGCGGAAACGAGAACCGTCCCTCCTTGATGCGCCAAGCCTCGAGGTCCTCGTAGCGGCGTCCGTACCAGCCGCAGAACGCGCCCTCCTCGCCGCACGCGCGATCGCCGGCGCCAGGCGCAAGCCACGTCAGAACTCCGGTCCCGTAGAGGGTCAGTGCGGAGAAGAGCGCCGGGAATCCATCCGTGCGCAACGCGATGATCAAGAGGCCCGTCTGCACGGCGAACATCACGGGTTTGAAGCCGCCGGAGTCGAGCTCGATGAAGAGCGGGCGACCGATCTTGGGGTCGCGGCGGAGGCGGGCTCGCGCGACGACGCCGAGGCCGATGATGGTCAGAACCTGGACGGCGATCAATGTCGCCTGCGGATCGTAGGACTGCATGGGGTGTGGCTCAGCGCTGCTCTTCGTCGAGCACGGCGAGCAAGACAGGCTCGAGCACATCCGCGACGACGCGATGGCCTTCGAGGTTCAGGTGGCCGTCGCCGACATGCAAGCGCATTCCCTTGTCGACTTCGCGCAAGAAGGCGGTGTCGAGCGGGATGACCGGAAAACCGACCGTGCTCCCGACCTCCTCCAAGCACTGCGTCGCGTGCGTCCGGTAGCCCCCTTCGACGAGATCGCCGGGGCGCGGAAAATCCGGCTCGTAGAGGTACTGGTCGTGCTTGTGCGGGACCAGCGTGGTGATCAGCTCAATGCCCTCGTCGGCGCAGAGCTCGGCGATCTGCTCCAGGAGGAAATACGTCACGCCCTTGGGGTCACGGATCGAGTCGGCGGCCGCGCGCACGGGAGCGAGCGACTCGGGCGTGCGTGGGCGATAGGTCTTTGGCGTGGGCGGACCGAGCTTCGTCGGATCGCCGCGGCCGGTGGCCCAGGCGAGCAAGGCAGACTGCGCGACGGCAGTACGCCGGACCGAACGGAACCAGCTCGACGACGTACTCGCTTCGACGGGCCGGTTCTCGACCTGCCAGCCACCGTCGGCCTGCAGCGTGAAGCGCGGCTTGCTCATCTTGTAGCGCTTGTCGTACCGCGCCTCGAAGACGTCGTTGAGAACGAAGACAACGACCACCACGTCGGGCTCGTAGGCGAGCCCGCGGTCGAGAAGCGTCCAGTACTGCTGGTCGGTGCCGTAGCCCGGACACGCGAGGTTGAGCACCTCCACGTCCTCGCCAAGACGCTCGTCGAGCATGTCCCCAAAGCGTTCGTCCGCGTCCACGCCCCAGCCCCACGCGACGGAATCGCCGAGCAGGACGACGCGCCGGACGCCATCGGGCTTCTGCTCCGCGCGCTCGATGTCACGGAAGCCGGTCGCGTTGACTTCGACCTGGTAGTCCATCGACGACCAGGCGAGGCGTTCGGATGCGTGCGGGCGGTTCGACCAGCCGAGGCTCGGATCGAAGCGCGCGACAGCGATCCAGCCCTCTTCGACGTGGCGCCCACGCACGAAACTCGTGCCCAGGCGGAGCGTCGCGCCGACCTCGAGCAGCGCGATCGTGAGCGCAGCGCACACGATCGCGATGACGAGCTTGGCTGGGTTGCCGAACCGCATTCGCATGCGCCCAGCGTAACACTAGCGAGGCGAGTGCCCAGCCCCGCTGGTGCCACGAGCGACACTAATCGGAAGGTTGTCGCGTCCACCAAGGCCGCAGGTTCTCGAGCCACGCTTCTCGCGCTACTGCGTCGCAGGCCAAGACACTCTCCCGGTTCACACCATCGGGAACCTCGAAGACCACCTCGAAACGCCCGTAGAGTGCCTCGCGTAGTCCCGCATCGAGAGATTGATCGAACAGCATCGCAAAGAGAGGCAACGCATCGTCTCGATCGTCGAACGCGGCGAGTCGCGCGAGTGCCTCTGGATCGACCATCTCTCCGTAGAGCACCGCCTCGACATCGTCGCGAACGGTGACGCGCACATCGTCGAAAAAAGGCGGCGAAGGCCCCGACAGCGGGTCGGATTCGGTGCTCGCACCAGCTGGGACGTACACCTCGCGCTCGTTCTGTGCGATCACCACTTGTCCGGCGTGCACCGTCAGACGCACGCGCCCCTCGGGGGTCACGGCGAGCTCGTACTCGCACCCCAGATCGATCGTGAGCCCGGCGGGACTACCGACTTGGAAGACGCGCGGTTCGGCGTCAATGCGCGCGCGCAGACTGCCGCGCTCGAGGTAGAGCGCGTGGACCCCCTCGCCGCCGTCCTCGACGCGCAGCACCGATTCGGGCTGGACCTCGACGTCGCCGATGTCCGCGATTGCGAGCCGCGCCGGCCGCGCTCCGACTTCAATGCGCGTTCCGGCCGCGGCGACCGTCAGCCCGTCGACGCCTTCGACGCGGTAGCCGGCAGGCTCGGAACCGAACGGCCACCACACGGCGAGCACGAGCGCCGCAATCGCCGCCGCCCCGACCACGAAAGGCAGGACGCGCCCGCGCGGCTCGGGAGCGGAATGCCGGTAGCGGCCGAGCAGCTGCTCGAGCCTCACGACGTCGGGGGTCGGCTCACCGCTCTTGTCCCACAGGTACGGATCGATGTCGTCCTTCACGCTTCACCTCCGAGACGTTCGCGCAAGAGCTTCATCCCGCGGTGCAGGTTGACGCGCACCGAGCCGTGGGTAAGTCCGGTCTGCTCGGCGATCTCGGCACCGGTCAGCCCCTCGACCAGACGCAGGCTGAGCGTCTCGCGATAGGCCTCGGGCAGCTCGCGCAGGACCCCGAGGACACGTTCGGCCTCGTCGTCGTCGCCGTCGCCCTGACTAGCCGCGGGCTCGGGGGCCTGCTCGAGGTCGATCTCCGGCCGCCGGCTCCGGAGCAGGTCGCGCCCCTTGTTGCGGGCGATCGACGCGAGCCAGGGCCCGATCCGCTCGGCGTCCGTCAGGCGATCGATCGCGCGCAGCGCCGACAGGAAGACGTCCTGGAGGAGATCGTCGGCCTCCTGCGGACGGACGAGAGAGACGAGGATTCCGTGCACCATTGGGGTGTGCCGCTCGTAGAGAGCGGCGAATGCGACGCGATCACCACTGCGCGCGCGGTGGACGAGGTCGTCTGGATCGGTCATGGGTGGGCACGGCAGGACGAGCTGCGCGCTCGGATGTTAGCGAACGCATACGAAACCGCAGGTACGGTGCCACGCACCGTACCTGCGGTTTCTTGCTGCTCGTCAGCAGATTCAGGGCGCCAGGGTCACTCCCACCGCGTTGGTGAAGTTGAACCCCGAGCCGCAGGGTGAGCCGACCGGGTCCCGGTACGCCACCTGGAACGTCGCCAGGTAGCCGACGAAGAAACCGTTCGTCCCGGCGAAGCCCGTCCAGGACGACATGCCCATCCCGCCCGTCGGTCGCAGGCCCAGGCGTGTGCTCGGCTGTCCGATGCAGCGCAGCCCGTCGCCGACGGCCATCGCCGGCACCTGCATCGGTGAACCCGACGTCGAGACGAACAGGAGTGCGAACTGCGACTCCGTCAGGTTGCGCGCGGTCAAGACGAGGTCGTCCGCCGCGATGCTCGCCGTACCCGACCCGATCAACAGTCCACCGCGGCCTGTCGTGTTCGCGCAGCCCTGGCCCGTTCCAGGGGTGCTCGTGTTCGAGCATGGACACTGCGTCCCGGTCCCGTCTCCGAAGCAGTACGGCTGGAACTCATCGCCCGTGCCGACGTGTATCTCGAACCAGAGAACGTCGAAGATTCCGTTCTTCATGGCGGGGACCACGGTGGTGTTCGTCCCGTCGGTCACGAGGAACGTGACGTCGACGCCGACGTTGGTGCTGCCGTTCAAGATCGCGTCCGGGAAATCGAGCACGGAGCCCTCCCGGAAGTCGTCGTCGGACGGAGACGCCAGGTCGTTGGCCAGGCCGGCATCGGAGATCGCGATGTAGTAGGTACCGGCGGCGTAGGTCCGCACGAGCTCGGCCTGCTCCTGCAAGAGGACGATCTCGTCGTCGTTGCCGTAGCCGGGAATGGCGTTGTACTCCTCGTCGTACACCCAGATCTCGGTGTTCGAGGCGTGGCCCAAGCCCAGGGACGAGATCGTGATCGTGCCCGGATCGAACGTGCCGGCGACGACGGCGGGCGTCACGGGCGTCGTCTCGAGGTAGCTGTCGTGGCCAGTGCGGAAGGACGTTGTCTCGCCGACGTCGTAGTAGATCTCCTCACCCTTCCCGAAGCCGTACCACTGGACGAAACGGTCGCGCGGCTCGGCCCCAATGGCGCGCTGCAGGACGACGTCCGAGTCGGTGTCGATCTGACCGGCCGCTTGGCTGCGACCGCGAATCTCGGGGAAGTAGTCCGGAATGAACGTGAAGTGATCGAGGTCCAGCCGGTGCTGATAGATGCCCGGCGGCCGGGGGCAGATGCGAACGCGGAACACGTCGCGATCGTCCTCGGGCGGATACGTCGAGGGCCAACCGGAGACGAGGTCGCCCGACAACAGGCAGTCGGCGATCGTCGCTTCGGTCTTCGACTCGTTGGGTTCGATCTCGTGATAGTCCGTCTGTGCAGCGGCGGGGAACGAGGTAAGGAGCGTGGCGAGAAACGAGTAGGCGACAGGAAGCAGCTTCATGATTTCAATGGAATGTCGATACGGCTTGAAAACACCGGGTCCCCCCCCTGACCAGCTTGGCAGAACCGGTGTGCCCAACGGTGAACGACGGGCGACCTTCATGGGGGGCCACCTTCGATCGTAGGGGAGCCGGAAACAAAGAAGAGAGTCCGTGCTGTGGGATAGGGGATTCTACGCCAAAAGCCGTCGCAGGAAATCGAGATTGTCCGGCACGGCCCGTTCGGCGCATGATCTTGCGCCATGGAGTCGACAGAGAGAGCCTTCGAACGCGGGGACCTGGCGCTCCTGGCGAGCGTCGTCACGGTCGCGTTCCTCGTGCGACTCGTCGTCCTCTTCCAGGTCCGAGAGCTCGCGTTCGTCGAGACGTTGATCGGCGACGCGCGCGGGTACGACGCGTGGGCAGCTGAGATTCGTGCCGGCGACTGGCGCGGAGAAGGTGCGTTCTACCAGGCCCCGCTCTACCCCTACGTACTCGCCGTTCTGCAAGCGCTCGCCGGCGGGGACCTGTTCGTGGTCCGCGCGCTGCACGCGGCGCTCGGATCGTGCGCTTGTGGGCTCGCGTTCCTCGCCGGACGGCTCTTCCTCGACCGCCGGGCGGGAGCGATCGCGGGACTCCTGCTCGCCTTCTACGCGCCAGCGGTCTTCCTCAGCCTCTTGATCCAGAAGAGCGCCCTCGCGGCGGTCCTCGTCACCGGCGTCCTCTGGATGCTCGCGCGCGCCCAGTCCGCGCCACGGCTCGCGCGCTTCGTGGCCGCCGGAGCGACGCTCGGCGCCCTGGCGTTGACGCGCGAAGAAGCCCTCGGCATCGCCCCGCTACTCGCCCTGTGGACTTGGCTGCGCTTTCGGAACCTGCGCTGGGTCGGCGGCCTGGTGCTCGGCTGCGCGGCGCTCCTCGCTCCGGTCGCGGTGCGCAACGTCGTCGTCGGCGGCGAGCTCGCCCTGACGACCACGCAGGCGGGACCCAACTTCTATATTGGCAATCACGCGGGCGCGAGCGGCACCTACGCGGCGCTGCGCGTGGGGCGCGGCGACGCACGCTTCGAGCGCGAGGACGCCGCGCGCCTCGCGGAAGTCGCGTCCGGCCGGCCCCTGGAACCGGGCGAGGTGTCGCGCTACTGGCTCGGGGAGGCGTTGGCGTTCATCCGCTCCGATCCCGGCGCCTGGGTACGGCTGCTCGCACGCAAGGCGCGCCTCGCGTTCCACGCCTACGAGGCGCCGGACACGATCGATCAGCTCGCTTTCGAGGAGGCCTCGGGTGTCCTGCGCGGGCTCGCGACCGTCTTCCACTTCGGGACCCTCCTGCCGCTGGCCGCGGCTGGCCTCGTCTGCGCGTGGCGGCACCGGCGCGACCTCGGCGTGCTCTTGGTGTGGGTCGGCGGCTGCGCCTTCTGGCTGATCGCGTTCTACATCTTCGCCCGCTACCGCTTCCCGCTGGTTCCGGCGCTCGCCATCCTCGCCGGCGCGGGGTTCAGCAGGCTGCGCGCGGAGGGACTGAGCTGGAAGCCACTCGCCGCGCTCGCTTGCGCCGCTCTCCTGGCGAATGCTGGAGACTTCGCGAGCGCGGGCCCCGCGCGCGCCCTCATCCGCGCGAGCACCGCCGTCGCCCTCCTCGATCGCGGCGCGAACGACGCTGCGGCGCGCGCGTGCGAGGAGGCGATCGCACTCGACCCCGACTGCCTTCCGGCCTGGTCCAACCTCGCGATCGCCCACATGCGCGCGGGCCGGGCCGCCGACGGCGCGCGGGCGTTCCAGAGGGCGGTCGAGCTCCGTCCGAACGACCCGCGGACGCACAAGCAACTCGGCACCGCGCTCGCCGAGATCGGCGACTCGTCGGGAGCGCGCGAGCACCTCGCGCGCTCGGTCGAGCTGCTGCCCCACGACCAAGAAGCGGCGGCGAATCTGACGTTCCTCCTGCAGCGCGACCGCGACTGGCCCGCGCTCGCGCGGCACCTCGCCGAGCGCGCGCGCATCGCCCCCGAGGACGAACGCGCGCAGATACTGCGTGCGTGGCTGCTCGCAACGTGCCGCACGGATGCCGTGCGCGACGGCACGCTCGCGACCGAGATCGCCCGGCGACTCTGCGGTAGTGGCTGCACCGACCCCGACCGGCTCGACGTGCTCGCGGCCGCCCTGGCCGAGAGCGGGGATTTCCAGGGCGCGACGGCGGCGGCCACACGCGCGTTCGAGCTCGCTCCCACCGAGCTCCGGAGCCCCATCGCGGCGCGCCTCGAGGGCTACCGTGCGCGCCGCCCCTGGAGGGAATGAGCGGCGGGAGCGGCTACTCCCTCCAGTGGATCACGCGCTTGTCGAGCTCCTCGAGGTCGCCCAGGTGCGGCGCGTTCACGCACATGCGCGGGTCCGCGGTCGCCGACAGGTACAGGCTGCAGCGCGCGGGCACCTCGTCGAGGTCCGAGGCGTGAGGGAACCCACCGTACGTCCGTTCGCGCAGACAGCAGGTGCATGTCCCGCCGGTGTCGATGTCGATCCCGAAGACGGTTCCGCGCGCCTCGACCAGAGCGTGGGGCGAGGTGAATTGCAGCATCCGGACGTCGGCGTCGTACCCGGGGCCCGTCACGACGCGGAACGAGCCGTTGATGCCGTTCAACTTCCAGTGCGTGGGCGTCGCCTCGATAGCGCTGATGTCGAGCGTGCTCTTCGGCTCGAGCGCGACCGCGAACTGATCGGCGTAGCGCAGCAGCATGCCCTCGCCTCCCGTGCGGACCTGGCGCGCCTCGGCTAGCGAGCGCAGGAAATCGTCCGTGTCCGTGTTCGCGGCGAACGAAACGCCATCGAGCCAGACCTCACCCGGAATCGAGTCGGTCGCCCAGCGCGCGCTCGACCCGATCGGCCGGATGACGAGCAGGATCGCCGCCGCCGCGGCCAGAACGCCGCCGACGACGAACCGCAACCGGCGGCGCTGGCTGCGTGCTCCGCGCGGGACCCCGCGACCGTCTTCACTCCTCGCCCGCGGAGCGCGCCGGGCGCGGCTCACGGGTCGCGGTCGGCGCACGGCGTCCCCGCCGACGAACCGGTCGCGCAGCTGCACCTTGAACTCGGCCCGCGCCGCAGGCACCTCGAGCGCGTCGAGCGCTGTCGCGAGCCCCTCCACGGAAGCCTGCACGGAAGCGTCCGCGTCGGCCTCCGCGCCGACGAACTCGCTTCGCAGGCGAGCCTTGAACTCGGGGCGCGCCGCGGGGGTCCGCAGCGCGTCGAGCAGATCTTCGGTCTTGCGATCTCGCGGTTCCAATTCAGTTACGGTCCATGGCCTTTTCCAGGCGTCTGCGCAGCTCGTCCAGCGCGCGCGAGTAGCGCTTGCGTACGGCCGTTTCTTTGCGGTTCACCATGCGCCCGATGTTCTCGAAGGAAAGCCCTTCGAAGTATCGGAGCACGAGTGTGGTCTTCATGATCTCGGGGAGCTCGTCGACCGCCTGCGCGACCATCTCCGAAACCTCTCCGGATTCGAGCTGGGCGTCCGGTCCGCGGTGCGGAGAAACCGCGTACGCGCCGCCCTCTTCGTCCTCGACTCCGACCTCGCGCTGCACATCCCGGTGCCTCCTCGACCGCCAGTGGTCGCGGACCTTGTTGGTCGCGATCGTGAACACCCAGGGCCGCAGTTCGCGGCTGGGGTCGTAAGTCGGCAAGGATCGGTGGATGTGCATGAAGATCTCCTGCGTCATGTCCTCCGCGAGGTGCTCCTCGCGCAGGAGGCGACGCACGTAGGCATACACGCGATCGAAATAGAGATCGTAGAATCGTTCCAGAGCCCCCGGCTCGCGCTCGTGCAGCTGCTCACGCTCCTCCTGACTGAGGTCCTGGGGAAGCGCGTCGTCGGCTGCTCCTCGATCGAGCTTGGGATCCACTCTGTAATGCAGGGGTTCGGAGCGCAGGGTGCTCGTGTGACGGCCTCGGGGCCGAAAAACTGATCGTTCCACCGGATATCGGCCCAGGCTACGAAACAGAGCGTAGCGCCGAAGGGGCGGGGTGTCGACGCATGGAATGGGCCGGGAAGGGGGTCCTCGAGCGGGGCGGGGACGCTATTCTGCGCCGCTTCCCGCTGCCGCGGATCGAATACGGCCGGCGCGGGACCGTAAGGGCTGGTCCGTCTCCCGAGGGGCTGGTCCGTCTCCCGCCTCTGCCCGAACCGTCTCAGTTTGAACAGGAAGTCCCGATCATGATGGCGCTCCTCCCGCTGGCCTTGCCCCTCGCGCTGCCTCCCCAGGAGGCCGTGCCCGTCCCCGCACAGGACGCCGAGTTCTTCTCGATGTACGTCGCCGACGCGGCCGACATGTTCCGCCACCCCAAGGACCAGGCGCTCCTGGCGGCCTTGCGCCTCGTCGACGACCGCCTCAAGGAGCTGCCGGGCGACATCCCCGACATGCCCCCGCTGCCGCCCGCGGTCTTCGATCTCGCCACCCATCTTCTCGTCGGTGAGAAGACCATCCACATCGGCAATCTCGCCGACGCCCCGGCGGGCTCGCCGTTCCCGCTCTACGTCCAGCTGGCGATGAAGGAGGGCGACGCCGAGCGCGCCGCCGACATGCACCAGTCGATCCGCGACCTCGTCGCGGGCTTCGGAGTGGAGCTGCCGCCGGCCGAGAACGGCATGACCCCGATCCCGGTTCCCGCCCCGGTCGAGGTCCTGTTCGGACAGCAGGGTGGCGACTTCGTCGTCACCGCCGGCAAGACCGAGATCCGACCCATCGGGCTCGAAGGCACGGGCCTGCCGCCGGGCGTGGCGCCGAGCCTGCTGATGCACATCGACTACGCCCACTTCCTCGATCTGATGTTCTCGGGGATGGCGATGGAGGCCCCGAACCAAGCCGAGGAAATGCGCAACATGATGTCGCTGCTCGGTGTCGACGACCTCGTCTTCGACATGGCGGCTGGCTCGAACGCGGACAACACGTTCACGATGCTCACGATGCCCGGGTACGGCAAGGTGATGCGCGAGACGGGTGTCGCCCCCGAGCGCACCCTGACCGCGGCGGACCTGGCACTCGTGCCGCGCGACGCGACGTGGGCCAGCGTCGGCGCGTTCAACTTGCGCGGGACGATCGAGAGCATCCTGACCGGGCTCGGCCCGATGCTGGAGGGCCAGGGCATCGGGGACCCGGTCGAGATGCTGCAGGGCATGACGGGCTTCCACCTCTACGAGGACATCGTCGACAACTTCGGATCGACGTGGGGCCTGTACGCGTCCGACACGACCGGCGGCGGCGGCCTGCTGTCGATCGTCGCGTTCGTCGAGCTCTCCGACGCTCAGCGCTTGCGCCAGACCCAAGAGCGCGTCACGGACATGATCGACGGCCTCGGTGAGATGGAGGCCGAGGGCTACGTGCGCGTTCGCGACTGGGAGCACGGCGGCGCGCAACTCGCGAGCCTGACGTTCCCCGGCCTGCCGGTGCCGTTCGAGCCGACGATCGTCACCACCGCGACGCACCTGTTCATCAGCGCGACGCCCCAGGGTGCGGTCGCCGCGGTCGAACAGGCGAGCGGACGGAACGGGAGCCTCGTCGAGCGTCCCGACTTCCAGGCGCAGCTTCCCGGTCGGGTCGAGGGCGCGTACGCGGTGTCGTTCATGGACTCGAAGCGGCTCATTCGCGACGGGTACGGGATGACGAGCCTGCTCTGCTCGGCGCTCGTCAACGGCACACGCTCGCGCATGAACCTCGAGCGCGACGCCGGCGTTATCCTGCCTTCGTACCACGAGCTCGCCGCGGGTGCGAAAGCGACGGTTTCGCTCGCGCGCGTCGTCGGCGACGACTACGTCCAAGTGACTCAATCCGATCCTTCCGTGCTCGTGAACGTCGCGAGCTTCGCGGGACTCGTCGGCAGCTCGCCGATGCTCGCGCTCGTCCCGCTCGTCTTCTTCGGTGTGCGCGAGGAGATGCAGACGGCAGCGATCCCCATGGAATACGCGCTCGAGCCGATTCCGGACGAGACGCCGGCGGATCAAGACGACTGATTTTGGGGTTTCGTACCTCCCTTTGGGAGCGACCCCCCCGCGTGGAAACACGACGGGGGGCGCTCGCGTAGAATCGGAGTCCCCCGGCTCGACAGCAAGCGCATGAACTCCTCCCCCCTCTCGCTCGCGTTCCTCGTCCTGTTCGCGCAGTCGCCCTCATTGGCCTCCCCGGCCTCGGCGCAGGATCCCGAGGTCGGTGGCGGCGACCCGACCGAGCCCGCTCCCTTCTGGACCTGGGACGGCACGCGCTCGGACACGGTCCGCCCGCACGGCCTCGCGCACGCACGCATGGTGCGCGACGGTGAGTGGCACTTCGGCTACCGCTTCGACTACGCGTCCTACGACGGCCTGCGTGACGGCCGCGACGACGTGTCGGACCGCGACCTGTTCGCGGAGGGCTACGACGTCGCCGCGCAAGACCTGACCATCGAGACGCACACGTTCGAGGTGCTCTATGGCATGAACGAGCGCTGGACGGCCTTCGCGCAGCTGCCCTACATGCGCAAGGAGCTCGACTCGCAGACGGACGGCGGAGGCAGCTTCGACACCGAGACGGACGGCATCGGCGACCTCGTCGTCGGCGCGATCCACTCGCTGCGCGAAGGCGACAAGGACGAGTTGCTCGTCAACCTCGGACTCGGGATCCCGACGGGGTCGTTCGACGAGAAGGACCGGGACGAAACGGGCACGCGCCGCGTCGCGCCGTACGTGATGCAACTCGGCACGGGAACGTTCGACCTGTATCCGGGGATCACGTGGACCGTCCAGGAGGAGCACTGCACGTGGGGCCTCGCCGGCCAAGGGCGCATCCACGTCGACAAGAACTCCGACGACTGGGCGGTGAGCGACTCGCTGCGCGCGTCGGCCTGGGTCGCGCGGCCCTGGACCGATCGGCTCGTGGGGTCGCTGCGGATCGAGAGCCTCTCTTGGGGCGACTACCACGGCTCGAACGAAGACCTGCGTCCGGACGACAACCCGCTGGAGGACGACAACCGCCAGGGCGGCGCGCGCATCGACGTGTACAGCGGGCTCGCGTACGACCTGCGCGATTCGGAGGAGGCGCTGAACCGCCTCGAGCTCGAAATCGGCTTCCCGATCGACGAATGGGTGGACGGCCCGCAGCTCTCGGCCGAGTTCTCGCTGACCTTCTCGTGGCGGATCCTGCTCTGAGCGCGACCCTTACCCAACGGCGCGCTCGAGGCGAGTAGGCTCGGGCGATGCGCCTCGCCCTCGCCGCCGCCTCGTTCGCAATCCTGTGCGCTCCGGTCCCCGCTTCCGCCGCGCAAGAGGACCCGGGACAAGCCCTCGCGGCGGCCGTCGACCTGCGCGACGCGAAGGCGCGCAGGGCCGCTGCGCGCGAGCTCGCCAAGCGCGATGACGTCGACCTCGAGCGCTGGCTCGAGCTGATGCGCACCTTCCCGTGCCGCGGCGAGGTGACGCCGGGGCGGCGGACGGAGGTCGTCGAGCTCTGGGTCGACGGCAAGACCGAGAAGACCGAGCTCGTGATCTTCGTGCCCATCGCCTACGACCCCGAGCGGCCGTCGCCGCTCATGGTCACGTTCCACGGCACCGGTGGGAACGGCGGACACGTCGTGCGCACGTGGCAGGGGACCGCGGACGACCTCGGCATGCTCGTGCTCGCCCCCAGTGAAGCGGGTCCGAACGCCGGGTTCGCGGCCACGCAGCGCGAGCGCGACGCCGCGCTCTCCGCGCTGCGCTGGATGCGGCGCGAGTTCAACGTCGACGAGAACCGCATCTACGCGTCCGGCTTCAGCCGCGGCGGGCACATCACCTGGGACCTCGCGCTGCGCTACCCCGACCACTTCGCGGCGATCGTGCCGATGGTCGGCGGCCCACGCTGGGAGCCCGCCCGTGGCGCCGCGAACCTGCGCTACCTCGAGAACGTCAAGCACCTCTCGATCCGTGACCTGCAGGGAGCGCACGACCAGGAGGGCCTGGTGTGGAACGTGCGGCTCGCATTCGAGCGGCTCGCGAAGCTCGACGCGCGCGACGCGGTGCTGCACGAGTTCCCCGACCTCGGCCACGACGTCGACATGAACGCCGTTCGCTGGCACCAATTCCTCGGCGCGGCCGTCCGCGACCCCATGCGCGAGGAGGTCGTGCGGGCCTACGCACGCGAGGGCGAGGGCCGCGCCGCGTGGGCCGAGGTCCTGGAGTCGAAAAAGCCCGTCAAGGAGGTCTTCCAGCCGCGCGTGAACGCCTCGAAGTACAACGCGATGAGCCTCGAGGAGAAGCGCATGGTCGTCATCGAAGCCGGCGACGAGCACACGGGCAGGCTCGCGGTGCGCCGCACCGGACCAGGCGCGTTCGAGGTGAAGACGCGTGGCATCGCGCGCTTTCGCCTGCTCTTGACCGCGGAGATGATCGACCCGAAGGGCGCCGTATCGGTCAAGACCGGAGGGCGAGCCAAGAAGAAGCGCCCCAAGCCGAGCAAGCGTGTGCTGCTCGAAGAGTTCGTCGAGCGCTTCGACCGAACGTTCCTACCGATCGCCGAGCTCGTCCTGCGCGGGTGACGCGGCGGCGTTGCGCCGCATCGACTCGACGAAGCGCTCGGTATCGCGATGCCGGCGTCCGACCACGGCGTTGCGCACGGCGGGAACCTGTTCGGGCTTGGCCACCGGCACGGTGACCCAGAACGTCGCCGTCGCGTCGCCGTAGTCGACCAGGTACATCGAGTGGAAGCGCGTCTCTCCGGCGACGTCGGTCCCGAAGGCGCGGCGCTTCGAGGGCACCTGGTGCTCGTACGCCGCGAAGATCGCCGCGTGTCCTCCGACGGTCGTCTCCTCGTAGGCCGCGCGTACCGCTTCGCCACCGGACTCGGCCTCGATCGGACGCAGGCTGCGAGCGAAGAGCGGTTCGGCGACGGCTCCGATCTCCACCCCCGGCGCACCTTCGACCATCGGCACGTAGTCGACGCGGTAGAGCGTCTCGTCGAGTCCAGCAGGCCCGAACTGCACCGACCAACCACCGGCGCGCGCGACCTCGGCGATCTGCATGTACTCGTGCTCGTACGTGCCCCGCGGATGGGGCACGTCGACCGAGAAGGAGCCGTCCTCGGAGGTGTAGGCGTCGCCCTCGATCGTTCCGCGGATGTCCTCGGGCATCGGGGAGATCCCCGAGTGGGTGCCGCCGCCGGATTGGCAGGCGAGCGTGCAGGTTGCGGCGAGGGCGATCAGGGCCAGCTGGATCGAGTTGGACAAGGGGGTGCTCCGTGCGTCAGGTTGCGGGGGGATGTGGGGAACATAACGCGAATGGGGTCTTGAACGAAGCATCTGGATCGCCGCTCGACAGGACAGCCGCCAGGTACGACTCCTGCAAACCGGCGTCCCCGAGACCCCTCCCGCGCGAACAGTACCAATGCCGAAGGACTTCCGACGTAGGAGACAGGATCATGCAACTGCCCAAGCCCCTTCAGTACGCACTCGTCGCCAGCTTCGCCGCTTTCGCCGGGGGTGCTGGAAAAGCCGTCTTCGAAAACGAGGCCCTCGAGGGACCGGCCCGCCTCTCCGAGGTCTTCGCCGAGACGAGCCGCCGTGCTTCCGCTTCGGTCGTGCAAGTGTCGATCCTGCAGTCGCGGGGCGGAAGCCTCGTGCCAGCCGGACAGGGATCCGGCGTCGTCCTCTCCGCCGACGGACTGATCGCGACGAACAACCACGTGGTCGAAGTGGCCGACCGGGTCCGCATCACGTTCTCGGACGGCCGCGAGATGCCGGCGTATGTTGTCGGCACCGACCCCGACACGGACCTCGCCGTCGTGCGCGTCAACGCGCAAGAGCTCGTTCCGGCCAAGCTGCGGCGCGAGCCGGCGAAGATCGGCGAGTGGGTCCTCGCCCTCGGCAATCCGTTCGGACTCGGACACACGGTCACGGCCGGCATCATCAGCGGTGAGGGTCGCGACAACCTCGGCATCGCGGTGTTCGAGAACTTCCTGCAGACCGACGCCGCGATCAACCCGGGCAACTCCGGCGGGCCGTTGATCGATCTCGAGGGACGCGTGGTCGGGATCAACACCGCCATCGCGCCGACGTCGATGGGCCAGGGCATCGGCTTCGCGATCCCGGCGGAGATGGTGAGAAAGGTCACCGAACAGCTGATCGAGAACGGCGGCAGCGTGCGCCGCGGCTGGCTCGGGGTGCACATGGCCGAGCTCACCGACGCGGGCGCGCGGAGCGTCGGCTACGACGGACCGGGCCGGGTCGCGGTGCGCAAGGTCGAGCCGCGCAGCCCCGCCGCGCGGGCGGGCCTCGAGCCCGGTGACCTGATCCTGCGCGTGCGGCGCGTGGCCGTGCGGACCTCGCGCGAACTGCTGAACGTGATCGCGGAGACCGAACCAGGGACCCGCGTCGACGTCGATATCTGGCGCGACGGCAAGCTCTTGCAGGTGCCGGTCACGCTCAGCAAGCGGTGAGCGCAGCGCGGCCTCGGGCCGTATTTGCGTGACAGCCGCTGTTCGACGATGATCGATGGGCCGGTCGGGTCGCCCGACCGGCTCATGCATGTCTGATCCCGCCGACCCGAACGTCACGCACCTGCTCGAACGCCTCTACCAGGGCGAGGAGTCCGTACAGGGAGCGTTGCTCGAGGCGCTGCACACCGATCTGTACTCGCGCGCGCAGCGCGCAAGGCAGAAGCAGCCGCCGGGGCACACGCTGCAGGCGACCGCCCTCCTGAACGAGGCCTACATCCGGCTGATCGGACCGCGCGACGAGCCCTGGGCCGACCGCACCCACTTCCTCGCCGTCGCCGCGCGTGCGATGCGTCAGATCCTCGTCGACCACGCGCGTTCGAAGAACCGCGCCAAGCGCAGCGCCCCCGGCAAGCAGGTCCCGCTCGACAACCTGCTGGTCTCCTACGAGGAGCGCGCGGTCGACATCGCTCAGCTCGACGGGGCCCTCGAACGCCTCGCCGGCTTCGATTCGGACATGGCGCGCGCCGTCGAGCTGCGCTTCTTCGGCGGCCTGTCGGTTGACGAGACAGCGGCCGCGGTCGGCATGTCGAAGCGAACGTTCGAACGCAAGTGGCAGGCGACGCGGGCGTGGCTCCTGGCCGAAGTTCGTTAACATCCCGGCCATGGATGCCTGCAGAGCCATGAGTGCCTACAAAGAACAATTCATCGAGTTCATGCTCGACGCCGGCGTGCTCACGTTCGGCGACTTCACGACCAAGAGCGGACGCAAGACCCCGTACTTCGTGAATACGGGCCGGTACCGCACCGGCGAGCAGATCGCCCAGCTCGGACGCTTCTACGCGGCCTCGATCACCGATCGGCTCGGCGCGGACTTCGACGTCCTCTTCGGCCCCGCCTACAAGGGGATCCCGCTGGTCATCACGACCGCGTCCAAGTTGTTCGAGGAGCACGGGCTCGACCGCGACTGGTGCTTCAACCGCAAGGAGGTCAAGGATCACGGCGAGGGCGGGTCGCTCGTCGGGCGCAAGCTCGAAGACGGCGACCGCGTCTTGATCGTCGAGGACGTGACGACGGCCGGCACCGCGATCCGCGAGGCGGTGCCGCTCCTGCGCGCGGCCGCCGACGTCCGGCTCGCCGGCCTCATCGTGTCGGTCGACCGGCAGGAGCGCGGCACCGGCGACAAGGCGGCGCTGACCGAGCTCGCCGAGGCCTACGAGATGCCCACGTTCGCGATCGTGACGCTCGACGAGATCGTCACGTACCTGCGCGGGCGCGAGATCGCCGGAAGCGTGTTGCTCGACGACGAGCAAATGCAGCGCATCGAGGCCTACCGGGCCGAGTACGGGGCGCGCTGATGCTGGCGGCGGTCGCAGCGAGCCTCCTCGCGACGTGCGCCCAGGACGCGTCCGCTGGGGCCGGCGACGCCGAGCCGAAGGTGCTGCTCGTCTTCATCGACGGTTTCCTGCCGGGCGCAATCACCGTCGCCGAGACGCCGGCCCTCGACCGTCTCCTGGAACACGCCGCCTGGTCGCTGCGTGCGCGGGCCGAGAGCACGACGATCAGCGGCTCGGGCTGGTCGTCGTTTGTCAATGGCGTGCACTGGGACAAGCACGGCGTGCCCAACAACGAGTTCAAGACGCCGCACTTCGATCTGTACCCGCACGTCCTGCAGCGCTTCAAGGAAGCACGTCCGGAAGGAGTGACGGCGAGCGCGCAATCGTGGAAGCCGATCCAGGACGGGCTCGCGCTCCCGGCGAAGCCCGACCACGTGAGCTTCCACGACTACTACGCCGACGCGGACGACTACTGGGACGAGCCGAGCGCCGACGCCAAGTGCGCGAACGACATGGTGCGCTTCCTCGGCGAGCCCGCGCTCGACGCGGCCGTCATCATGTTCGGCGAACTCGACGGCGTCGGCCATTCCGACGGCAACAAGAACTACCACGCTGGCTCGGAGCTCTACCGCAAGATGCTCGCCAAGGTCGACGGGCACCTCGGCCGCCTGCTCGACGCGATCGAGGCGCGCGCGAGCTACCCGCGCGAGGACTGGCTCGTGATCGTCAGCGCCGACCACGCGGGCGCGCAGGGCGAGGGCCACGGCAAGAACACGCCGGCGCACCGCGAGATCCCCTTCCTCGTCTCGGGCCCGTCCGCCCACCCCGGCGAGATCTGGCCGCCGCCGAAGACCCCGGATGTCGCGGTGACGGCGCTGGCGCACCTCGGCGTCGGCCTCGACCCGAGGTGGAAGCTCGACGGCCGCGCCGTCGGGCTCGCCCCGAGCGTGCGCCCCACCGTGCGCCTCGGCGGGAACCTGATCTTCAACGGCGACGCCGAGTACGAGCGTGCGCAGATCGGCACGCCCGACCGGCTCGACGTGTC
This sequence comes from bacterium, assembly GCA_024226735.1. Lineage (GTDB taxonomy): Bacteria > Planctomycetota > UBA1135 > UBA1135 > JAAELL01. Next base: position 16,971 of record JAAELL010000145.1, on the reverse strand, counting down.
GATCGCGGGCTGGGAGGATCCGGGCTGGATGACGGTGCACGCGCACGCGTCGCCCTCGCGCGACAGCGGGCGCAACTTCTTCGCGGGCGGCTACGGACGCAAGGACGCGGTGATCCGGCAGACGATCGACGTGACGGCGCTCGCGGGAGCGATCGACGGAGGCGCGACGTACGAGCTGTCCGCCTACGTGGGTGGCGTCAAGGGTGGAGCGGACTCGGCGAGCGTCGCGGTGCGCTTCCAGGGCGCGAACGGAGACGAGGTCGGAACGGCGCAGCTCGAGCGCGAGACCGCGTTCGAGCTCGGGCGGCCGGCGGGCCTGCTCCGTCGATCGGTCAGCGGCGCGGTGCCCGCCGGCACGCGCAGTGTGGTGGTCGAGGTGACCGCTCACGCCGAGAACGGCAAGAACGACGGCGCGGCGGACGAGCTGTCGCTCGTCCTACGCCAGGAGTGATCACCTACTCCCCGATCGGCCCTACTCCCCCATCGGGATGTCGACCCCGCGCTCACGCGCACACATCTCGGCTTCCTCGTACCCCGCGTCGACGTGCCGCATGACCCCCGTCCCCGGGTCGTTCGTCAATACGCGCTCGAGCGCCGCCGACGCCTCGTCGGTGCCGTCGGCGACGGTCACCTGCCCGGCGTGCAGGCTGTAACCCATCCCGACGCCGCCGCCGTGGTGGAACGAGACCCACGACGCGCCCGAGGCGACGTTGAGCATGCAGTTCAACAGCGGCCAGTCGGCGACCGCGTCGGTGCCGTCCTGCATCGCCTCGGTCTCGCGGTTGGGGGAAGCGACCGAGCCGCAGTCGAGGTGGTCGCGACCGATGACGAGAGGGGCGGTGATCTCGCCGCTCTTCACGGCGGCGTTGAAGGCGAGGCCGGCCTTGGCGCGCTCGCCGTAGCCGAGCCAGCAGATGCGCGCCGGCAGGCCCTGGAAGGCAACGCGTTCGGCGGCGAGGTCGATCCAGCGCATCAGCGGCTCGTCGTCGGGGAAGAGCTCCTTGATGATGCGGTCGGTGACGGCGATGTCGGCCGGGTCGCCCGAAAGCGCGGCCCAGCGGAACGGGCCCTTGCCCTCGCAGAACAGCGGCCGGATGTACTTGGGCACGAAGCCCTCGAAGTCGAAGGCGTTCTCGAGCCCCGCCTCCTTCGCGTGGCCGCGCAGGTTGTTGCCGTAGTCGAAGGTGTCGGCGCCGCGCGCCTGCAGCTCGATCATCAGCCGGCAGTGCTCCATCATCGTCCGGAACGACTCGGCCTGGTAGCGCTCGGGGTCGCGCTCGCGCAGCTCGAGCGCGCCCTCGAAGCTCATGCGGTTCGGCACGTAGCCGCCGAGGGGGTCGTGCGCGCTCGTCTGGTCAGTCAGGATGTCCGGCGTGACGTCGCGCGCGATCAGCTTCGAGAGCAGGTCGGTCGCGTTGCAGATCACGCCGATCGAGAGCGCCTTCTTCTGCTGCTTGTACTCGAGCGCCCGGTCGATCGCGGCGTCGACGTCGGTCTCGATCTCGTCGACGTAGCGCGTGCGCAAACGGAAGTCCGCGCGCGCCGGATCGATCTCGGCGACGAGGCACGTGCCGCCGTTCATCGTCGCCGCAAGGGGCTGCGCGCCGCCCATGCCGCCGAGGCCTGCGGTCACGACGAGGCGAGCTTCGAGCGAACCGCCGAAGTGGCGCTTCGCCGACGCGGCGAACGTCTCGTAGGTGCCCTGCAGGATTCCCTGGGTGCCGATGTAGATCCAAGAGCCGGCGGTCATCTGGCCGTACATCATCTTCCCCGCCTCCTCGAGGCGCCGGAAGTGGTCCCAGCTCGCCCAGTGCCCGACGAGGTTCGAGTTGGCGATCAGGACGCGCGGCGACTCCTTGGTCGTGCGGAAGACGCCGACCGGCTTGCCCGACTGCACGAGCAGCGTCTCGTCGGGCTCGAGCCGCTTCAACGTGCGAACGATCGCCTCGAAGCTCGCCCAGTCGCGCGCGGCCTTGCCGGTGCCGCCGTAGACGACCAGGTCCTCGGGGCGCTCGGCGACCTCGGGGTCGAGGTTGTTCATGAGCATCCGCATCGCGGCCTCGGCCGCCCACGTCTTGCAGGTGCGTTCGGGGCCGCGGGGGGCGGAGACGGAGGGGGCGGTGTGGGGCGAATCGAGGGTCGGCATGGGCTAAGTAGTGGGGAGTCGAGCCGTCCATTGTAGGGCGTGCCGCCAGCCAGGCACGCATCCGTTCGTGCCCCCGGGCCCCCTGGGGGGCAGCCCTGGTAGGCTCGTCCGGCACGGTCATGCGGCTCCTCCTCTACTCCCTCCTCCCGCTGCTGCTCGCCCCTCTGTCGGGTGCGTTCCACGAGGCGCTGGCGCGGGAGATCGCCAAGCTCGACCAGCTGCTCCTCGAGCGGCCAGCCGACGCCGAGCTGCACCGCCGGCGGGGCGACGCCTATCGCCGCATGCGGCGCTGGCCGGAGGCCCTCGCGGATCTGAACGCCGCGGCGCGCCACGCGCCGGACGACCCCGAGACGCTGTACCTGCTCGCGCGGCTCTTCACCGACTCGGGCTGGGAGCGCAAGGCGCGCGGGGCCGCGGATGCGTTCGTTGCGCAGCGCCCCAAGGATGCTCGCGGGCGCGCGCTGCGCGCCCGGATCCACGCCGCCGCGGGCGACGGCGCAGCGGCCGAGCTCGACTTCGACGCGGCGATCGCGCACGCCACGCCCGCCGACCCCGATCTCTACGTCCAGCGCGCCCGTGTCGTGGCCGGCCGCGGCGGCGAGCACCGCGTGCGAGCTCTCGCCGGGCTCGACGCGGGCATCACTACGCTCGGCCAGGCGCCAGGGCTCGTGCATCTCGCGATCGAGCTGGAGATGCAGCTCGGCCGCTTCGACGCCGCCTTGGCGCGGCACGACACGCTCGCCTCGTTCGCGCGCCGCTAAGGAACACTCCCTCGCCGGTCGCGCCGAGCTGCTCGTGCGCGCCGGCCGGCCCGACGCCGCGCGCGCCGCGTTCGAGGCTGCGCGCTCCGCGCTCGACACGCTCCCGCCCGCGCGCCGGCGCACGCGCTCCACTCTCGCCCTCGAAGCTCGCATCGACTCCGGTCTTTCTTCCCTGACCCGTTCACGGCAATGAACAAGCTGATCGTCGCCGCTCTCCCCGCAATCCTCTCCGTTCCCACCAGCGCTCAAACGACACTCGTCTCGACCGGGTCGGTCTGGCGCTACCTCGACGACGGCTCGGACCTGGGCACGACCTGGCGTGCCCCGTCCTTCGACGACTCCAGCTGGGCGGCGGGCCCCGCGCAGCTCGGCTACGGCGACGGGGACGAGGCGACCGTCGTCAGCTACGGACCGGATCCGAGCTTCAAGCACATCACCACCTACTTCCGCCACAACTTTCAGGTCGCCGATGCGTCGCAGTTCGAAGCCCTGACGTTCAAGCTCCTGCGCGACGCGGCCGCCGTCGTGTACCTGAACGGGCACGAGGTCTACCGCAGCAACATCGTGGGTCCGATCGACTACCTCACCCTCGCCGTCGTCACGGTCAGCCCGCTGCAAGAGAACGTCTATTACGACCGCACGATCGACGCGACGCACCTCGTGATGGGCACCAACACGCTCGCGGTCGAGATCCATCAGCGCAGCCGGGCGAGCCTCGACATCAGCCTCGACCTGCGGCTCGACGGACACACCGAGCCAATCGCCGCACGCGGCCCCTTCCTGCAGGACGCGCAGCCGACGAGCGTGCGCGTGCGCTGGCGCGGCGTGCCCGCATCGGATGGCCGCGTGCGCTACGGGACGAGCCCCGCGAACCTGACGAGCTCCATGCTCGACCCGACCGTTGCCGAGGACCACGAAGTCTTGCTGCCGGGCCTGACCCCAGAGACGCGCTACTACTACGCGGTCGGGAGCTCGGCGATGGACCTCGCGGGCGGCGACAGCGAGCACTTCTTCGAGACGCCGCCCACGGTCGGAAGCTCGACTCCGTTGCGCTTCTGGGTCTTGGGCGACTCCGGCACCGCCAACCGCGACGCGCGCGACGTGCGCGACGCTTACGAGAGCTTCACGGGCGCAACGTACACGAACGCGATCGTCCTGTTGGGCGACAACGCCTACGAGCGCAGCGGCGAAGAGGAGCTGCAGACGGCCGTGTTCGACATGTACGGCGACGCCCTCAGGCAGTCACCGGCCTACCCGACACGCGGCAACCACGAGGCCGTCGCGGCGGTCTACTTCGACGCCTACACGATGCCCGCGGGAGGCGTGCCGTCCGGGACCGAGGCCTACTATTCGTTCGACTACGGCAACGTGCACTTCCTCTGCCTCGACTCGCAAGGATCAGACCGCGCCGTCGATGGACCGATGTGGCTGTGGGCGCGCGACGACCTGACCGCAACGGACCAGCCGTGGATCGTCGCGTTCTGGCACCACCCGCCCTACAGCAAGGGCAACCACGACTCGGACACCGAGGCGAGCCTGGTGCAGATGCGCGAGAACTTCCTGCCCCTCTTGGAGGACCACGCCGTCGACCTCGTGCTCGGCGGACACAGCCATTCGTACGAACGCTCGTTCCTCGTCGACGGGCACTACGGCGACTCGACGACCCTGACGAACAACATGCGCGTCGACGACGGCGACGGCCGTCCGGACGGGGACGGGGCGTACAACAAAGCGGCGGGGCCGCGCGCCGGCGCGGTGTACATCACGGCTGGCAGCTCGGGAAAGATCACGAACGCGGCGTTCGGACACCCGATCATGGTTCACAGCCGGGCGCTGCTCGGCTCGGTCGTGCTCGACGTCGATGGCGGACGCATGGACGTGAAGTTCCTCGACGCCCAAGGGCTCGTCGACGACAGCTTCACGATGCTGGGCGAGGACTACGTCGGCGTCTACTGCGTCGCGAGCGTCAACAGCTACGGCTGCACGGCCGACGTCACCACGCTCGGTACGCCCAGCGTCTCGAGCCCGTCGGCCTTCACCTTGACGGCCAGCAACCTGCCGCCGAAGTCGTTCGCGTTCCTCGTTTACTCGACGGCGCCCGAAAACACGCCCGGCCTGTTCGGGCGCGTCTGCGTCGACCGGCCGCTGCGGCGCCGCCTCGCCACGTTCACGCAGGGACCGGCGCCCTGCGGCGGTCGCGCCGAGATCGACTTCAACGAGACGATCCAGGCCGGGTTCGACCCGGGCTTGGTCGTCGGCACGACGATCTATTCGCAGTTCTGGTACCGCGACCGCTTGCCGCAGGGCGCGGCGGTGAGCGAGGCGTACCAGTTCACGATTCAGCCTTGATCAGCCCGCCATCGCCTCGCGCGTGACACGCACCCAGGCGTCCGCCATCTTCTGGTGACCGGCCAGCGTCGGGTGCACGCCATCGCCGGCCCAGTACGCGGGCTCGCCATCCTTCGCGAGCTCGTCGAACATCTCCTGGAACGGCACCCAGAGCACGTCGAAGACCTTCGCCTGGCGCGCCGCCGCGGCGCGGCGCTCGTCGAACTCGGGGAACCACTTGTCGTCGATCGCGCCGCAGCGGAGAACGAACGGGTCGCACAGGACCAGAGTGACCTTCGGAAGCGCACTGCGCGTTCGGTCGAGCAGCCGGTGCAGCTCCTCCTCGTACCCGGCGACCGTGCCGTCGTAGCGCCCGTTCAGCTTGTGCCAAATGTCGTTGACGCCGATCAGAATGCTGACGAGGTCCGGCTTCAGCTCGATGCAGTCGGCCTCCCAGCGCGCCTCGAGGTCGGGCACCTTGTTGCCACTGATCCCGCGGTTGTGGACCTTGAGCTTGCGGCTCGGGTGGTCCGCGAGCAGACGCGCGGCGGCTAGCATCGCGTAACCCCGGCCGAGGGAGCCGCTGGCGTTGGCTTGCTGACGCTTGCGGTCGCGTCCGGCGTCGGTGATCGAATCGCCCTGGAACAGGATGCGCGTGATGTCAGGCATGGAACCAAGCTCGCACGAAGCGAAGCAGGCGAAAAGACCTTTTTGGCGCGGTGCCGGGGCAGCCAGACGCGAGAATGCCCGGGATGAAAGGGAGGACGTTCACGCCAGCCGAGGCCAACAAGACCCTGCCCCTGGTGCGGCGCATCGTCGCCGACATCCTCGAGAAGGGCGACCTCTTGCGCCGACTCGGCGCACGCGGCGACGTCCCCGGTGTGCGCGCCGAGTTCGAGGCGACCGAAACCGAGCTGCGCGGCCTGCTCACCGAGATGGAGAGCATCGGCTGCTACTACAAGGACTGGGGCTTCGAGATGGGCCTCGTCGACTTCCCCGGCACGATCGGCGGCGAGGAAGTGCTCCTGTGCTGGCGCTCGGACGAGGAGAACGTCACCTGGTACCACACGCCCGACGGCGGGTTCGCGGGGCGGCAGCCGATTCCCGACGAGCTGCTCTAGGGTCGTGGATCCACGACACCATGCGCGTGCCGCTCGTGTTCGGAAACCCCAGCTTCACGGTCGGCGTGCAGGGCGCACTGGGAGGCGCGAACGCCCTCGTCGTGTGTGACGTGCGCGAGCCGCTGCTCGGGAGCCACCTCGCGGGCGTTCCGCGCTTCGCGTGGACCAGGCTCGTCCTGGACGGCGCCGGCGCGGGCGACGGGACGGGCTCGGTGAGCCTCGCCCTCCCCGGCGACCCCGCGTTGATCGGGACCGAGCTGTTCGGACGCTGGTACGTCCGCGACGCAGCGGCCGCGGGAGGCTTTGCCGCTACGGCACTGTTCACGGCGACCGTCTTCTGACGACTCGTTTTCTTGGAGTTCGGTCCGACCAACAGCTCGCGAGCGAGCGCGGTGCCTTCCTCTTCCTGCAGGTGATCGAGCAGTACACCAACGGGTCGATCAAGGCCTCGAACCTGCTGATCCTCGAGGGATCGCCGGACGCGTGACCGACAGCGTCAGCCGTCAGCGCCGCCGCGGCCGTTCGCGACGGCGACGATCACGCCGACGACCAGGATCAGAGCGATCGCGAACACCCCGAGCTCTTGAAAGCCGATGAGGGCCAACATGACCTACAGCTCCCTGATGTAGAGGTTCCGGAACCACGCGTACGCATCGCCTTCGACCCGCGCGGGCGCGTGGCGCTGCAAACCGATGAAGCCGGTCTCCGCGCGCTCCGCGAAGGGCGGCTTCACGTCCTTCAGCTCGTGCGTGTCGATGTCGTACATCACGCGGCCGTTGAGGGACGCGTGCAGCCGCGAGCCGACGTAGCGAATCTCGTACGTGTTCCACTCGCCCAGCGGCCGTAGCGCATCGCGCTGCTTGTTGGGAACCGCACCGTAGAGCCCGCCGGTGAACTGGTACGGCGCGAGCTTCGACCCCGTCTCCTTCTCCCAGTTGAAGTCATCGAGGATCTGGATCTCGCAACCGGAATAGGCCGGGTTGGAGCCGTCGCGGTCCGCGCGCAGGAAGAGGCCCGAGTTCGCCATCTTCGCGATCTTGAAATCGAGGCGCAGGTGGAAGTCCCCGTAGTCGGCTTCGGTCACCAGGTGCGGCGACTTGCCCTTGACGAGGAACTCAAGTACGCCGTCCCGGGCACGGTACCCGGAGCCGTCGCCCGCGCCCTTCCATCCCTTCAGGCTCTTGCCGTCGAAGAGCGGCTTCCAGCCGGCCGCCGCGCCCGCCTTCGTCAGCTCGAACACACCGCTCTCCTGCGGGCGGAAGTAATCGCCCGCATCGTCCGGCAGCCGGCGCACGCGCACGTTCTTGAACATCGCCCGGGCGTTCTCCGGCGCACCCGCCGATCCGTGAACCTGCAGACCGATGAGGCCCTCGCTCGCAAAGCCCTCGGCGGACGTGAAGCGGTAGTCGGTCAGCGGCTCCCCATTCATCTTCACCTGGATGTGCATCGGGTTTCCGACGCAGCGCACTTCGAACCGGTTCCAGTCGTCCTTCTTGAAGCGCGCCGCCCCCTCCGGATTGTGCATGTACCAGCCGTCGGAATAGATGCCGCCGACCTCGCCACCGGGGCGATAGTCGATGGTCACCTGCGCCCCCTTCTCGCCGCTCGAGCGCGGGCGCATGCGCGGGAAGATTCCCGAGTCGAACGGCCACGACACGAACGCGTCGAGCTCGAGCTCGAAGTTCCCGTAGGGCTGCTCGGTGTAGATCAGCCCGCCGGCGCCCTTCTCGCCCTCGCGGCCGCAGATCGCGCCATCCTCGACGGTCCAGGACGCCTTGCCGTCGTAGCGCCCGCCCTCGGTCACCCAACCGTCGAGCGTCTTGCCGTCGAACAGCGTCACCCAGTCGCCCGGCTTCTGAGCCAGGGGCGGGAGCGGGGCGGAGCAGAGGGGCAGCGCGACGAGGACGGCCAGCATGGGAAATCTCAGTTCGGGCAACGAGGAGATGGTTGACAGCACAACCTTAGCCTCGGAGCCGGTTACCGCCACTCGCGCATCGGCTCCCCGGCGCTAGAATCCCTGGTTGCGCACTCTCCGCACCCCAGCCCCGACGCGAGCCCGAACCATGAAGCACTCCACCCCCTCCCGTCGCGAGATCCTCGGGTCCGCCGCCGCCGCTGGTGCCCTCGTCGTGGGCCCCACCTTCGCGTCGCCCCCCCGCTCCGAGGACGATCGGCCGATCCCCAAGGCGCCCGAGAAGAAGCCGATCCCCGCCGACCAGCCGATCCGCGTTGGCGTCATCGGCACCGGCGGCATGGGCGGCGGTCACCTCCGCTCGATGATGGGACAGATCGAGAAGAAGGAGGAGAACTTCCAGGTCGTCGCCCTCTGCGACGTCAACGAGCCGCGCCTGCGCGGCGCGCACGAGACGGCGACGACGCGCCAGGAAGGCGTCGAGGTCGGGACCTACGCGAACTACACCGAGCTCCTCGCGCGCGACGACGTCGACTGCGTGCTGATCGCCTCGCCCGAGCACTGGCACGCGAAGATGTCGATCGACGCGATCGCGGCCGGCAAGGACGTGTACTGCGAGAAGCCGATGACGCTGCGCCTCGACGAGGCGCTCTGGATGTACCGCACGATGGCGGCCAACCCACACATGCGCCTGCAGGTCGGCACGCAGTACATGATGCGTTCCAAGTACGCCGAGGCGAAGAAGCTGATCGCCGACGGCGTGATCGGCCATCCGACCTTCAGCCAGACGAGCTACTGCCGCAACTCGAAGAACGGCGAGTGGCACTACGGCCTCGAGGACGTCGAGCCCGGCCGCGGGATCAACTGGGATGCGTGGTGCGGTCCGCTCGGTCCGCGCGATTGGGACCCGAAGGTCTGCTTCCGCTGGCGCCGCTACAAGGACTTCTCGACGGGCATCATCGGCGACCTTTTGGTGCACATGATGACGCCGATGGTCTACGCGCTCGACCGCGGCTGGCCGGTGCGCGTGTCCGCGAACGGCGGGCACTACGTCGACAAGGACATGGAGAACCACGATCAGGTCAACCTGACGGTCGACTTCGAGGCCGAACACACGATGGTCGTCGCCGGCTCGACCTGCAACGAGAAGGGTCTCGAGACTCTGATCCGAGGTCACCGCGCCAACCTCCTGCTCGGCAGCAACAACTGCGTCATGCAGCCCGAGCGCATCTGGGTCGACGACATCGACGAGCGCACGATCAACTGCCCGCGAGTCGACGAGCAGCCGCAGCTGCGCATGAACTGGCTCCAGTGCGTCCGTAGCCGCGAGGAGAACGTCAGCCCCGTCGAGCTCGCGACGAAGGTCATGGTGATCGTCGACTTGGCGACGCGCGCGATGTGGGAGGGCGGCTCGTACCGCTTCGACCCCGAGACGATGACCGCCAGCAAGGCGTAGATAGGGCTGCGCTGCAGCCCTACAGGTGCCGCGTTGCGGCACCTGGGTTGTCTTCTGGGTTCAACGGCTGACGCCGTTGAGACCAGTGCGCTGGAAGTGAACACGGATTCGATGCACACGATTCTGGCAACGCACGCGATGGGGACGCGCTTCGAGCTCGTTCTCGTCGCGAACAGCTCCATGCCGGAAGCGCAGCTGCGCGCCATCGGCGAGGAGGCTTTGTTCGAGATCGAGGAAGCGGACCGCCGCTTGAGCCTCTTTCGCAAGGACAGCCTCCTCAGCCACATCAACCGCAGCGGCTCCGCGCGCGGCGTCCGCGTCGACCCCGACACGTACGCAATGTTGAAGGTGTGCGACGAGGTCTGGCGCGCCTCGGACGGCGCCTTCGACCCGACGGTCGCCCCTCTGATGGCCGCGCGCGGGTTCCACGGCGGCGAGCGAGGCGACGCGCAGGAGGCCCTCGCGCGCGTCGGCTGGCGGCACGTGCGCTTCGACGATGCGCACCGCGCCGTGCACCTCGAACAGCCCGGCGTCGCCCTCGACCTGGGAGCCGTCGGCAAGGGACATGGGCTCGACCTCGCCGCGCGCACGCTGCGCGAGAACGGCGTGACGTCCGCGCTTCTGCACGGCGGCACGAGCACCGTCGTCGCCATCGGCACCCCGCCGGATGAGGACGCCTGGCGCGTCTCGCTCGGCGAGGGGGCGCCGCTGGCGCGTCTCGAAGACGCCTGCCTGTCGGTCTCCGCGCCACACGGCCGCACCGTGCGCGAGGACGGCGAATCGCGCGGTCACGTCCTCGACCCGCGCACCGGCCGCTCCGTCAATGCTGTTACTCTGGCCGCCGTCATCGCCCCGAACGCGACGCTCGCCGACGCAGCCTCGACCGCGCTGCTCGTGCGCGGCGCGGCGCTCGCGGCGCCCACCGAGGTCGAGACGCTGCACCGCACCTCCGCCGGTGCGTGGCGTCACTCCGCACACGATTCCGCGTGCTTCGACTTCGAAGCCGCCACACCGAAGACGCAAGAGACCGCATGACTTCCTCCGACCGCCGCACGTTCATCAAGGGCACGGCCGGCACTGCCGCCCTCCTGGCGCTGCAACCCGAGCTCCTGGCCGAGCCGCCGCCCCTCGCGGCGCCCCTGCGCGTCGGACTCGTCGGCGCCGGTCGCCAGGGCCGCGCGATCCTCGGCGAGCTGTCGAAGTTCGAGGACGTCACGGTCGCTGCACTCTGCGACACCGACGCCCGGCGGCTCGCTTCGACCGCGCGCCGTGCGCCCGAGGCCAAGCCGTTCCCGGCGCACACCGAGATGCTGGACGGCGTGAAGGACATCGATGCGGTGTTCGTCGCGACGCCGACGCACCTGCACAAGGCGCCCGCGATCGATGCGCTGTCGGCCGGCAAGCACGTGTACTGCGAGGGGCCGCTCGCCTCGACGCTCGAGGACGCACAGGCGATCGTCAAGGCGTCGCGCACAGCCGACAAGGTGTTCCAGACCGGGCACCTCGGGCGCTCGAACCCGGTCTACAAGCTCGCACGCTCGTTCGTGCGCTCGGGTGCGATCCGCGACGTGATCTCGATGCGCGCGCAGTACCGCAACAAGAACTCATGGCGCACACCCTCGTCCGATCCGGCGCGCGAGAAGGCTCTCAACTGGAAGCTCGATCCCGCGCTCTCACTGGGCCTGATCGGCGAGTTCGGCTCGCACCAGTTCGACGTGCTGCACTGGTTCCTGCGCAAATACCCGACATCGGTCAGCGCGGCCGGCACGATCCAGGCCTGGAAGGACGGGCGCGAAGAAGCGGACACGGTGCATGCCGAGCTCGGCTTCGAAGGCGGTGTGAACCTCGCGTACGAGGCGACGCTCGGCAACTCCTACGAGGGTGAGTACGAGCAGATCGTCGGCACGATGGGCGCGATGAAGCTCGCCTGGACGCACGCCTGGATGTTCAAGGAGGCGGACGCGGCGACGCAGGGCTGGGAGGTGTACGCCAACCGCCAGCAATTCCACAACGACGAGGGCATCACGCTGATCGCGGACGCGACCAAGCTCGCCAAGCAAGGCAAGCTGAAGGAAGGCGTCGGCCTACCGCACCCGCCGCTCTACTACGGCGTGACCAACTTCCTCAAGAGCGTCACCGAGAGCCTCCCGATCGCATGTTCGGCCGAGGAGGGTCTGCGCGCCGCCGCGGTCGCCATCCAGGCGCGCAAGGCGCAGATGAACGGCGAGCTGCTCCCGATCGACGACTCGCTGTTCAAGGTCGACTGAGCCGCGCCATGGCCTCGAATCCTCCCTTCCGCCTGCGCAGTCTGCCCGCGGGCATGCGCCTCGCCCTGACCTTGCTCATCTGCGTCTGCGCCGGCGGCTACGCCGCGTCGGGCGCGCACATGATCGAGCACCACCAGAACCGCGACGAGCGCGAGGGCCTGTCGCTCGTCGACCTCGAGGGCGCCTACCACGGCGTCACCAACCGCGCCCTCTTGATCACCGCAATCGAGCGCGGGCACCCCGACGGCCTCGCCGACGCCGACAAGGACCTCTTGATGCGCTGGCTCGAGTCGGATCGCATCTCCGAGGACTACGACAACCTCGACCTCGGCGACGAGGCCCCCGCCGAAGTGCTCGCGATCGCGTGCCTCTCGTGCCACTCCGCGCGCGGCGACGAAGCGACGCGCGCCGAGCCCTACCTCGACTATTGGGACGAGGTGAAAGCCGTCGCCTTCTCCCGCGACATCTCGCCGACCGACCTCAAGATCCTGATCGCGTCGACGCACACGCACGCGGTGGCGCTGTTCACGACGACGCTCGTCCTGTGCGGCCTGATGTTCCTGACGGGCTTTGCCTCTGCCTTGCGCAGCCTGCTCGCGATCGGCGCGAGCGCCGGCCTCGCGCTCGACATCGCGGCTTGGTGGCTGGCGCGCGAGAGCGCGTCGCTCGTCTACGCCGTCGTCGCCGGCGGCGCGCTCCACGCGGGGTGCATGGGGTTGATGATGATCGCGGTCGTCTGGGAGCTGTGGCTGACGCGCAGGCCCGCGGAGGATTAAATTAGCCCCCAGAGGCACGGCCGCTCAGCTGAAGGTGATCTCCAGCCCGTCGGTGAAGTTCCCCGAACCTCCGACGTCCTGGTGCCACAGCTGGAACCGCAGCGTCTCGCCCGGCATCACCGCTTGGCTACCCGGCGCGTTCGTCGGCAGGTCGGTCAGATCGAGGAACAGCTCGATCTCGGGCCCGACGCCGAGCTGCATCGGCGCGTTGAACCGGCCGATGTCGCCGGAGAGGCAGACGAAGCCGTTCGAGGCGGGCGGCTGGAAGAATCCGGCGGTGCGGCTGACGAGGAAGTAGCCGAGCTCACCGGGCGGGAGCTGCGACGCGGTCAGCGTCAGGTAGTTGTCACTGGCAGCGGTCCGGCCGCGTGCGCTCATGACGCCCGGCTGGCCGGTGCTGTTCGGGACCGCGGGGCCACAGTAGCTCGTGCCCGTCGCGAAGAGCTCGATCAGCCGCAGGTCGTCGAAGTACATCTCCGTCGTCTCCGGAGATCCGGGAACGTCGGGAAGGATGTTCAACGCCGTGATCTCGGACAGACCGGTCGTGCAGCCTCCTACCGCGCCGTCCGTCCACGTCCAGCCCGCTCCGCCGGTGACGGAAACCCCGCCGTAGAAGAAGTCGGCGAAGTCCGCGCCCTGCGACCCAAAGAGAGAAAGCTCATCGGTGGTCCTCCAGGAGGGGAAGGGCGCCAGATCTCCCACACCGTAGCGCGAATTCCACGATTTGCCGCACCCCCACCGCACGCCGCCGGTGTCCGTCATGATGGAACCTCTCCGATGACCCCTCCCCCGATCGACATGCGCCACCTGGCGCGCCAGCACGAGAGCCTGCGCCGCATGGTCCTCGCCCTCGTGGGCGACGAGCACGCGGCCGAGGACGTCGTCCAGGACGCCTGGGTGCGGGCGCTCCAGAGCGGGCCGCGGGACCCCCGGGCGGCCGGAAGCTGGCTCGCCACGGTCACGCGGCGACTCGCGTCCAACGCACGCCGCGGGCGCCGCAGGCGCGACGACCGCGAGCGCCGCGCCGCGCGCGAGGAGGCGCTGCCGTCCTCGTCCCAGATCGCGGAGCGTGTCGAGATCGAGACGCGCGTGCTCGAAGTGCTCGAGGGGCTCGACGAGCCCCACCGCACCGTCCTGCGCGACCGCTACCTGGGCGAGCTCACGCCGACGCAGATCGCGCAGCGTGACGGAGCGTCGCTCGACACGGTGAAGTCACGGCTCACCCGCGCCCGGGCCGCGCTACGCGCGAAGCTCGACCGCGAGGGCCTCGGCGAGGACGTCCACTGGTCCGTCGTGGTGCTGCCCCTGCTCTCGCCGCCGGCCCCGGCCCCGATCGCGGCGGCCGCGGCGGCGAGCGCAGGCGCGAGCACGTCCCTCGGCACGGGTGTCCTCGGAGGGACGCTGGTCATGAAGAAAGTCATCCTGCTCGCGAGCATCGTGCTCGCGTCCACCGTGCTCTGGCGCGTCGCGCAGAGCGACACCGAGTCACTCGGCCCGGACGAGACGTCGAGCGTCACGCCAACCGACACCACCGAGCTCGTGTCGACCGAAGACGCCGGACACGCCGTCCTCGAGGAGGTCGCCCGTCCGGATGCGGTCGCCGCGGAACGCCAGGACGTCGCCGAGCCGGTGGCTCAGACGGCCGCGTGGTCGATCGGCGGACGCGCGCGCACGACCGAGGGACCCGCGCTCGGCGTTCCCCTCGAGCTCGCGGTGCACGCCGGCTACGACGCGAGCGGCGAAGAGTTGCACAAGCGGACCGTCGCGAGCGCGGCGGAGGGTCGCTTCGGGCTGCAAATCGAAAACCCGGGGCGCACCGTCACGGTGACGATTCGGGCGCTCGATGCGCCCGGCCGCGCGGTCGTCACCTACGGCCCGTACGTCGTCGTCCACGGCGAAGAGCCGCCCAGCACCATCGACGTCCTCGTGTTCGAGATCGACGCGCACCTCGAAGGCACCGTGCGCGACGCGCACGGCCAACCGATCGCGGATTGTGAGGTGAGCGGCTTCTACGGCCACGACACGACGGACGCGGACGGGCGCTACCGAATGGCGATCGCAGCGGGCGCGTGGGGAAAGATCACCGCCGCAGCGAAGGGCTTCGGCACCGAGGAGAAGGCGCTCGACGGCCTCGAGGCGAACGTGACGGCACAGGCTGACTTCACCCTCGCGCCCGAGGTGCGTATCGAGGGGATCGTCGTGGACGAGAACGGTTCGGGCCTGGAGGGTGTGCTCGTCGAGACGTTCGCCTCCGGTGCGCACGAGGCGCTGACGGACCGCGCGGGTCGCTACGTGTTGACCGGGCTCTCGCGCGAGCGGGGCTCCTTCTACGTACGGGCGTCGGCCGAAGGGCTCCTCTCCGATTCCAAGTCCGTCGAGGTCGCGGGCGAAGCGAGCCTCTACACGAGCGACTTCGAGCTCGCACGCGGCGTCGCCGCCGCCGGTGTCGTCGTCGACCTCGAGGGCCACCCGGTGCCAGGCGTCGAGATGTGGCTCGGCAACAACCAGCACGATTGGGACAAGAGGACCGCGATGTCCGACGACGCGGGGCGCTTCTCGTTCGATTGCGTGCGAGTCGGTTCCACCAAGATCGGGGCCGAGAAGAACGGGTTCGCGCAGACGACGCTGCTCTTCGAGATCCCCGCCGGTGGACGCCACGATCTGCTCGTCGAGCTCGGTGCTTCGCAGGTCGTGCGCGGCGTCGTGCGCGACCGGGACGGCAAGGCGATCCCGGACGTCTCGCTGGCGGCCAAGCAGGAACGGGAGTACGTCGGTGGAAGTGGGCGCTCCGACACGACGGGCCGCTTCGAGGTCGGCGAGCTGCCGACGGGCGCGCTGGCGATCGAAGCATTCGGTGCCGGGCTCGTGCGCGTCACCGTGCCCGTTCCCGAGAACGGTGACGACGTCGTCGTCGTGATGGAACGCGCGGGTGGCCTCGCGGGCCGAGTCGTCGACGCGGCGACCGGCGCACCGGTTCCGGTGTTCACCGTTCGCTTCGTGGCGCCGCTCGACCCCAAGGCCAAACCGCGCCTCTGGGGCTACCGCTCCGATTGGTCGCAGCCGGGCCGAACCTTCAACAGCGCGGACGGCACGTGGTCGACCGGCAAGCACGACGAGCTCCAGCCCGGCGCGTGGGTCGGGCTCGAGGTCCGCGCGGACGGCTACGCGCCGACGCTGCTGCCGATGGTCGCCGTCCCCGAGGCGGGCGCGGACACGGTGATCGTGCACGAGCTCGTTCAGCCGGTCACGGTCGAGCTCGCGGTGTCGTCGGCGAGCACGGGCGCGCCGATCGCGAACGCGGCGGTCCAGGCGAGTCCCTTGCGCAGTCCCCAGCGGGACGACCTGCGCTGGACCGTGACGACCGACGACGCCGGCGCGGCCGTCCTGAACGACGTCTCGCCCGGCCCGCTGTTCGTGCGCGTCCAGCGCACGAACGGGCCCGAGATTCGGCTCGGCCCGTTCGACGTCCCCAGCGCGGCGCGCCGGGCGGTGATCCCGATCGAGGTGCCGGGGCAGGCTCGGATCGAGGTGACGATGCTCGACGCCGACGGTGAGCCGCTCGCGAACCGCGCCGCTCTTCTGATCCCCGCTAGCGTCGAAGGCGTGGGCAAGAAGCTCCGACAGCAGACCGACGCGTCCGGCATCGCGCGCTTCGAGAGCGCGCCACCGGGCAACTGGCAGGTCGTGCTCCTCGCCGAACGCGGCGAGAACGAGTGCTACGAGCTGGCCGACAACGTCGTCGTCGCGGAGGACGATGACGTCGTGCCGATCACGCTGCGCCCGCGCGGGACCGCGAAGGTACGCGGCACCATCGAAGGCGAACTGCAAGTCCCCGACGGAACGCCCGTCTCGATCCTACGCGTCGCGGGGGGCGTGCACGGTGGCTTCGTCGAGCAAGGGCGATTCGAAATCAGCGGGCTCGGCACGGGCAAGCACCTGGTCTCGATCCAGTACTGGGATCGGAACACCGGGAAGATGATGTCGGGGAACGCGCAGGTCGAGGTCGAGGAGGACGGCGAGGTCATCGAAACGGCGATTGCAGTCAACCCGTAGGTCACCCCCCGGATGGATCGAGGCTCGAGATACTGCGCGATGGGCGAGCACCAAGGGCATGGCGGCTCTCGTGCGGATGACCCAGCCGAAGGAAGCTGCAGCCCGCGCAGGCGACCCGGCTAGTGGTGTGATTCACTCTTATGGGGCATAT
>JAAELL010000144.1 GCA_024226735.1 bacterium | reverse complement strand
GTCGGCGCACGGGCTTGGGCGGTTCCGGCGGCTTTTCCTCGACTGTCCGCTCGGCCTTGCGTTGGCGCCGGCGCTTTTCGCGCTCGCGAGCGGTGCTCTCCTCTTCCCCCTCTTCGCCCTCTTCCTCGTCGTCGTACTGCGGGACCTCGACTTCGTCGATCGAAACAATCGCCTCCGGGAGCTCGGACAGTGTTTCCTCGAGCAGGGCGTCGTCATCTACGACTTCGTCGCTTTCGTCTGTGTCACGTCCCTTGACCGCGGCTGCTGGCACGGGGCTTTCGGTTTCGCCCTGAGTCTCGTCCGCTGCGCCGCGGCGACGACCTCGAGAGCGGCGACCTCGGCGACGCGACCGCGCACCCTCGTCTTCATCCCCTCGTTGCTCATCGGCGAGGTCGAATGACGACATCTCCTCGAAGCGAGGCTTGGTGCGCGCGGGGGGTTCGCCCTGTTCCGCCTCGCCCCCTTCCTCGTTCGCAGGGGGGGCTTCGCGCCCTGCGCCGCGTGGGCGCCGACCGCGCCGCCGCGGCCGACCCCGTCCACCACCCGACTCCGCGGCCGCCTGCCCCTGGGCGGTTTCACGCGCAGGCTTCTCTGCTTGTTCGCCTGCCTCGACCTCGGCAGCGGGCTCGCTAGCCGACTCTGCTGCCGACTCGGCTGCGGGCTCGGCTGCGGCACCCTCGCGGCGCGGCCGGCGCCCGCGATCGCCGCGACGTCCACGGCCCTTCGCGATCGGCACGGCCTCGCCCGACCCGCAGATCGCCACCTCGAGACCACGGTCACGGTTGGCCGAGCGGATTTCGACCAGATCGTGGGACAGGTTCAGCAGCGGCAAGATGCGCGCGACCCCCGGAGCGAACTCCCGGGCGACGAGCGCGAGGCGAAACAGGTCCAGACGCACCGGGGCTTGCGCGTTGGCCAGCACCACGGGCAGCGTTGTGCGCAGCTCGAGGGCCGCGTCGAGAATCACGCCGAATGCCGCGAGGCTCAAGCTGCTGCGCGCCGCCGTGGCCACGGGACTGCCGCTCGGGTTCACGCCGACAGAATCGATCACGTCGAGATCCTTGCCGCCGACCGGCCAGCACACCAGCGAGCGCAACTCCATCGCCGACGCGACCAACGGCTGCAGCCGCGTGCGCACGCCTTCGTCCCCTTCGCGGGTGCGGCGATCGTTGAGTCGTTTGCGCAGATTGCCTTCGAGGGCGTCGAGCGCACTTGCGAGCCCCTCGGCCGAAAGCCGCGCGGAAGACCGCGCGGGAAGGATCGTATTGAGCACGACGCCCGAATCATCGGCGCGCAACTCGGCAACGCGACGCGCCATGATGACCAGTTCGACGCTGCGCTCGAAACCGCGAATCGCACCCCCGTGTTTCGAGGCGAGCCCTTCGAGGGCGGCAGCCGCACGCACGAACAACTCGCGGTCAGCTGGCGTCGAGAGGTGATTGGTCACCGAAGAAACGGAGACCACGCCAGGTTCGCGCACGTACTCCGGTTCGACCACGAGCGGGGATTCCGCGAGCGTTGGCACTGCGAGCGCGCGTACCGCATAGGGCCTGGGGGACACCAGACTCAACCGACGGCGAGCAGCAAGATTCCAATGCGGCGCGATGACGAGCAACTCGCCGTTGAAGGGATCCGTTTCGGCTTCAGCGAGCTTCGAGGCCACGGTCAAGCCGGCGAGCAACGCGTCACCGGCCGAACGTGGCGCGAAGCTCACGATCACCGACTTTGCGTCTTTGTCTTCGCCGCGGCCAATCGCGGCATAGCTTCCCGGCACTTCTTCGGTCACGTCCTCGGGCATCACCTCGAGACGCGTGAGATCCAGGACTCCTTCTTCGAGCATGCGGCCGAACCAGCGTTCGCCGTTGATCGCGACGTCACCAGCCCCTCCGCGGCGGCGCCTCGAAAATCTTCGCATCATGTCTTCTCCTCGGAGCGCGTTCGACGGCAGCGCGCGGTCGGCTGTTGCGCCGGCATGCCGTTGGCTCCACTACTGGGTTGTCCGGTGACGTCCGCGCAGCGCTGCGCGGACGTCACCGGGAATTCAAGACCTCAATCGGCCCCGACGTCGACCTGGGTCAGCGTCAAAGCAGCCATCTCCACGAGCGTGATCGTCGCGTCGGTCACGACGCTCTGCAGTTCGCTGAAGAGACGATCGCTGCCCACGGCCGCCGAGAGCTGATCCTTCTGTTTGGTCAGGTCCAACATGATGCCGCCGAGAAGCTTGCGATCCGTGCGCGCGTGTTTCTGCACGCGGTTCCAGCTCTCGAGCGGCACTTCGATCTTCAGTTCGCGCAGCTCCCGGTACTCCTCCGGCAGCGAATCGCGCAACAGGCTGAGGACGACAGCGTCCTCGGCCTTCGATAGCGCCACGTTCCAGAATCGACCTCTCGCCAGGGGCAAGCTCTCCTCCCTACGACTCGTCGGCCTCGGAGTCGGGCTCCGGCTCGGGTTTGGGGGGTTCCGCGCGCTCGAGGACCGACGCCGTGAACAGCTCGGTCATCTTGCGTGCGATGGGATTGTCCGTGGCGCCCACGTCGGCAAACGCTGCGGCGGCAGCGAGGCAGTCGCGCGCCTCGTCTTCGCGACCGTCGAGAGCCGCGACATACGCGCTGATCTCGAACCGGGTCACCGTCC
>JAAELL010000143.1 GCA_024226735.1 bacterium | reverse complement strand
GGGTACTCGGACTTGGCGATCGAGGCGCGGGCAACCTTGGCCGCGCCGTTGGCCGCTTCAACCGTGCGGGCCTAGGCTAGTAGAACCGCACCCTACGCGCGTTCGTGAAGTTCGAAGTCATCCCGACATCACGACCCCACGCCTGAAAATGCCACATCTCTCCCGCCTGCACGGCGCGCACAGGCGTCGTCGGAATGGACTGCAGGTCGATCGTGAACCAGAAGCAGCCGAGGGCGCCGCTGTTCTGCACCTGGCCGTTGAAGCGCGCGATGTTGCCGGAGAGGCACAGGTTGCCTGCGCTGCCTCCGGGCATGACGATCAGGCCCGGGGTGAGCGAGGCCAGGAAGTAGCCAAACTGATTGCGCGGCAGACTCGTCGCGCAGAGCACGAGGTCGTTCGCCGCCACCTCGGCGCTGCCGGAGGCGAGGAGGATGCCCGGGCTTCCGCTCGAGTTGGGGATCGCCGGTGAGCAGTAGGCCTCGCCCTGCTCGAAGCGCGTCATGTAGGAGGCGTCGTCGTAGACGTAGCGCGATGCCTGGTCGATGTGGGCTGTCGTGACGACACCCTCGACCCAGTCGTAGCAGTAGTCGACGGGTCGCATGCAGATCCGATCGAACGTCAACGTTCCGAGGCCGGGCACAATGCCCTGGATGGGAATGTCCCAGCCCAGCCAGAGCCCTTCGCAACCGTTCGCCGCGCCCGGCGCCGTCGCGCCGAAGGTGTCCGACCAGACCGGCACGTCGGCGATCAGGCCGGTTTGGCCCGGCACGACGCCAACCGTCGCTCCGGCGAGGAGGACGTGGATGTCGCGCGCGTTCGTTCCGTTGACCAGGGGCAGCCCGCCCGTGATCCAGCGTCGCGTGCCGATGTGCTCCACCGCCAGGAAACCGCCGGCCTGGCCGCGCTCGCCGAGACGCGTGACGCGCCAGTTGAACTGCGTGCGATCGCCAAAGAAGTTGGGGCCGTGCTCTGCGCGGTAGGCCTGCTCGAGCTGCCTGACGGTTGGAACGAGGCTGTCGGACTCGAGGTAGAGTTGGTCGTCGGTCCCGAGCGACGCGATTGAGATTCCGCCCGGTTCGACTTCGAGCCGCGCGTCCGGTCCGCCGTAGGCGTGCGCGCGGAACTTCGTGAGGAAATGCTGCGCGACTTCGAACGCGGTGAGCGTGCTACTTTCGATCGTGCACGATCCGATCGTGTCCCCGAAGCCGCCCACTTGATCGGTCTCGACCGTGATCCGGTCGATGTCGGAGTAGGTCATCGAGTTGAGCGTGATCCCCACCGGCTCGTCCATCACCAGCGTGACCGAGCGACCGCTCGCATGCACGAGAGGTAGGTCTAGGTCGAGGATGTCGAGTGCGATCGGTAGTTGCAGGGACGAGTGGATCTCCCTCAGCCGCTCCCGCTCGAACAACCGTACCGTCGCCGTGCCGCCGAGAGGGCTCGCCAGCTCGGCCCGGTGCGCGTTCGCCAGGAGCCTGATCGCGATGTCCCACAATCGGGTTCCGATCGTGTCCTCGAAGCCCAATTGGATCTCACCGGACCCGAGCCCGTTCGGCGCGAGCGCCCGTAGGCCGAAGCCTTCCGCGTGTCCGAGCGAAGCGATCAGACCGTCGCCGGCGGGGTCGAGGTTGGTCACCTGCAACGCATCGCCATTGCACGCGAGGCTGGCGCCGCCCAGAGGCGCGAACGCGATGCCGCGACAAACCGTCGTGTTCTCGCAGTTGACGCGCACCATCCACGGAAGCGGATGGGGGGTCAGAATGTTGTTGTTGGCCAGGTTCGTGACGTCCATCGGCGGCGTGAACTTGCCGACGAGCCACGACGAGTTGGCGGGAGCGATGCCGGTCGCGTCCTCCGGGGCCGGGCTCTGGCCTGGAAGGTGCGCCGACGCCACTCCCGCCCAGAAGATCCCCGACACGGGGATGTCCGGCACATCGATCTTCAGGAACGTGTCAGTATCGGCATCCTGGATCGGCGCGTTGGAGCTCCACACGAGCGTCGCGTCGGCCGGGTCGAGGTCGTTCGTAGGGTCGTTCCAAATGCAGAACTGCGCGAAGAACCCATTCGTCGCGTTGGGGGCGCCGATGGGCGAGCCGAAGCTCGTGCTGATGTCGCGGACGGTGTCACCCGCTCCCGCGTCGAACGCGTTGATCCAGGCTGTGACCCCTTGCGAGATCCCGAAGGAGCCCGTGGACGTCCCGCTGTCGTATTGGTAGGTGCAATTGCCCTGGGCCCAAGCGGGCGTCGCAGTCAAGAGGAACAAGGAGGCGGCACGCAGGCCGAGGAGGGGAGCGAATCGAGATTGCATGGAGAGGGGTCCGCGTTGGTTGTAGAGATCCCTCGAATCGGAAGTGGTCGTGAACGCAGACACGCTTTCTGCGGCGGATTTCGTCGCGGATCGAGCCACACCTCATCAGGTACGATCAATTGCGATGGTTGGTCCAGAATCGGAAGGGGCGCTGTTCGACGCCTACCTCGAAGCACTCCTCACCGGTCGGGTCGAGGCTCCCGACAGCTTCGCGGCGCGCCATGACCGCACGCTCGACGGTCCACCCGAGTGGATGCGGGGCGTGTACGAGCTGGTGGCGTGCCCCTCCGATTCGACCGGGGGGGCCGCACCGGAGCTCGCAGCGGACGCGGACCTTCCGTTCGATACGCTCGGTGAGTACCGCCTCTTGCGCACGCTCGGAGAGGGGGGCATGGGACGCGTGTTCCTGGCCCAACAGAAGTCCCTCGGTCGACTCGTCGCGGTCAAGATCATCCGGCCCGAACTCGCGGGCTCGCCGACCGCCATTGCGCGCTTCGACCGCGAAGCGCGCGTGGTCGCCAAGCTGCGACACCCTCACATCAACACGCTGCTCGGGGTCGGCGTGGAGCGTAGCGTCAACTACCTCGTGATGGAGTTCGTCGCCGGACGCAGCTTGGCGGACGTTCTGCACGATCGCCGTGACGCGCACGAGCGCGCTCCCCTGACCGACATCCTGCGTTGGTCGCGAGAAATTGCCGAGGCGCTCGCGTACGCGCACCGCGAAGGCGTCGTCCACCGGGACGTCAAGCCGTCGAACATCCGCATCACGCCCGAAGGTCATGCCGTTCTGATGGACTTCGGCCTGGCGCGTCAAGTCGGGTCCGGGTCGCTGAGCCTGACCGCCGGCTTCGCGGGCTCGCCCGTCTACGCGGCGCCGGAGCAGTTTGGCGACGAGGACGGCACGGTCGACGGGCGAACCGACGTCTACTCGCTCGGGGTGACGCTGTACGAGGGCTTGACCGGAGCCGTGCCGTTCGAGGACGGGAGCTTCGAGCGCGTGATGCGGCGTGTGTTGACCGAGGACGTACCGCGTCCAATGCGCAAGGGGCTGCACCTACCACCCGACCTGGAGGTGGTCCTGCTCAAGTCGATCGAGAAGGATCCCGCCCGGCGCTACGGCAGTGCTCAAGCGTTCGCGGTCGATCTCGACGCTGTCCTCATGCTGCGACCGATCCAAGCGCGGCCGGACGGACTGCTGCGCCGGGTCGCGCGTTGGGCGCGGCAGAACCGGGCCGCGTCGGCGGCGATCGCGGTCGCGCTCGGTGCCCTGGGCGTTTTCTATTTTGCCGACGCTCGCTCCGAGCGGATGGCGCGACTCGCGGACCGCGGTCGCGCGGAGGGTCTCATCGACCGAGCGCGCGATGCCCTCGCCCGCTACGGGGGGCTACGCGACGGCTACGAGGAGGCACTCTGGCGTCGCAAAGCGCTCGACATTCAGGTCAACGCGCGCTGGTTGAACCCCGCCGAGCGGCGCGAGCGATTCGAAGCGGCGCGCATCACGAAGACGCACGAGCGCGATCGACTCCTTCTCTTCGAGGATGCGCTCGACGGATTGAGCCGCGCCGCAGACCTCGATCCGAACGCGCCCGGTCTGCGGGAGGCGTGGGCGATGTACTACTACGAACGCTGGTTCGACGTGCGCGACGAGCTCGACCCACGGCTCGCCGAGTGGTTCCGTGCGAAAGTCGAAGAGCACGACAGCAGCGACGGGACCTGGAGCGAACGGGTCGCCGGCCGCGCCTCGCTGCGGATCCGATCGCAGCCGGCCGGGGCCCGCGTGCGCCTCTATCGCTACCAATCCGAGGATCTGCTCGGAGGCGACGAGCCACGCTATGTCGCCGTACCCGCCGCGGTGCGCCAGGCCGAGCCGCCGCCGGGCACTTGGGCCTTGCGCGTGGTCGGCCGCGAGGATTGCATCGTGCAGGTCGCAGGGCATCAGATCGAGAACGTCGTTCTCGTGCGTGGCCGCGACGCGGCCGTCGGCGGCTTCGAGCGCTTGGTCGCGATCGACGGCGAGCCCGTGCGCGATGTGGTCGAGGCGCGCACCCGGGGAGCGTTGGGGGACGTGAGCCGCCACTTCGCCTTCGCAGGGCCGAACCACGAACGGCAAGAGGTCGTCGCGGCGAGTCTCGACGATCTCGGCCTCGCATGCTTCTCGCCGCGTGCGGCCGTCGCCTCGGGTGGCGTCGATGTGACGATCTGGCGCGCCGGCGTCGCCGAACGCGAGTGGCTCGAGAACGGAATGGAGACTCGCGCCAGCGCTTCGCCACTCTTTGTCAGCCCGGCGGCGACGGTGGGAACGACGCCGCTGGAGGAGACCTTCCAGGACCCGGGTTGGTACGTCGCCCTGCTGAGCTTGGAGGGGTACGAGTCACTGCGGCTTTCGTTCCACGTCGACCACAGTTGCGAGCACTACAGCAAGGGACTGGACCTCCGCGGCGTGCTCTCCCAGGACGGCACGTCGCCGCCCGGCTTCGTGCGCGTCACGCCGCCGCCGCCCCATCCGGTGTTTTGGATCCAAGAGCACGAGGTGACGTGCGCTGCATTCGCCGAGTTTCTCGACGACCCGAAGACGCGCCTGGCGATGGAGAGCGAGCGCGACGCTGGCGGTCGCGCACTGCAAGCCGGCATGCTCGCGCGCGGCTGGTCGCGCGGCGCGGACGGGCGCATCCTCCTCCCCGCGGGTGCGCGTGATCTCCCTGTGCTCTCCGTCTCATGGGTCGAGGCGGCGGCGTACGCCGCGTGGTTCGACGAGCGGCATTGGGTGGGGGAGGGGCGCTGGGGCGCGAGCCTGCCGACGGTGCTCGAGTGGCGCTTCGCCGGTTGGGGCGGGGACAGCCGTGACTACGCGTTCGGAGAGTCGTTCTCGCCGGCGTGGGCGAAGAGCCGCTATTCGCGTTCTCTCACCGGCGTCGAGCCAGTGTTGTCGTACCCGGTCGACGAGTCACCCTACGGTGTGTACGACCTTACGGGCAGCGCGGCCGAGTGGGCGCTCGACCGAGCACAGAACGGATCCGACGAGCGCGCGGTGATGGGCGGCGCTTGGGACCGGTCCGAGCCCCACAGCTTCGCAATCAGCGCGACGCGCTGGCTCGCCGAGAACGAGCGCGACGCCTCGACGGGGCTGCGGCTCGTGCTTCGTCCTACGCGCTAGTTGCCATGGATCCCACCTCGCTGCACGACCAGCTGGTCAAAAACCATGACGCTCTGATCGCCTTCCTGCGCAAGTGCGGTGCGGGGCTTTCGCGTTTCGAGTCCGCCGAGGACCTCGCTCAAGGGATTCACGCGCGCGTCCTGACCGGCGCCGACGACGTCGAGCTCCCGGGTGAGGCGGAGTTTCGATCGTGGCTCTTCACGATCGCGCGACGGCACGTCGCGGATCGCAACGATTACTGGTCCGCCCTCAAGCGGGGAGCGGGACGCGTCGCGCGCCTGACCTTTGGACTGGGCAGCCGCGACCATCCGACGCGGGCTGTACGCGCGCCCGCTGCGCCGATGGGAACGCCTTCCTCGTTCGCGGCGAAGCGCGAGATGTTGGAGCTCGTCGCCAAGGCGCTCGCGGTGCTCCCCGCGCGTGATCGGCGCCTCGTGCAGGCGATGAGCCTGGGCGTGTCCCTGGAAGAGCAGGCTACCGAGCTCGGCCTGACCTACAGCGCCGCCCAGCGCGCCGGCCTGCGTGCCGTCGAGCGGCTGCGCAAGACCGTCGAGTTGATACGGCAGGGCGTGCGTCCCGCCGAACCGCAGTAGGGCGCTGGTGCAGCCGCAATCCTCCGGAGGGAACCTACCCAAGCCGTCGATCCGTCGCGGTTGCTCGTACTTGGCACGGAAGACACCGGCGCATGCGCGGCGACGGTCGAGGCTCGCGGAGCAACTCGAGCTGTTGCGCTGCTACTACAACTTCATCCGCCCGCACTCGAGCTTGCCTGGTCGGCGAACGCCGGCGAACGCCGGCGATGCAGGCGGGGTTGGTGTCAAGGAAGCTGACCTTCCGGCAGGTGTTCACCAGTCGGGCACGTGCGTTCTCGCTTACGCTTGTCCGCTCAGGGGGGGGCGCCTGCCGCCTGGCCGGGTCGGGAGATTTCATGCGCCGCGTAGCAACAGCGAATGAGCGAAGCACCCTCTCAGCTTTCTCAACACCGTGCCGATCGGGGCCCTCCCGGATTCACCGACTGCGAGGCGGCCGGCTTACACAGTTCAGCGATTCGCAGAACCAATCGGGTTCGCCGCGTCGTATCACTGTGGCTCCCGCATCGAACACCACGGAGACCGACTCATGAGAATCGTCTACTGCGCCGCCGCGGCGGCTCTGCTCAGCCCTCTCGGCTGGGCACAAAACCAACAGCTCGAGCTACAGCCGATGAGCTCCCTGCTCGATCGCCCTGCCGCCGTCTTGCCCATCCCCGGGCAAGACGGCATTTACGTCGTCGCGGGACAAGCTGGCGTCATTCAAGTCCTCAACGACTCGGGCACGCCGCTCGCGCAGCCGTTCCTCGATCTGAGCGGCCTCGTGTTCAACACCCCCATCAACGGCCTGACGGGGATGGCGTTCGCCCCTGACTTCGAGACCAGCCGCCGGTTCTTCGTTCGCTACAACTGGGATGCCGGAGGGATGCAGATCAAGGCCGTCGTCGAGGAATACGCGGTACCGTTGGTGACACCGTTCCAGGCGGACCCCGCCTTGGTGCAGCGACTCGTCACAGTCGACCTCGTGCCCGACATGAACGGTCTCTACCACCACGGCACGGGCGCCATCCACTTCGGCCCGGACGGAATGCTGTACTGCGGTGTGGGCGACAGTGCGCGCCCCGTCGACTTCGCCGGCGCTCTGATCGCGCAGGACACGACTTCGCATCTCGGCAAGATGCTCCGCCTCGACACGGATGCGGCGCCTCTCTTCGAGCCCACGGACAACCCATTTGCGGGCGGAATCGGCGGCGACCCTCTCGTGTGGGCGTACGGCCTGCGGAACCCGCACGGTTTCGCGTTCGACGCGCTGACCGGCGAGCTGTTCATCGGCGACGTCGGCAACTCGGCACGCGAAGAGATCGACCGGGAGCCGGACTCGAGCCCGGGAGGCGTGAACTATGGCTGGCCCTGTCTCGAGGGGACGTTCACACCCACGCCGGCCGTGACCGAGCCGATCTGCCAGGGCTTGCCCTCGACCGCTCCCTGGTTCGAGTACCCCCACGCGCCCGGCAACAAGGCCATCATCGGCGGCTACGTCTACCGTGGAAACCGCATGCCCTGGTTGTACGGCCGGTTCCTGTACGCAGACTTTGTCGATGCGACGATCAAGGCACTCGACGTCGGCTTGACAAGTCCCGGGCCGAACGACGAGGAGGATCTGACGCTCGACCTCGACCTGGCCGGGTCGTTCGGTGGCTTCGAACTCGTCGGCATCATGCCGGACGAGAACGGTGAGCCCCTGGTCATCAGGCAACCGATAAGCGGCGGAGGGCTGTTCCGCATCGTCCCCCAGAGCGATTACTCCGACATCGGCAACTACTGCCCCGGCAACCCCAACGTGACCGGCGTCCCGGGACTCCTGACGGCAACCGGCAGCCCCGTCATCTCCGACAACGGCACGAACCCCATCGTGCTCCAAGCTTCGTCGTGCCCCCCCGGTGCCGGCTCGCAGTTCCTCTACGGCGAGAACCGCAATGACTTCCCCCTTTCGAACGGTCGCTTGTGCATCGGAGCCCCTATGCGCCGCATCCCCCCTGTCGGCTTGATCCAAGGGACCGGGACGCGCTCGCTGACTCTCGATCTACCGACTCTTTCTGAGCCGATCGTGGTCGCCTCGACCTGGTACTTCCAGCTCTGGCACCGCGACGGTGCGGGCGCGAGCAACTTGACCGGCGGGCTCTGGATCGTGTTCGAGCCTTGATCCGGCAGGGGATGCCGAGCCTTCCCGAATCTCGCGCGGCCCCGCTCGTTCCGATTGTCCCACCCCACGCCGCGTGCAGCGACGGGTCGCCTCTACTCCACCAACCCCTCCAAATACCGCCTCCCCGCCAGCAACCCCACCCGCGCGCACCACCCCATGTTGTGCGGCTC
>JAAELL010000142.1 GCA_024226735.1 bacterium | reverse complement strand
GCGTTGCGCCTCCTCCGAGACTTGCAGCGAAGTCGCGTCGTCGCTGCGCCTTGCAGCGAACGCGTACGCACCGACCAAAATGCCGCACAAGAGTGAATCACACCACTAGCCCGTGGCACGAGCGGGGCTGGGGAGCAGCCCCGCTTGGGTCAGTCGTTCACGAAGTCGCCCGCGTCGCCCTGGATCGCGCCGTCGGCGTCGATCCACGAGTCGAGCACGATTCCCACGCCCGGGTCCGTCAGCCGCAGCAGGAGCGCCGCGCCTAGCGGTCCGGAGAGGTTCGGGTCGAGCGCACCGTCGCGCAGGTTGGGCGTCGCGCCCGGATCCTGCATCGGGTGGTTGTTCGAGCCCGTGGCGACCCCGTTCGGCTCGACGATCGTGTCGAGATTGAAGGCGACGTTGGCCGGATCCCAGACGGTCGACGGCGGGACGCCGTCGCAACCGGCGCGGTCGTCGTGGTCGTCCAGCGGGTTCGTCGGGCAACCGTTCTCGTCGAACAGGAACACGCCGCTGCCGAGGCCGGCGACCATGTGCACCCAGATCGGCGAGTCGAGCTGGTTGTTCGGGTTCTTGCCGATGTGGTCCTTGAGCAAGTTGAAGTCGAGGCTGCCGAAATCGTTCGCCGCCATCGCGGTGCGGAACGCGGTGTACTCGGTGCCGAAGTTGGTCAGCGAGTTGTCCGTCAGGTGGCAGGCCGAGCAGTAGCGCGGCCCCTCGTGCTGGCTCGTCACCTTGCCGCGAATCGAGTGCGGCATCATCGTGTTGTGGCTCAAGGACGGGAAGGGCGTCGTGGCACGGTTGTTGCCCGCCCCGTTGCGGTCCGAGAACGCGAAGACCTGGCTGTCGTTGTTGTCCTTGTCCTCGTACTTGAAGAACGTCTCGGTGTTGGGCGCCATCACCGAGATCTTGCCCTTGGTGTCCACGCCGAGCTGGAACGGAACCGGGCTCTGGTAGACGAAGTCCGCGTTCTTCTCGCGGAAGACGATGCGCTCGCCGGTGATGTTGCTGAAGTTGTTGTTGTTCGTGCTGTACTCGCCCTCGAGGTGACAGCCGATGCACGTGTTCGTCCACGACGCATGGCACGCGACGCAGGTCATGTTCTCACCGTGCCGGAAGCCGGTCGGAGCGCTGCCCGACTGGAGCGGACCGATGCCCGTCGCCGGATCTCCGTCCGCCGTGCCCATCGCGTAGGAGGCGAGGTCCGAGTAGATCGTGTCCCCGCTGAAGGGATTGGTCTTGCCCGAGTCGACGACCGTGTCGCGCGTCTGCACGACGAAGTGCCGGTTCCCGGTCAAGCGGCTCGTCAGATGGAAGTGACCGTCCGAGCCCTTGGTGACGTGCTTCAGCGGATTGCCCGCCCCGTCGACGGCGTACTCGACCGGTTCCCCGTCGGGCCCGGTTCCCGTGACGGTCGGCGCGTAGGCGTCGACGCCACCGTGGCAGCTCTCGCACTCGATCGCGACGCTCTGCTCCATGCGCGAGTGGATCTTCGAGCTCGCTGGATCGTTCACGTCACCGCCGTGGAGGTCGTAGCTGCCGTGGCAATCGATGCAGCCCAGCCCCGCCTCGTAGTGGACGTCGGGAGGCGTGTCGTCGCGGCCGTCCCCGTCGTAGTCCTCCTCGAGCAGGTACTGGTTGTGGTCGCGCCCGTTGAAGGTGTGGTTGCCGATCTGCGGATCGAACAAGCGCGTGTCGTTCGTCGTCCGCAGGTGCGAGACGGGGTTCGCCGGGTACTGGTTGCCGCGGCGCACGTCCTGGTTCTGGTCGAGGCGGATGCCCCAGTACTGCATGACCGTACGGTTCGAGCCCTGGTGGCAACCCGCGCACGAGTAGTCGTCGATGCCGCGCACGAACTCGCCGCTCGGCAGCGTCTTCGCGTTGCTCTTGATCAGGTGCCGCGCAACGTGGGCGCGCTCGGGCGCCTCGATGTCGTCGGGGTCGAGCGGTTCGTTGCGGTCGATGTTCGGATCGCTCGTGCCCGTGCGGCCCGAGCGGCTGTACGCCATGTGGCACGAGGTGCACCCCGACGAGCGGAAGTCCCCGTAGCGGTTGTTCGCGCCCGCGCTACCAAGGTGGCAGTCGCCGCACGTGAACGCGACCATCTCGTGGTAGAGCGTCGCGAGCCGCGAGCCCGTCACGATCGAGTTGTCCGGGTTCAGGTCCGCGGGCAGGCTCGTCGCCGAGTACAGATCGTTGTTGAAGAGCTGCATCGGCCCGGTCTCGCCGAAGACGCTCATGACGGGGAACTCGAGCAGCTCCCCAACGGCGCCGACGTCATCGGGATCGAACGTGTAGCCCGGCTTGTCGACGGCCCGGAAGCCGAGCCCCGCCAGGGTATCCTCGAAGAGCCCTTGGCTCGCGGCCACCGGGTTGTCGATCCCCGCCTGGTACATCGCCCCCGAGAGGACTCCCCCCTCGGTCGCGTTCAGGCTGCCGGCAACGCACTCGGCGTGCCCTTGGTGGCAGAGGCCGCAGCTCTTGCCCTCGGTCACGACACGCAGGTCGCCGGGGTTGATGAACTGCAGGTAGTCGAGCGCCGTGTAGTCCTTGCCGCCGCTGCGGTAGTCGGGGAACTTGTCGATCCCCGTCAGCGTCAGGCGGTTGAAGTAGGCGGAGCGGTTGTGCTCGAGGTTCTCGTCGTCGCCGATCTCGGGCGGCGGCGGAACGTGGCTCTCTTCCTTGGTGTCGCCGTTCGGGTTCCCCCCGTGGCACGTCGTGCACGAGAGATTGTCCGCCCCCGCGAACGGGTGCGGATTCTCGATCCCGGGCCCCGCGTAGTCGTTCTCCGGCGAGCCGTTGTGGCACGTCATGCACGACTGTGCCGAGCCGGAGTTACCCCGACCCGCGGAGTCGCCGCCCGAACACCCAGCGATCAGCCCCGCCAACGCGAGGGCCGTCATTCCCCAATACCACGATTGTTTACCGACTCGCACCGATTCCCCCTCTACCGCCTGGATCGATCCTGCCTATCGATCCGGGGTTACATCGGGGATAGGAAGTCGCAATCTTAATGGGATCCGGAGGATCACCGGCAGGGTGCCGCGAGGTGCCGGCATGGCGCCGCGCCTTGGCCCCTACTGGTCCAGCTCCGCCTGGTTCCAGTTCGTCGGCATGTGACACCGATCACAATCATTGATCCATCCGAGCGCCGCATGGTTCGGATTGTTCGTCCGCGCCAGATCATCCTGATGGCACGTGAGACACTCGATGTCCTGCGGCAAGAAGCGCCCCACCTCGGCCCCCGGATGGCACCGCCGGCACGACGTCGCCGCGTGCACCCCCGTCAGTGGAAACCGCGTCTGGTTGTGCTGCTCGATCTGCCCGAACGGCCGCCAGGTCTGTTCGGCATGGCACTCCTCGCAGTTCGCACCGAGCGTACCGACGTGCAGGTCCTCGTGGCACCCGGCGCAGCCCTGGACGGCGAACACGTCGACCGGGCCGCGGTCGTTGTGGCAGCGTAGGCACTTCGCGTCCGCGTGCGATCCGTTCAGCGCCACGCCGGTCTCGGCGTGGTGGTCGAACTCGAAGCCCTCGACGAGGCTGTTCCACGTCTCGCCGACGTGGCACAGCTTGCAGTCCGCGGGGAAGGACTCGTGCGGAATGACCGGGCCGCGGGCTTCCCACCACAGGTGCTTCTCGAATGGCTCGATGCCGCCCTGCTTGGTGACGCAGGCGACGAACAGGCAGAAGAGGCCGAGTGCGAGCGGCAGGTTGCGCTTGTGAGAATGCATCGTCATCTGACTCAGAAGCTCTTCTGGACGTAGAAACCGAGCGACCAGGACTGCTCGCTGTCCCACAGGACTGCCTGGGCGTAGACCGAGAGGTCCCAGTCTCCGTCGAAGCGGAAATCATGACTCCCGCGGATGCGGTGCTGCAAGATGTCGTCGTTGTCCTCGAAGCCCTCCTGGTCGTGGCGGGCGATCTCGTACAGGGCGTCCCAGTGTCCGCGGCGGGTGAACTTCGAGTAGAGCAAGCGCGTGCCGATCACCTTGCTGAACTCGCCGTGCGTGTTGAAGAAGGTGACGTCGCCGCGGCTGCGCTCGGTCCACAGGTCCTTCACGTCGACTCCCAGCTCGAGGTCGCCACCGGACTCGTCCTCGTCGTCGAAGACGCCGATCTCAGCGTGCACCCTCTGGCGCTCGCTCGTGCGCCTCCACCCGGCAATGGACAGGCGGTCGTTGCGGTCGTCCTCGAGCTGATCCACGGCGACGGGCGTGAACTCGAAGCGGCGGATCTCGGGGAACTCGCTGTGGCGGAAGTTCACGTTCATGCCGTGCCCACCCTCCCAGCGGTGGCCTGTCGAGAGGAGCGCGCGCGTCAGCTCGGGACCGGAGCCCTTCGTGTCGTCGCCCGAGCTGTACCAGTCGATCCACGTCGTGCCGTGGAAGTTCCAGCCGACGAGCGGAAGGTACTGCAGCTTCGACACGATCAAGTCGCGGTCGCCGCGTCCGTTGTGCCACGTCTTCTGGAAGCCGGTGTCGAGCGTCAGCAGCTCGTTGCCGTCCTTGGCCCAGTGGTAGTAGCCCGAGACCTGAAAGTCCCCCCCCGACTCGAAGTCCGTGTCGGGCTCCGGCATCCAGCCGGTGCTCAGGCCGAAGCGCTGTCCGTTGGAGAGACGATGCCCGTACTCGACGCCGTCGACGACACCGAACTCGGGCATCCCGCGCATGAGGAAGCGCCCAGCTTCCCAGCCCTCGTGGTCGAAGCGCGTGCCGCCCCACGCGTACGACAGCCGGTCGACGCGCAGGTCCGAGAAGTCCTCGTCGTCCTGATCGTCGAGGTCGGTCTGGCGCAGGTTGTGTTCCCAGTCGATGTGCAGCCGGCCGCCGCGCCCCCAACCGTTCTCGATCTCGACGTCGCCACCGGCGCGGAAGAACGAGTCGCTGCGACTGTCCTCGCTCGTGTAGGTCATGTCGCCGATCGAGTAGGCGCGCG
The DNA here is from genome assembly GCA_024226735.1 of bacterium. Taxonomy (GTDB): domain Bacteria; phylum Planctomycetota; class UBA1135; order UBA1135; genus JAAELL01. Next base: position 5,169 of record JAAELL010000142.1, on the reverse strand, counting down.
CGGTCACCTCGCGCCGGCGCTGCTCGGGACGCACCGCGTCGACCTGGGCGAGGAGCGGCATGCCCTCCGTCCAGTCCTCGTCGGCCGTCTCCCAGGGCAGCTGCTCCGGTACGATCTGCTCGGGGGCCCTACGGGAGACAATTCTCTTCTCGGGCACGAGCACCTCGCCCTTCGTGCCCGTCTCCAGCGCCACGACGCCACCCGCGAGCTCGACGACGGCGCTGCGGTCATCGAGCTCGACGACGGTTCCCTGGTAGGTGTTGCCATCCCGCGAATGGAACAGCACGAGGTCGCCGGGCGCGACGCCGACGTCGGCACCCCGGTCGATCACGACCAGGCCGCCGGGCTTCGCGAAGCTGACGCGGAGACCGATGCTCTGCACCGCACCCGCGGCGGCATCATCAACGCCGTCCTCGATGGCGGCCTTGGCGGCCTGCTCCTGAGCTCGTGCCGAGACAGCAGTGACCGACACGCAGGTCCAGAGACCCACTAGCAATCCGATTCTCAACGTTTCCTTCTCCCCCGTTCTCGCAGCTGACCCTCGGTCATTCCGTGACAGTCGATGCACGCCGTGCCGAGCGGCTTGTAGCGCACGATCTCGAGCTCGTCGGTCACCGCGTAGGGCTTGTGACACGCCGTGCAGGAGAGCGCGGCGTGGGCCGCGTCGAGGGGAAAACGTGAGTCCTCGTCGTGATCGAATGCGAGCTCAGAGAAGCTATCGGTGCTCTGGTGGCAGCGACTGCAGTCCGTCTGACCCTCGATGCGGAACTGTCCCGCATGGGGACTCGCGTGGCAGTCGGCGCAGCTCTGCCCCAGTGCGCGAGCGGACGTGCGCTCGCCCGGGACCGCGGCGCTACCAACCAGGGGCGGGTGGCAGGCGGCGCAGGACACGTCGCCGTGCGCACCGTCGAGCGCGAAGCCCGTCCAGACCCCGTGGTCGAAGTCGTGCGGGAAGGTGCGGAACGATGTCTCGACGTGACACCGCTCGCAGCCCGTCTGCGGCTCCTGGTCCGGACCATCGAGCTGGACCGGTACGCCCTCGCGGTCGAAGACGCCCTCGTGCGGGTCGGCGTGGCACGAGGCGCAGCCCTCGACCCGGCCGAACAGCTCCGTGGACCAACCGAAGGTCCTCCCGGCCTCGTCGGGCTGCGCGCTGCGCCCGTGGCAGCTCTCGCAGTCGTTCTGCCCGTGAGCTCCGTTCAGGTCGAACCCGGTCCAGAAGGAGTGGTCGAAGCCCTCCAGCGGCAGGTCGTGGAAGCTCGTCGCCGTGTGGCAACGGGCGCAGTCGCCGTTCGGCACGGGGGGCAGCCCCGCCTGCGACCGGCCGAAGAAGCCCTTGTGCGCGTCCGCATGGCAGTCCTCGCAGTTCGAGCCCGTGCCATGGAAGACGCGCGCGCCGCCGAGCGCCGCGAGGTGACACGCGTTGCACTCGGCATCTGCGTGGCTGCCCTCGAGGGGCAGCGCCGCGAGCGCGTGGTCCTGAGCCGTGTACGTGTGCGGGTCGAACGTGTGCCGGTCATGGCACGCAATGCAGCCAGCGGCCGCGAAGGGCGCGTCGTCGAACTGACCGGCGTGCGGATCGTCGTGACACGAGCGGCAGTCGTCCGCTCCACGACCGGGGAACCGCGCCTCGAACGTATCGTCCGGCGCGCTGTGACAGTCCTCGCACGCCGCCCGGTCATGCGGCAGATCGAGCGGGAAGCCGGTCGTCGCGTGCTGCTCCGGTGTGACGTCGATGTCGCGCAACCCGAACGTCTCGTGCGCGACGTCGTGGCACGCCGCGCAGCTCGCCTCCGAGGTCGCCTCGACGAGCTGGGCGATGCCGTCGACGAAGCTCGAAGCGTGCGGCGACTCGTGGCAGTCGGCGCAGGCGCGCCACTCGACGTTCTTCGACATGCCGAGCACTTCGATCGCGTGCGCACCGTCGTCCGTGTGGCACTCCTGACAAGTCAGGCCGTCGTGACTGCCGGTCAACGGGAAGCGCTCGTCATGCACGAATCCGTCGAACATGTCGAACGCTTCCTGCGCGTGGCATTCGGCGCAACCGCGCAGCATGCCGCCCTCGTGCGGGTCGTCGTGGCAAGTGGCGCAGTTCTGTTCCTCGGCAATGAAGCGCCGCTGGCCCTCGGGCAGGATCGGCACGTACGCGTTCGGGTGGCAGTCGGCGCACGCGAGCTCCAAGTGCTTGCCCGCCATCGCAAAGCCGACGAGCTCGTGCGGAAACGCGTCGGGGTCTTCGACGCCGGCGATCGCGAAGCTGCGCTCATTGACGATCGTGAAGTCCGGTCCGTGGTGCTCGGAGTGGCACAGAGCGCACTGCATGCGCACCTCCCCTTCGAGCGTGCCGTGCAGCCCCTCGCCCTGACCGATGTCGTGCGCGACCTCCGCGTGACACTCGAGGCATGACGCGGCCATCGAGCGCTCGCCGCCGCCGTGGCACGTCGCGCAGCCCGAGCGCGTCGCGAGCTCGGGGTCGCGACCGTGCACGGTCGCTAGGTCACCTGGGGAGGTGTGCCCGATGTCGCGTACGACGAACGCCATCACGCCGAAGCCCGACAGGAAGGCGAGCCAGATCCGATGATCACCCAGTTGAACTCTCACAGTTGAATCCTCACTGCGCACCCCCGAAGGACACGCCGTACACGAGGGCAGAAACGATGTGGACGACGACGAGGGAGACCATCAGGGCCGCCCCCCAGCGGTGGAAGTAGCGCCACGTGTTGAGGACGGCGCGCACGTCTTCGTAATGCGCGACCATCAGGGTGGTGTGGTACGCGCGGCGTGCGAGGTGCATCGTCTCCCCGATCTTGTCCTGGGGAATGCCCTGGCGTTCGCCTTCGCGAACGAGGGCGCTCAAGGTTCGGCGCAGATCGATCCGTAGTCCGAGCAGCGCGAGCACCCGTCCAAGGAACGATGCGCGCCACTGGCGTTGTTCGATCAGGGCGAAGACCTCGTCCCGCGCGCGTTCCGAGAACGCGCGGTGATTCGGGTCCCACTCGGACGCGACCTGCTCGAGCGCGAGCTTGGCCTCGTCGAGGGCGAGCTCGCGGCCGTTCGCCGCGCGCGGCACCCACGCGTAGAAGTAACGCCCGATCGCACCGGTCACGAGCAGCGCGAACAACGCCCAGAACGCGTGCCCGCCGACCGTATCACCCGGCGCCATCGCCCCGTGCATCATCGCGCACAAGAGAGCGAGAATGCCGGTCGCGACGTGGCTGGTCATCCACGACTGCAGCGATCCCAGCTCGAACCGGAAGCGCGGCGAGCGGCGCACGAGGTAGGCGAGGTTGACGCAGATCAGAGCGGCCGAGGCGATGCCGAGCCAGAGGCCCGCGCCCTGCGACGACCGCAGTGCGTCGTGCTTGAGGTGCGCCGGGCGTCCAGCCGACGGCAGGATGTAATAGTCGGCGTGCCACGCCGCCCACAGGAGCGCGATCAGCGCGAGCACGAACCCGGCGCCGAGCGCACGCGAGAGCCCGCTGCCCTGTTCGTAGACCGCCCCCGTGTCCGCGCGCAGTGAAGAATCGAACGATACGCCCGAGCGCTCGAGCAGCTCGATCGCCAGAACGCCGCCCGTCATCACGAAGACGTCGTCGTTCGCGACCGTCCACTTCTGGATCCCCTGTCCGTCGACGACGGCGAGCTCGACGAGCGTCGGGTGAATCGCGAGCACCTCGCTGTTCGTCACCACGCGCAGCTTGCCCCGCGCGACGCACTCGGCGAGGCGCTCCTCGTTGCGTGCCTTGACGCGGAAGAAGGTCGGCTTGCGGTACGACAGGATGACGTCGTTGCCGGGCTGCTCCGCCAGCCCCATCGCGGCCTCGACCGCCGAGTCGCCGCCACCGACGACGAGCACGCGGCGGTTCTGGAAGGACTGCGCGTCGAGCAGGCTGTACGCGACCTTGGGCAGCTCTTCGCCGGGCACCTCGAGCTTGCGCGGCGTGCCGCGGCGACCGAGGGCGAGGCACACGTTGCGCGCGAGGAACGAGCTGGTCTCGGTGCGAACGAGGTAGCGTCCGTCGTCCCGACGTTCGACGTCGACCAAGACCTCGCCGGTGCGAATCGGCAGCTCGTGCTCGCGGACCACCCCCTCCCAGAGCTGCATGAGCTCCTCCTTGGAGTAGGAAGTGCTCGCGAGGCGCCCGTGCAATGGCAGTTCGACCGGACGCGTCAGGACGAGCTTGCGGCGCGGGTACTTGGCGACGGTCCCGCCCACGCGCTCGGCCTGCTCGAGCGTCACGAAGCTCAAACCGTGGCGCTTGGCCTCGAGCGAGCACGCGAGTCCCGCCGGCCCCGCGCCCACGATCACCAGATCGTGCTCGAGCTCGTCCGGCTCGTCGTCGGTCGTGCGGCGCACGACCTCCGACGCGACTGCGGTCCCATGCTCGATCGCCGTCTTGATCAGAGCGTGCGCCGTCACCTCCCCCGCGAGGAACAGCCCGGGCGTCTCGACGGCCTCGAGCACCGCGCTGAGCACAGGGATGTCGGTGCGCTCCTCGAGATCGGCGATCGTCACGGTGATCGCTCCGACCGGACACTCGCGCTCGCACGCCGAGACCCCGACGCAGCGCGCGCCACCGACGACCATCGCCTGACCGTGCACGAGCTCGAGCACGCCCTTCTCGGGACACGCAGCCACGCACGTCGCGCAGCCCAGACAGCGCGAGAGATCGACTACCGGGTGCTGCAGCTGCGCCTTCGCGGCACCTTCGCGCGCCGCGCGGTCCCAATCGTGGACGGCCGCGCGCATACGAGCAAGCTCGGCGCGCCGGGACAGGGTGGCGAAGAGGGAGAAGCCGAGGGCGAAGACAACCCCGACGAGGACGGTCCACGTCACCCGGAGGACCCCCGTTCGTGAAGTCTCTTCGTCGTCGCCAGCATGTGCCTGAACGGCTTTCTGGGACGGTGATCGGCTGGATTGGGGGTCGGCTTGAGGGGATGGAGCGAATTGAGACGGCGCACCGGGATCTCGAGTACTGGCTAACGAGCGGGCTCCGCACGACGCATCCTCCAGATCCAGAAGGTCACGAGCCGATCACGGCGAGTACTAACTAGTGGTGTGATTCACTCTTGTGCGGCATTTTGGTCGGTGCGTACGCGTTCGCTGCAAGGCGCAGCGACGACGCGACTTCGCTGCAAGTCTCGGAGGAGGCGCAACGCAGCAGCGGG
>JAAELL010000141.1 GCA_024226735.1 bacterium | reverse complement strand
TACGCGTTCGCTGCAAGGCGCAGCGACGACGCGACTTCGCTGCAAGTCTCGGAGGAGGCGCAACGCAGCAGCGGGCGGGTACGGGCCGACCAAAATGCCGCACAAGAGTGAATCACACCACTAGCGCTCGCGCACGAGCACGCGCTCGTCGACGCCCGCGTTCGCGAGCGCGGCGCGTGCATCCTCGAGCCAGCGACGGCCGTCGGTCGTGTATCCGGCCGTCGGCTTCAATCCGGGCTGAAGCTCCGCGAAATATTTGTTGAAGGCCGCCATGCTGACCTCGCGCGCGTACTTGGCGAAACAGGAGCCGAGCGCGACGGCGAAGGAGTGGTCTTCGCCCTGCATCGCGAAGCGGACGCGCATGCTGCGGTCGCTCGTCCAGACGTGGTATTCACAAATCGCGGCGGACTCGCGCACGGTCTCGACCCGCGCATCGCGCACGAGCTGCTCGAGCAGCGACCCGTAGTGCGAGCGGCCACCGAGCCGGTCGACGACGAGGTCGAGCCCCTCCGTGCCGAACGTTCGCCACAGGTGAGCGATCAGGGCGGAGCCCAGGTGCCAGTGGGTCACGGCCTTGTTGTCGGTCTTCTCGAACGATGCATTCAGCTCGCCCGCGGGGACGGCACGGACTCCAGCGTCGACGAGCTCGACGTCGTGGGCGGCGAGCGCGCGCGCGAGCCGTGCGATGCGGATGCGTAGCGCGCCGCCCTCCATCGTCGTGGGCAGGTGCTCCGGGAGGTGCTCGTACCAGGGGTGCTCGCGCAAGAGCTCGCGGCTCGGGCGCTGCCGCGGCGGCGCGCACTGCAGGAGCGCGGCGCCGCTCGTCGGGCCGCGCCCCTCCGGACAGGCCTGGGCGAGGAAGGCGAGCGCCGTCGTCTCGAGCCGCCGTTCGCCGCGCGGGTTGCGTGCGAACACCTTCTTCGAGTCGGCGACGATGATGCGGTTCTTGTCGGAGCTCGGCCGGGAGGAGACGTAGCGCGCGAGCCTCTTCCACAGGTCGTGTCCGCCGCCGGGAACTCGGAAAGCGCTGAAGCCGAGCGTCATCGGACCGAGCAGTGAGCCGAACCCCGCTTCATCGATGCCCGCTACGATGCTCGGTTCACGCACGGGTAATTCACGCAGGAGGGACAGCGTCGCGCAGCTTGCGGTTGCGGAAGATCAGGACCACGCAGACGAGCGCGAGCGCGATCGAGATGATCTGCGAGGTCGAGAGGCCGCCGGCCCAGACGCCGCGCACCTCGTCGCCACGGAAGACTTCGATCGCCGAGCGGCCGACGGTGTAGAGCAGGAACAGCCCCAGCGTGACCTGTCCGGCGTAGCGCCGCCGGCCGATCCACCACGCGCCGAGCAGAGCGAGGAACAGCGCGTTGAGGCTCATCCAGATCTGCGTCGCCCACAGCGTCTGGCCGGCGTTCCCCTCGGTGAACAGGCTGCCCTCCGGCAGCTCCGTGGGCACCCGCACGACGATGGGGAACGGCAGGTCGGCGTACTGCTCCGGCACGATGCGGCCGAAGTCGTCACCGACAGCCAGGCAGCCGATGCGTCCGACCGCGAGGCCGAGGAAGCAACACACGACAGCCAGGTCGACCGCGTGCCAGACGGGGAGCTTGTGCTTGCGGATGCCCCACCACCCGGCCAGCACGGCGCCGAACATGCCGCCGTACATCACGAGCCCGCCCTGCCAGTAGAAGAGGACGCTCAGGGGATCGGAGAGGTAGCCCTTGCCGGTCTCGCTGCCGCGCAGGATCTCGACGATGACGTACATCAGCCGGGCGCCGACCAGGATCCCGACCAGGACCCAGATCGGTATCGCGGCGAACCCAGCCTGATCGCGGTCGGGATCGGGGGAGTATTTGCGCCCCAACCGCCCGTAGACGTGGGCGCCCAGGAGGAACCCGAGAACGACCAACAGCCCGAACGAACGGAGGGGGAACTCGGTGCCCGGGATCTCGAAAAGGATGGGGTGCATGGCCTTGGGCGGGGATTGTAGGGAGTCGCCGCCGCGGACTCACCCTCTTCGCGCTGGATCGGAGCGCCAGCGGCGGTATCCTCTCTCGCCACTTTCCCTTCCCGAACGTTCGATTCGTTCCCGGGGTTCGCCCCGTTCCGCGCCGATGAACCAGCCGCCCAAGGTCAAAGTCTTCGTCGAAGGTCGTTATCGCAAGCTGACGCGAGACCTTCCGCAGACGGTCTTTTTCTGCCCCGTGTGCAAGGGGCACCCGCGCCGGCGCCGCAACTGCGAGAAGTGCGAGGGTTACGGCAAGCTCTCGCGCGACTCGGTGCAGGAGCTGATCGGCTGGGTGCTCGGCAAGGCGTTCGGCACGCGCAAGCACAAGTTCCACGGCTCGGGCCGCGAGGACGTCGACGTGCGGATGCTCGGACGCGGCAGGCCGTTCGTGATGGAGCTGATCGGCCCCAAGGTGACGCGCCCGGACCTGGCCGTGCTCGAGGGCGAGGTCAACCGCCGCAACGAGGGCCGGCTCGAGGTCGAGGGCTTGCACTGGACCGAGAAGGCGCGCGTGCGCGTGCTCAAGGAGACCAAGCACGCCAAGCGCTACCGGGCGCTCGTCTCGGTGTCGGAGGCCCCCGATCCGGCGCGCGTCGAGGCGCTGCTCGGCCAGCGCGTCACCCTCCAGCAGGAGACCCCGGAGCGCGTCGCGCACCGGCGCGCGGACCTCGTGCGCCAGCGCTGGATCGAGTACCACGCGATCGAAGCCGCCTCGGAGCCGGGGACCGTCGAGGTCACCGCCGTCACCGAGCACGGGACCTACTTCAAGGAAGCGATCTCGGGTGAGGCCGGCCGCTCCAAGCCGTCCTTTGGCGAGCTGCTCGGCGGGATCGACTGTCACTGCGAGACGCTCGACGTGCTCGCGATCCTCGACGAGCAGGGCAGCGAGGATGAGGACCAGCCGCCGGCGACCGGACGCTCGATGAGCTTCGGCGCGGGGTTGTAGGTAGGCGGGCTGCACCGAGAAGAAGACGACCCGGAACCGCAGGACGATTCCGGGTCGCTCGGGGCGCGGGTTTTTCGACCGCGCCCGATTTTTGCCTGCGGCTATCGGTCTTGTGCCTGGATGAACTCGCCGAGCCGCGTGAAGTCGGTCACCATGCCTCCGTGCCACACCGGGCCGTCGATCGCTCCGTAGAGCGTCATGACCAGTGGCTCGTCGCCCATCGCGTCGAGGGCGGACAGGTCCATCTCGGGCGCGCCGGCGCCCATGTCGGATGCGAACATCTGCGGGACGGAGCGCATGACGCCGAGCATGTCGAGGCGGTACACGAAGCTCGGGTTCGACTTGGAGATGCGCTCGAACGTCTGGGCCAAGTCCGTGGGGATCGATCGCGCCGGCTGGCCGAGCGCCGCGATCCGCTGCTCGGCGAAGCTCTCGTCGCCGCCGAGGCATGCGACCATGTGCTCGCCGCGCGAGGCGAGCTGTATGGTGAGCGTCGTGCTGCCGAAGATCTCCTCCATGCGCGGGTCGGCGCGCTCCGGATCGAAGACGACCGCGAAGCTGATGATCTTCGTTCCGTCCTTCTCGGTCTCCGTCGGGCCCTCGATCGAGCCGTACGGCGGCGCCGGGATGGAGCCGACGATCTCTTGGAAGCGCGTCGCCGCCTTCGCGGGGTCAGCGGGCTTGAAGTAGGACGCGACCTGCATTTGGCCGGCGCTCCAGTCGCCGGTGGCGACGACGCTGGAGCCCATCAGCTCGCAGTATTCGTCGACGTGCTCGAGCACGTCGGACAAAAACGCGGCGTTCTCCTCGCTGAGGTCGGCGAAGAGCTCGACCATCGGGCGCACGTGCTCCTGGTAGAATGCGTCGTCCCAGCCGGCCATGATCGAGAACGTGTCCTGCGTCTGGATGTAGCCCGCGAGCTCTTGCAGTGCGTTCGTGCTGTCCGAGCCGAACTTCGAGAGCGGGCTGCCGTCGCGCATCGAGAGCGAGTAGGCGAAGTCCATCTCATCGGCGTCGAGATCGAGCGAGAGCTCGACGTGCCCGGCCGAATCGATGAAGTCGTTGACCCACTCGATGGTCATCTCCGAGATCTGTGCCTCGGCCGGCGACATGCCGCCGGCGTGATCGCTCATGTTCTGCTGCATTCCCGCGAGAGCCATCCCGATCATCGGGCGGTACTGGGCGATGAGCCGCTGCGCGTCGACGCGCGCCGAGACGCACGAGCTCGGCATGCTCTCGGCGAGCGGCGAGACTCCCTCGCTCACGCTGTACTGAGCTCCCATCGGAATCCCGACCCACTGGCCCCCGTTCACCGGGCGCGCCATGCCGGGCATGCTCATCAGCGAGTTCGCGAACGTCCGCCCGTCGGTGACGGGGAGGATGAACGTCGGCTCGGGCTCACCGGTCTCGCTGGACAGCGTCAGCGCGATCCCGATCGGGGCGTCGCGACGGACCTCGCTGACCTCGCCGCCGCGCATCAGCATGCCGGACAGCATCTGCTCCACGCCGAACATCGCCGACATCGACGGGTCGATGGCATCGCCGATCGTGCCCATCATCCGCCCGAGCTCGTCGGCCGAGGCGATCTCGATGTAGGCGATCGCGTCGTTCGGGACGAGTGCGCCGGGGCTGTCGACGCTCTGGTTCGTCGGCTGCGCAGGCGTCTTCTGCACCACGCTCACCGGACCCGGATCGACCCGCACGCTCGCCGTTGCGGCTTGGTTGGGGCGCGCGAGGTTGCCGCGGTTGACGCCGTAGCCCGTCGGCTCGGAGTCGGATCCGCACGCGAACAAGAGCGCGGCGGCAGCGGTGGGGAGGACGAGGAACTGTGTAGATCGCATGGTGGAGGCCTGATCGATTCGAGAGGGCGTTCGGCCCTCCCTTTCGGCCTCCGAGATCGGCGAACTCCAGGCGCGCTCGCATTTCGTCGCGCCGCGTCGACTCGGTCTCAGACCAGGACGCCGAGGATCTCGGCTTCGAACACGAGCTCGTTCTCGACGAAACCCTGTGCCTGATAACGGAACATGCGGCGCGAGTGCTTCGCGAGGTAGATCGCGAAGATCATGCGGCAGTCCGGTTGCACCAGGCGCCGGAAGCGACAGTTGTCCACGCCTCCGAAGCCGACGAACTTGCCGTCGTCGAGCGAGCCGTCGAGGCGATGCGCCGAATAGTCGTAAGACGATATTTGGGCCGCTGTCTCGACCTGCAGCGCCCCCGGGAACATCGGTCGTCCCGGGATGTGATCCGGGGCCCACCAGTCGTCCGCGCGGATGTCCTTGTATCCGACGGTGAGCTTACCCTCGACGTCCTCGTGCAGGATGCCGTCGAGCATCAGGAAGCGGTCGCGCTGCTTCAGGAAGCGCTTCAGTCCCTCTTGGTCGAGGACTTCTTGCGAGAGGTCGATCGACTCGAAGTCGATCAGGGGAGCTGCGGTGGGCATGGGTGGCGGAGAACGAGGCTCGCGGGACGGGGCGGAAGAGTGTACGGAAGAGGACTCCGATCCCCAATCCCATGGGAGCCCACCGATGGAATCGAACCGTATGCAGACGCTCTGTGTCCATGGAGGGCGCGCGCCCGAGGAGAGCGACCCGGCGCTCGCGCCGTCGATCCAGCTCTCGAGCACCTTCGTGCAGTTTCCGTCGACGCACGCGCTGACCGATGCGGGCAACTGGGATGAACCGCTCGTCTACTCGCGCTACAAGAACCCGACGTGTGCCGACGTCGAGATGCGGCTCGCCGCGCTGGAGGGTGCGCAGCGGGCGGTCGTCTTCGGTTCTGGTACGGCGGCGATGCACGCCGGGATCCTGGCTCTCGCAGAGCCTGGAAAGCCGATCGCGCTGCCGCGACAGCTTTACGGGGGCACGCTCGATCTGGCGCGCAGCGAGCTCGAGCGGCTTGGTTTCGCGCCACTCGACTTCGATCTCGGCGACCCCGCGTCGCTCGCGACCGTGCTCGACGAAGGCGCGAGCCTCGTCGTGTGCGAGAGCCTGTCGAATCCGGTCCTGTCGGTCGCCGATCTGCCGTCGATCGCGGACGCGGCGCATGCACGCGGGGCGCGGCTGCTCGTCGACGCGACCTTTGCCACGCCGGTCCTACAGCGACCGCTGGAGCTCGGCGCGGACCTCGTCATGCACTCGGCGACCAAGTACTTCGGGGGACACTCGGACCTGACCGCTGGCGTCCTGTGTGGAGGCGCGGAGGTCGGCGAGCGCGCGTGGCAGCTGCGCAAGCGCCTCGGCGCCATTCTCGATGCGCACTCCGCGTTCCTGCTCGACCGCGGGCTCAAGACGCTCGTGCTGCGCATGCGCGAACAGTGCAAGAACGCGCTGCACCTCGCGCACGTTCTGGACGCGACGCCCGGCGTCGTGCGGGTCCACTACCCCGGCCTCGAATCGCACCCCGATCACGCGCTCGCCGCGCGCCTCCTGAACGGCGGCGCGGGCGGCGTGCTCTCCTTCGAGATCGAGGGCGGCGACGAAGCGCTGCGTCCCTACGTCGGGCGCCTGCGACTCGCCTTCGACGCACCGAGCTTCGGCGGCGTAGAGACCTTGGTCAGCCTGCCGGCGTTCATGTCGCACGTCGGTCTGAGCCCCGAGGAGCGCCTGCGCGCCGGCATCCGACCCGGGCTCGTGCGCGTCGCCGTGGGGATCGAGGATCCGGCGGACCTGGCGGACGACTTCGCCTCGGCGCTCGGCGGTGGCGCGACGATCATGAGCCGGCCAAGCTGAACCCCGCTGTGCTGCAGCTCCGCCCGCCGGGTCGGTCGGCGAAGGGCTCGTTCACCCGGTGAGCTCGTAGTAGGGCCGCAGCTCCGCGGCGTGCGCGCGCAGATGGGTGAGACAGCGGTGCTTGGCCAGGTGCACCGCTTGGTTGGTCATCCCGAGCTCGAGCGCCGTCGCGGCGACGCTCGCACCGTCGAAGACGATGCGCTGGAACGCCTTCAACGTGTCGACATGCACGCCGCTGCGTTCCCGGAGCACCCGCAGCATCTCGCACTGCAGGCGGCACATCGCTTCGTCGCGCCAGACGGCCTCGGTTTCGGCTTCGGTCGGCAGATCGAAGAAAGCGGACGCTCCGGGTCCATCCCTCGTGTTCCGCTGGGTGCGCAGGGCATCGATGACGACGTTGTGCAAGATCGTCATCACCCAGCACCGCAGTCTTCCCTTGTTGCGGTCGTAGCCGCCCCGGCGACCCGAGACCAGGACGCGAAGCAGCGTACGCTGCACGGCGTCGTCGACCCGTGGGCCGCACAGGCCCATGCGGCGGGCGGTGCCGGCCAGGATAGGGCGCATGCTGCGAACGTAGGCGCACCACGTCGCCGCGTCCTCGCGGTGAAAGAGACCGCTCAGAAGGAGGTTCGTCGTGGCGGGGTAAGTGGCGTCGCTCATTGCTTCCGCTCCTTGAACGGAGAAACGGCGCATGGGCGACGCTTTTTTTCTGATTTGAATCGAGGCAGCGTCCGATCGCGGACTCGTGAGGGATCCGCGGCCGAACGCTGGGGGGCGCCGTGGAAGGCCTCCTGCACGTTGCTGAACCGCACGTCCGCGCCGGGCGCGTTGATCGTGGTGGCGGGATTCGTCTCGGAGAGGCCCACGACGCTGTCCCACACCTCGAGGATCGCCGGCACGGCAGTTTGCGTGTTGGCCCAGATCGAGCCTTGGAAGCTGGTCTTCGTCTCCGGACAGCGTCGAGAGGATCAGGCGCATGCGGCCCGTGAAGCCGGGCACGGTTCCACCGGCGACGCTGATCACGCCGCCGAACTGGCTGACTGTTTTCGAGAATTCTCGGGCGAGCGCGGAGGCCCGTCTACGATGCCGCGACCCGCATCCTGACCCACGTCCTCTGCTCGACTATCCACAGAAACGCCGAGGCCTTCATCAGCGTCGTCGCGTTGATCGCCCACCAGACACCCGCGGCCCCCATGCCCGCGGGGCCGGCGAGCGCCCAGGCGAGGGGCACGCGCAGGATGTTGCCGGGGACGCTGATCCAGAAGATCGGACGCGTGTGGCCGGCGCCGAGGAGCACCTTCTCGTGCACGACCTCGATCGCGACGAAGAGCTGGGACAGCGCGAGGATCCGCACGTAGCGGATCGTCTCGGCGGCGACGGCGGGGTCGTCGGTGAAGTGCGGGACGAGCACGGTCGCGAGCCCGATGAAGAGCGTGGCGTTCAGCGCGCCAAGTCCGAGCGCGATTCTGCGCACGTTCTGCACGGCCTGCAGCGCGAGCGCTTCGGCGCCCGCACCAAGGTTGCGGCCGACGAGCGACGAGCCGGCGACCGCGACTCCCAGGTACAGCGGGAACGCCATGCCCTCGAACGCGTTGAAGCCGATTCCCAGCCCCGCGAGCGCCGCGTCGCCGAGCGGCGTGATCACGAGCTTGATCAGCGCGAAGTAGACGCACGCGTAGATCGTGATCGAAAGGGCGGACGGGGTACCGATGCGCGCGATCGTGGCCAGGCGTCGCGGCTCGATGCGCCGCGAGCCCAACCAATGGACCCCGCGCCTGCGCAGCAAGACGAGCCCGAACACGACGACCGCGGCGCGCGAGATGCCGGTCGCCGCCGCCGCGCCCGCCATGCCCCAGGCGGGAAACGGCCCCAATCCGTAGATCAGGCACGGGTTGAGCACGAAGTTCAGCGTCACCGAGCCGCCCTGCAGGATCAGCGGCGTGCGCGTGTCGCCCATCCCGATGAACACCGTGTCGACGATCGGCGCGAGCGCCATCGGGAGTGCGAGGAGGTAGATCGTGCGCAGGTACGCCGCCGCGGCTTCCGCCGTCGCGCCTTCGAGGCCGAGCCAACCGACGATCTCGGTCGTGAAGGCCGAACCGAGGATGCTGATCACGATCGCGATGCCCACGCCGAGCGCCATCACGTGCCGGATCGTCTTGTCGCGCTCTCGCTCATCCTCGGCTCCGGTCGCGCGGGCGACGAGCGACAGCGCGCCGCCGACGGCGAGGAAGTAGAGCGAGAAGTTCAGGATCAAGAGGAACACGCTGGCGGACATCGCCGCCTGCGCCGCGGGGCCGAGGTCACCGATCCAGTACTGATCGTTGACTCGATACGCGCTGTTGCACAGGAACGAAAGCACGGAGGGCCAGGCGAGAACGAGCACGTCGCGCACGCTGGCCCCGGCAGCCCCCCCGGCAGGTCGGGCCGCGGATCCCGTCAAGGGCGGCTACTCACGGCAGACGATTTGAACGAGCTCGAGCTCCTCGTCGCCCTGCAGGTGGAAGTCCATCTTGCCGTGCCGGTCCAGGCCCGAGGACGAACCGTCGACGCGTACCTTGTAGCGACCCGCGGGCAGGAAGCGCAGCGTGGCGATCCCGTACGCATCGGTGAGCGTGTCGATCGGCGTAGGCCCGAAGCCGCGCACTTTCGCTTGGGGAATGCCGCGCGCGTGCTCGTCGATCACCTCGATCTTGATCGAAGCGAGGCGCGGCACGACGACTTCGGGGCGGCGCACTTGGGGCGCACGGAAGTGCAGCTCCTCCTGCGCCACGAGGGGCTTGTTGGGCGAGCCGTAGTACAACATGTACTTGCCGTCGAGCACGTCTTGGAACGCGAACAGCCCGTCGGGCCCGGTCAGCGTCATGCGCCGCTCGCGCGTCGTGAGCCGCTCGATCGTGACAGGCAAACCCTCGACCGGCAAACCGTCGTCGTCCAGCACCGATCCGTCTAGGAAGCCGGCGGGCATCAGGCGTAGCATCACCCGAGCGTGGTGGTTGCCGGGCATTTGCTCGTAGCCCTTGACCTTGTAGAGCGAGACCTCCTGCGCGGCGCAGTTGAGCCCGCGCGCCCGGGCGTAGACCCGGTAGGCGGCCATCGGTAGGTCGCGCACTTCGAACGTCCGTTGGTTGCCGGGTAGCTCGAGGACGCGGGTCACCGCCTTCTTCCGGCCGATGACGAACTTGGACGGCTCCACCACGAGCTCCCAGCCGTCGGGGAAGACGACGCCGGGCGCCGCGTCGACGGTGCCGCTGATCGTCCCTTGGCCGTCGAAGACCTTGTCGAGATCGCGCCATTCCTCGTCGCCGCCGAGCTCGATCGCCGAGTCGCCGCCGCCGAGCGCCGCCTGCGGCAGCTCGAGGTCCCCGACCCGCACCGTGTCGGTCTGCGCCTGGGACGGGGGGGCCTGCGGCGCGGTGCTGGGGTCCAGGGTCACGCTCTCCGTACTCCCCAGGAAGAGCATTCCGCACAGGACGGCGCCGACGAGGAGCACCCCGATGACGACGAAGACCGCTTCCGCGGAACCGCGGCGGCACGAGCTGATGATTGACATGGATTGTTGCATCTCTAGGCTGCCCCGCGTACGGAGTCGCTGCGGGGCCCTCGGGCTTTGGAAAGAGTCACACAAATGTGACTTAGAGGGTGCCGAGCGGTCCGTTACCGACATCGGTCCTACATCTCGCCCCCGGATCGGCCGATCCGGCGATGGTAACCGCTGCCCCTCCCCCGGTCCACGTCCCCAGGCATGACGATGCTCTCCGGTCGCCCCCTAGTTCTTCTTCCGCTCCTCCTCGCCCTCGCATGGGCGCTCCTCTCCACCTTGGTCACGTCCGCGCCCGCGGCCGCACAGGGGGAGGGCCGCGTCGTCGTGCTCGGGTTCGACGGCGCCGATGCGCGCACGACCGAACGCATGATGGACGAGGGCGGGCTCCCGAACCTCGCCAAGCTGCGTGGAGAGGGCACCTTCGCGCCGCTGGTCTCGACCAATCCGGCGGAGTCCGCGGCCGGCTGGGCCGCGCTCAACACGGGGCTCAATCCCGCGCAGAACAACGTGCCGAGCTTCATTCGGCGCGACTTCTACGGCGACTCACCGATGCCCGTGACCGGACACATCTCGATCGAGGACGTCCCGATCGGCGAGCTCGAGCCGGGCGGCATCCTCGGGATGCTCTCCGGCGCGGGTCTGGGGCTCGTCATCGGCTTCGGCGTCGCGGTCGCCGTCCTCTTCGCGCTGCTCTTCCTCGCGCTCTTGCGCATGAACAAGGCGATCGCCCTGCCGCTCGCGCTGATCCTCGGCGGCGTCGGCGCCTGGGGCGTTCAGACCGCGCGCGGCTACGTACCTTCGGTCGTGCCGGGCGTCTACAAGAACCGGGTGTCGGCCGACGGCTTCTGGGCGCACGCCGCCCAGGCCGGGGTCGAGTCCGTCGTCCTCGATGCCGCGCTCGCGTTCGACCGTCCAACGACCCCTGGCGCGCGGGTGCTCGGCGGCCTCGGGATCCCCGACGTGCGCGGCGGAATCAGCGGCGAGTGGTTCATCTACTCGACGTTCGACATGAACATGGGCCGCGTGCCGCGCGGCGAGTCGGCCGGCTCGACGCGCGCTGGCACCGTCTTCCGCGTCGACGAGCGCAAGGGCAAGATCGAGAGCGAGCTGTACGGTCCGGTCAACTTCTGGGAGCGCGATCAGGCGCAGAAGGAGTGGGATGCGCTCGAGAAGCAGCTCGAGAACACCGACCTCGGCTGGGAGAAGACGGGGCGCCTGCGCGACGAGCAAGAGGAGGTCGGCAAGAGGCTCGCCGAGTTCGGCGTTCCGGTGCCCGGCATCGAGCCCAATGCCGCTCTGCACAAGCACCGCACGTCGATGCCGTTCAGCGTCGAAAAGAAGGACGGCGTGGCGCGCATCACGGTCGGTGAGTCCGTCCACGAGCTGCGAGAGGGCGAGTGGTCCGGCTGGATCCAGCTCACGTTCGACGTCAACCCGCTGATCCAAGTGCACGCGGTGACACGCGCGCGTCTCATCAGCTACGACGACCCGTTCGAGCTGTACTTCAACTCCTTCGAGATCGACCCGGCCGATCCCGTCTTCTGGCAGCCCGTCAGCCAGCCGAACGGCTTCGCGCGCGAGCTGACCGAGTGGCTCGGCCGCCCGTTCGAGACGCTGGGCTGGTCGTGCATGACCAACCAGATGAAGGACAAGGCGCTGGACGTCGACATCTTCCTCGAGGACATCGAGTTCACCCTGAAGTGGCGCGAGGAGCTGACGCTCGCCGCCCTGGCACGTGACGACTGGCGGCTGCTCTTCAGCGTGTTCAGCACGACCGACCGCGTGCAGCACATGATGTACCGCTACCACGACCCCGAGCACCCGCGGCACGACGCCGAGGAGGCCGAGCGCGTCGTGACGTTCTTCGGGCAGGAGACCAAGCTCAAGGATGTGATCCCCGCCATCTACCGCCAGATGGACCGGGTCGTGGGCGAGGTCGCCGCAAAGCTGGGGCCGAACGACACGCTCCTCTTGTGCGCGGACCACGGCTTTACGAGCTATCGGCGCGGGATGGAGGTCAACAACTGGCTGGCCGAGAAGGGCTACCTGCGTCTGCGCGAGGGCCTGGTCAGCAAGAAGCAGAAGTCGCTGTCGAGTGTGGTCGACTGGGAGAACACGCAGGCCTACAGCCTCGGTCTCGGGATGGTCTTCCTGAACCTCGAGGGACGCGAGCCGAACGGCATCGTGAAGAAGTCCGAGGCGAAGGACGTCTTGCGGCGCATCGCCGCTGACTTCGTCGCCGCGACCGACCCCGGGCCCGAGGACGCGCCGTTCGCGACACCGGCGCGCGTCGGCCACGACGCGGTCATCATGCCCGACCTCTACCCCTCGGACGACTGGGGCACGATAGACTACGAGTGCGCCGATCTGATGCTGGGCTTCGCGGAGCACTACCGGGCGTCGTGGGGCTCGGTGACCGGCTACCTGCGGCTCGCCACGGACGAGGACGGCGAGGTCGTCCTCGGCGAGACCTATCGCGACAACGGGAACAACTGGTCGGGCGACCACGCTTCGAACTCCCCCGAGGTCGTCACGGGCATCTTCTTCGCGAACCGCTCCGTCGCGCTGCCGGCCGACGGCGTCAGCGTGCTGCACATGGCACCGACCGTGCTGTCCCTGCTCGGCGTGACCCCGCCCGGGGAGTTCGACCGCGAGCCCTTGACCGTCCGTTGACGATGGAACCCCTGGCCGTGGGCGAGCTCTCGGTGCGCCACGTCGAGCTCGACCCGGACGCCCCGACGGTCTGCATCTGCCACCACGGCATCCGCAGCGCGAGCGCGGCGATGGGCCTGGAGCGGCTCGGCTTCGAGGCGGCCTTCAACCTGACGGGCGGCGTCGACCGCTGGGCGCGCGAGGTCGATTCCACGATGCCTCGTTATTGGATGGCAGGTTGAACGTGGGTTTCGCGCGAACGTTGATAGGGCTCGTACCCGTCGTCGCCGGCCGGCAAGGCTGGTGGGTGCGAGAGCCTTACAGCGCGCCGGGAAACTCTTGCCGAAATGGGGAGAAGGGATCGGTGTCGTGACATCCCTACTCGGGGGACGGAATTGGGCGTACGACAACGGTGCTTTTGCCGGGGTTTGACCAGCACGAACGATATTCGCGACGTAGTTCGTTCGAATGGCCGAGTCTCTCCCCCGTAGAGAGAGACAACGCCAGCGACCCCCTTGGCCGTCCGTCTGCCTTTCCCTCCAAAAGGGTGAAATAGTGGGGCAGCATTGGCGACTAAGGGACCGTTGGGGCGCGCCGCCTGGGGGGGTGGTCGCCCGACAGCTGAGCGAAGAGGAACTTCACGATGAGAAAGAGAGAGCAACAGACGCCGGACACTTCCGCCAACGCCCGTTCCACGGGTGGGGGGGCGGAACAACCGACGTGTCTCTCATGGGTCGATCCGGAGACTGGAGAACGCCTCCGGGTGACCCTGTGGAGTTCCGACGGGTTCCTGACGAAGCTGGTGGCCGCAGGCTTCCAGATCGACGAGGACCCAACCGATGCGGCCGGAGACGGCCGTGCTGGGGGAAAGTGTGCGCGATCCAGCCCGGCGCCGTCTGACGGTGTCCGGTCTGGGTCCGCACCCTCGGCTGCTTGACCGCTTCGCGGTCAGCGTGATGGATACAGAAGCTCGACGTCGCCGGAGGCGACGTCGAGCTTCTGTATCCATCACGCAGCCGAGGCGTAACCCCGGGTCGGCCGGCTGACGCCGGCCTCCAGTGAGGTGCGGGCCAAACGCGGGGTCGAGGGGTTGGGACGGTGTCGCATTCTGCCTTGCATTCTGCCTTGCATTCTGCCTTGCATTCTGCCTTGCATTCTGCCTTGCATTCTGCCTCCGTCTCCCTTGCGCCGGGGCACCGTCGCAAGTTGCTATCCTCCCGCGATGAGTTTCCATTGGAAAGTCTTGTTGTGGATGCTCCTCGGGGCTGCCGTGGGGCTCTTCATGCAGTGGCGTCTCGACGCTCCCGCTTGGACTGGAGCCACCTTTGCTAGTGCTGACGGGGGGGTTCAGGTGGCGTCTGTGGCGGGGGGGAGTCCCGCGGCCAAGGCCAAGCTCGCTGGTGGGGACGTCTTTCGGGAGGTCATCCTCGATCGGGGGCCGGACGAGGAGGTCGTCGGGCTTGGGTCGGTGGCGGATCTCGAGGCGGTGTTACAGCGCTCGTCGAACGGGGAGGTGCTGTGGTTCGTGCGGGTGGGGGATCCGCCCCTCGGTGCGCCGGCCGGCAGTCCGCAGGCCAAGCCGCGGGCTGTGGCGCTCGGGATGGATCCGAGCTCGTCTCGGGCTCGCTGGATCTATCCCTTCACCTTCGTGGCCGACATCTTCCTCGCCCTGCTGAAGATGCTCATCGTGCCGCTCGTGCTCTCGTCGATCGTCACCGGCGTCGCTGGCGTCGGGACGATGAAGGACCTGCGCAGGCTCGGCGGGAAGACCTTCCTCTACTACATGTCCACCAGCCTGCTCGCGATCGTCGTCGGGCAGACGCTCGTCAATGTCATCCGGCCGGGCGAAGGCGCGTCGCTCGGCCTGTCGGCGCTGCAGGACGCGGGCAAGGGGACCGACGACAGCTTCGTCGAGGTGCTCAAGCGCATGGTGCCGCCGAACATCTTCGAGTCGCTGCAGGACAACGGCGCGATGCTCTCGATCATCTTCTTCGCGCTGCTGCTCGGGTTTTTCATCACCCAGGCCGAGGAGCCGCACTCCTCGCGGATCCGGGGCGTGTTCGAGAGCTTCTTCGAAGTGATGATGAAGATGGCGGAGGGCGTCCTGAAGCTCCTGCCGTACGGCGTTTTCGCCCTGATCGTCAAGGTCACCGCGAGCACCGGTTTCGCGCCGTTCAAGGCGCTGCTGCTGTACATGATCACGGTCGCGACGGCGCTCATCCTGCACGCGTGCGTCACGCTGCCGCTCGTTCTGAAGTTCGTCGGGCGCCTCTCGCCCCTGCGCTGGGCCAAGGCGATGTCGCCCGCGCTCATGACGGCGTTCAGCACCAGCTCGTCGAGCATGACGCTCCCGGTGACGCTCAAGACCGTCGAGCAGCGGGGCCGCGTCAGCAACAAGGTCACCTCGTTCACCCTGCCCCTGGGTGCGACGATCAACATGGACGGGACGGCCCTGTACGAGTGCATCGGCGTGATTTTTCTCGCCCAGTACTACGCGACCGTGGGCGGCGACCCGCTCACCTTCAGCCAGCAGGCCTTCATCGTCATCCTCGCCCTCCTGGCGAGCGTCGGCGCGGCCGGCATCCCGTCTGCGGGCCTCGTGATGATGCTGACGATCCTCTCGGCCCTGAAGCTGCCCGTCGAGGGGGCCGCGCTGCTCCTGGCGGTCGATCGGCCGCTCGACATGATGCGGACGGTCGTCAACGTGTGGTCGGATTCGTGCGGCGCAGCCGTGATCGCGCGCAGCGAGGGCGAGGAGGGGCCCCTGGAGCCGGTCCTCGCGACGTGAGCCCGTGCTGCGAGCCGGCCGCGGCGACACCGGCGGGTGTCGCTGCAGCAAGCCCTCCAGCGCCGAACTCGGCTCGTGCTCGACGCGGGCCTCCGAGCCGCTAAGATCACGGGATCTAGAACATCCCGCCCAGGTGGCGGAGGCCCGCCACGTGGCATGGGAATCGCGCGCAAATGAATCAAGGCTCCCTCACTGAACGCATCACCCGCTCCCTCGCGTACATGCTCCGCCACCAGCCGGAGGAGTTCGACCTCGAGCTGGATGCCCATGGCTTCGGAGACATCGGCGACGTCGTCTGCGCTCTCAACGAGCGACTGGGCGAGCCGGTCGAGGACGACGATGTCGTCTCCGCGATCGAGTCCGGGGACCGTCCGCGCTACGAGATCGTCGAGGGACGCATCCGCGCGCTCTACGGTCATTCGATTCACATCGAGCCAGGTGACTCGAGCGAGCCGCCCGAGCTCTTGTACGTCGGCGTTGGCAGCCGCGATGCGGACCGCGCCGAGCAGCACGGCTTGCGCGGCGGACGGCGCACGTTCCTGCACCTCGCTCTGACCTACGACGACGCCTGCGAAGCCGGGCGGCGGATCGCCCCCGACTACGCCGTCATCACCGTTCGCGCGGGGGACGCGTACGAGGACGGCTACGACTTCTACGACCGCAAGTCCCTGTTCCTCGCCGAGAGCGTGCCGACCGAATTCATCGCAGTCGGCGAGGTCCACCACGACGGCGTGCGCCGCGAGATGCGACGCGAACGCGGTGGCCGCAGCGACCGGGGCGACCGGGGCGACCGGGGCGACCGGGGCGGACGCGAGCGGCGTCCGCGCCGTGACGACGACCGTCCGCGCGCCGATCGTGGGCGCGACTACGACCGCGACCGTGATCGTGACCGCGATCGCGACCGGAGCTCGCGCGACGAACGGCCCAGCGGTGTCGAGCGCACGATCGAGCCCCAGCCGCGGCCCGAGAAGCGCGTTGCGGAGCCGAAGGCGGTGAAGACCCGCAAGGCGAGCGCCGGGGACGGATTCGGCCTCGGTGTTTTCGAGAAGAAAGCCAAGAGCGCGAAGAGCGAGCGGCCGAAGGCGAAGGAAATGCGCCCGGTCGAGGAACCGATCGAGCACGAAGCACCCGTCGAAGAGAGCGAGCCGCCCAAGGACACCGGAGGCCCGTCCTTCGGGCTCGGTCTCTGACACGCGCGCTCCCCGCTCTTCCGCACGCCTCCCGCGGAGACTGCCCATGACGACCCTTCCCGTGCTCGCCGAGCTGCCCGCCGGCTTCACGCTGGAGGAGAGTCCGCGCGCGATCCTCGTCGTGCGCGACGACCTCGCGGATGACCTGGCGGCGGCCGGCTTCGGGCTCGAGAGCGACGGCGAGCTGCGCACGTCGACGCTCGCGGGACGCACGCCGCTGCTCGAGCTCGAGGCGGGCGGACAGCCGTACCTCCTGCGCCGCTACACCCACGGGGGCCTGATGCGCTGGATGACGCGCGAGCGTTTTCTCGACGCTGCTCGCCCGTTCCGCGAGCTCGTGCTGTCGGACGAGCTCGCGCGCCGTGGCGTCCGCACGCCAGCCGTCGCTGCGGCGCGTGCCCGGACGTCCGCGGTCTGCGGTTGGCAGCTCGAGCTGATGACGCGGCGCGTGCCCGACAGCGTCGATCTCGGTTTCGTGCTGGGGGCGGCGCGGCGCAGCGAGGTGTCCGGCGAGGCCTGGCGTGCGATCGTGCGCGCTTGTGGAGCGCTCGTGCGCCAGCTGCACGACTGCGGCTTCCTGCACGCGGACCTCCAGCCGAACAACGTACTCGTGCAGCAGGCGGCACTGTCGGGGGCGGAGCCCGAGCTCTGGATCCTCGACCTCGACCGCTCGCGTTTCGAGCCGCGGCTCACCGCCGAGCAGCGTCGGACGAACCTGCGCCGTCTCTTCCGCCACGTCGAACGTCGCGACGCGGAGCACGGCTCGATGCTGTCGCGTTCGGACCGCGCGCGCTTTTTCGCCGGCTACGATCCAGCGCGCGAGCTCTGGCGCTCCGACTGGCGCGCGATCGGCGTGGAGCACGCGCGACGCGCGGGCATGCACCGCGTCGGCTGGTGGCTCGAGCGGCTCTTCAACGACGCGCCGGACCCGCGCTCGATCCCCCGTCCCCAATCGACGCCCCAGGCGACGCCCCAGGCGACGCCCCAGGCGACGCCCCAGGCGACGCCCCAGGCGACTCCGCAGGCGACTCCGCAGTCGCGCACACGCTCGGATTCGACTCCGCGCGCGAGCTGAGCTGGTGCGCGAGGTAGATCGCGCACCACAGGATGCCCGTCACGACGTGGGTCCACATCCAGATCGCGCGCCACGGCTCGTCGGTCGCGACCTGCAGGAAGTAGCCCGACAGGACCATCGGGAAGAGGAGACTCGCGAGCGCGAGCCCGCTCTTGCGCCGCAGCCGAAAACCCGTCCGGATGCGCCCCCAGACGTGCGTACGCCAGACCATGCCGGACGCGAACAGCGCGAGCGGTGCGACGAGGATATGCGCGTCTCGCAGCGCCGGCTGCCACGGGTGGTTGACGACCGAGAACTCGTCCGCCGACTCGGCGAAGTAGACCATCCAGCCGTAGACGAACCCGGTGACGGTGACCGCGGCCGTCGTCACGTGGACGAAACGCGCGCTCGCGGGGGACACGACTACTCGCCGCCCGTCTTGTCGGTGACCTTCGGTCGCGGCTTCGGCTGCGGGGCCTTGGCCTTTTCCGCGAGGACCCGGTGCAGGGCCAGCGTCCGCCGCGCCGCGCCGGTTGTGGCGCGCGCGGTCAGGGTCGCGCCGGCGACGGTCTTGATGCTGCGCTTCAGCTGTAGTTTCGCGTCGAGCTTGCGCCCGACGAACTGCGCGTACCACTTGGCACGCGGCAGGTAGCCGGTCGGCTCGCCGAATGCGAGGATCTCGATGCGCTGGATCGTCTCGTTCGGCGCGACGACGAACATCACCGTCTCGCGCAGTGTCCGCACCTTGTGCGCGTCGAAGTAGGCCGTTCCGACGACCTTGCCATCCTTCTTGGCGACGTAAGGGAAGACGAGGCTCTTCTTCCACGGCAGACCCGAGAGCTTCGTCAGCCGCTTCTTGTCCGCCGCGGTGAGGCTCACGATCGTCCGTTCGACGTCGCACTTGGGGAACGCCAGCTTCAGGGCTTCGTTGACCGTGAGGAACACCTTGCCCTGCGCCGTCGCCGGCAAGGACGTCCCGAGCAGCAGTAGGCAGCCGAACGTGAACCTTAGAAGCGCTTGCATCAAAACACGTACCCGATCAAGAGGTTGAGCTGATCGCCGGTGCCGTCCCAGTCATCGTAGTCGAGCTTGATGACGACCTGGTCGATCGGCTTGAACGCGAAGCCGAACGTGATGACCTCGTCGTCCTGTTCGTCGTCGGCGTCGAAGCCCGACGCTAGCGACGCCTGCGTGTCGATCGACTCGATGCGTGCGAACGCGGTCAGGGATCGCCCGCGCTCGTCGCCCGCGAGGAAGTCGTAGCCGAGCTCGAGGTAGGCGCCTTCGAGCTCGTCCGCGAGGTTCTCCCCCGTGGCGTCGTTGAAGTCGTCCGTGTCATCGACCTCGGCCTGCGCGAGCAGGGCGCGCGCGTGCCACGGGCCGGTCTGGTACTGGGCGTGGAGCTCGACGATCGTCGTCGAGAGGTCGGGGATCTCGGTCGTCCCGTCGACGCCGTCCTGTCCCGAGTCACCGACGTACACCGACCCGCCCACGGTCAGGCCCGGGACGTCGACGTAGTCGGCGCGCCCGACGAAGGCGATGTCGTCGGCGGCGGCGCGGCTGCCCTTCTGGCGTCCGCCGCGCAGGCCGGAGGCGTCGAAGTCCTCTCCATTGAGGCCGTTGATCGCGTACGCGCGGTACTCGAACCCGCCCGCGGAGCCGAACACGCCAACGCCGTTCTCGCGCCACGTCGAGGGGATGATGCGACGCTCGGTCTGGGGCCTCTGGGCGCCGAGGAACGAGGTCGGCTCGTGGAGCTCGTTGATCCAGCCCATCGGGACGAGCACGAGCCCCGCGCGCGCGCCGAAGTTCTCGGTGTGCTGGTACTCGAGGTAGGCGAACTCGACCGAGGAGCTGCCCTCCGACGACGTCGTGCCCGAGCTGTTCGACGTCGTCGCGTGCTCAAGCTCGATCTCGGTGTTCAGGAGCCACTGGTCGTTGAACTTGTAGCCGAGGTAGGTGATGACGCGCTGGGCATCCGTGCGGTCGACGTTGCCGCTGCGGCCCTCGAACAGGATCTCGCCGTAGCCGCCGATCGAGAGACCGTGCTCGACACCGTAGATCTTGGACGCCCCAGGCCCGAAGCCCTTCTCGCCGTCCCCGAGCGGGCCGACGGCGGCGCCGAGATCGAGCGCCTCGAAGTCGTCGGCGAGGCTCGAGAACTGTTGGCGCAGCTCGGCGTTCTCGCGCTCGAGAGCGTGAAGTCGGTCCTCGACGTCGCCCTCCTGGGCGAGCGCCGGGAGAGTCGTGAGCAAGAAAGGAAAGGCGCGCAGCGCTGTGGACGGGAACATCGGTCAGTCTTCTTCGGGGACGAATTCGAGATGGACGTCGGCGCGCAGCACGTCGATACGTTCGCGCCAACCGGCGCTGGCGAGGAGCCGGACGCCCTCCGTCGCGCCCACCGGAGCGAGTGCGACGAGGACCTCGACCCCGTCGTGTTCGGAGGCCCACGCGAGCGCCCGCTCGGGGCCCATCACGTAGAGCGCGGTCGACAGCGCGTCGGCACGCAGCGCTCCCATCGTGAAGACGGTGGTGCTGCCGAAATCCTCCGCGAAGCGTCCCGTGGCCGGGTCGAGCAGGTGACCGAGCCGGACGCCGTCGACGACGACTCCGCGCTCGGAGTTGCCTGACGTCGCCAGGGAACCGGGCGCGAGCCGCAGCGAGGCGATCGGAAGGTCGCGTGTCCGCGGGTGGGCGAGGAAGGTCTCGAACGGCCGCGGCTGATCCGCCGCGTCGAACAGGAGGAGCTGGCCCCCGAGGTCGATCTCGGCGCGCAACGCGCCAGTGTCGCGCAGGGCCGCGAACGCCGCGTCGAGCCCGGCGCCCTTGCCGAAGCCGCCCTCTTCCACGCTGAGCCCGGCCGCCGCACGCGTCGCCGTGCGCGCGTCGAGCTGCAGCAGGGCCAGACCCGTGTTCTCGCGCGCCTGCGTCAGCTCGCCGGCCGCCGGAACACGCCCGCCGCCGCGCAGGTTCCAGGCGCGCACCAGCGCGCCGACCGTTGGATCGAACGCACCGCCGGTCGAGCGCGAGATCTCGAGCGCGAGGGACAGCTCCGCTCGCAGCGTGGGGGAGAGCTCGAAGCGGGCCCCGACCGGTGTTGTGTTCAGCCGGGCGAGCTCGCTCGTGTCGCTCCACGTCGAGAGCCGCCGCTCGGCGGATTCGAGCGCGCGCACCGCTGCCTCGCTCGCCGCGACCGCGGCCCCGCGGGTCGTTGCGTCGACGCGGACATGGGCCGTCGTGCCCATCGAGGCCAGCACCCGCTCCACCCGCTCCGGTGCTGCGCCCAGCGTGTCCTGGGCGCCCGTCGCCGAGGCGAGCAGGAGGGCCAAGAGGGCCGTGGCGCGCGAGGCCGGACGGGATGTGAGTCGACTCGACATGGTCTTACTTGTACTTGAGACTCGGTCGCAGTCGCAAGTCGGGTTGGGGGATTTCTTGAGAATGAGTCGCAATTCCATGTTGAGACGACCGACGCGGATCGCCCACCCACGACCGCGGTGCGGTGCTCAGTCGATCGGGTCGGAGAGCACGAGCCGCGGGTAGACCGGCCCGTCGGCCGAGCGCGCGGCGGTCAGGAGCGCGTTGAACGAGCGCTTTTGGCGTCGCTTACCGCCGCGCGGGACCAGCCGCCCGTTCGCGCGGCCGAGCTGCTGCTGCAGCTCGCGGTCGAGTCGGCGCGCCTCTTCTTCGCTTCCGGTCGCCTCGAGCAGCATTGCGCGCGTCGCGACGATGACGACCCGGTCGGCGAGCTCGGCGCCCTGGTGCTCGAGCTGTTCTAGGGCGCGCTCGGACAAGCCGAGCGCGGCGCGCTCTTCGTTCGCGTGCCAGGCGACGCGTGCCCGCAGGGCGAGGCACAGCATTTCGACGCGCTGCAGGCCCAGCTTGCGCGCGAGTGCGGAGGCGCGATCGAGCTGCGCTCCACCTTCGTGGTCACCTTCTTCGGCGAGCAGCGTGCCGAGAAAGAGCGTCGCGAGGGCCTGTCCGCGCCGGTCCTCGATCTCGCGCGCGAGCAGGAGCGCGTCGCGCAGGACGAGCTCGGCCTCGTGCTCACGGCTCAGGTCGATCAAGAGCCGCCCGTAGCGCGTCGCCACTTCGACCTCGAGGCGCCGCTCGCCGGAGCGCGACGCGAGCCGCCTCGCGCGCAGGATCGAGGCGAGCGCGCGGCGCCGTCGGCCCATCAGGCGTAGCGTCCTTGCACGCAGGAGAAACGCGGCGGCGAGGGGACCGCGGACCGCGGCGCCGGCTTCGACCCTGCGCAGCCCCGTGATGGCGCGGTCGATCTCGTCCAGCGCGTCGACGTACGCATCGTCGCGCAAGTGGCACTGCGCGATCGCGAGCCGCGCGAGAGCCTGCAGCCGCTCGCCCTGTGCACGCTCGAGCGCGTGCCGCGCGAGCACGAGCGCAGCCTCGATCTCCCCCGCGTCGCCTTGGATGTGAGCGAGCCGGCGTGCAGCTTCCGACTCGAGCGCCGCGTCGCCGCTCTTCTCGAACGCGAGCCGGGCGTTGTGCAGCATCCCGCGCGCCAGGCCGTAGTGGCCGACCCCGATCGCGTAGCGCCCGTGCAGGAGGTAGACGCGCCCGACCGCGTCGGGGTCACGCTCGAGATCGAGGTCGAGGTCGGACAGGCGATCGAGGAGCTCGCGTTGCTGCTCGCGCGTGCCCAGGCGATCGGCGGCATCGGCGGCCGCCTCGAGCAGACGAATGCGCAGCTCGTCGTAGCTGGATTGGGGCTCGGATGCCTCGAGGGCATCGATGGCCTCGAGGCCCCAGCCCGCGAGCCGGCGCACGCGCTGGGGATGACCGCCCGCGAGCAGGGGCGCCAGCAGCGGGATGAGCACGCCGAGCAGCGACGCATGCTCGCCGGCGGCACGCAGGTGGTAGGCGCGCTGGTACGCGTCGTTGAGCGAGCCCGTCTCCAGCGCCCGTGCCGCGCGCGCGTGGATTTTCACGCGCCGCGCCGGCCGGGTCGAGCGGTAGACCGCGCGGCGCTCGATCGGTTGGGCGAAACGGTAGCGCGACGCGGACGGCGCGAGCCAGCCGTGACGCACGAAGCGCTCCAGAATCTCCTCGACCTCGCTGCGCGGGAGGTCGAACGCGCGGGCGAGGAAGCCGCTTTCGAGCTTGCCGCCAACGACCGCGAGTCGCTGCAGCCACGACCGTTCGGTCGCGGGGAGCGCGCGGAAGCGGTCTCCAATCGAGCGCGGAAGGCTGCGCGGCAGTGGGATCTGTTCCGGCGCGATCAGTAGCTCGAGACCGTCGCCCCCGGGGGCCGGGCGCACGTCGCCGCGCGCCTCGAGCGTGCGCAGGATCTCCTCGATCCACCCCGGGGTGCCGTGGCTGCGCTCGTGCAGGACCTTGGCGAGCCGCAGGCGCGGCGCCGAATGATCGAACAGCGTCTCGACGATCGCGAGTACGTCGGCCGTCTCGAGCGCACCGAGCTCGAGCGTCGCGTGTGCGCCGACCGCCTCGGTCCGAGCGCGCAAGTCCGCGAGCGCGCGCGTGCCCTGTGCGGGCTCGGCGCTGGTGTAGCCGAGTAGCAGGACGAGCGGTGTAGCGTTCATCTCGAGCACGAGCTGGCGCAGGGTCTCGAGCGTCGTCGCATCCGCGAAGTGCACGTCGTCCAGGAACACGATCAATGGACCCGCGCAACCGAGGTCGGCCAGCCAGTGGGCGAGTGCGCTCGAGTTCGACAGGGCGCCGCCCGCGTCGGGCTCGGGCGAGAGGCAGGCGATCAAGGATCCGGTCACCGAGCTCGAGGTCAACCGCTGGAGCAGGGCGCGCTCTCGGCGGCCGGCGGGGCCGGAGGGGAGCTGGAGCCAGCGGCGCAGGAGTGCGATCACCGGCTGACCGGGCTGCTCCTCCTCGAAAGGGATGCAGCGCCCGTACAGGAAGAACGGCGGGTCGTCGGTCGCGCGCACCCGCCGCACGAACTCGGTGACGAGGCGAGTCTTGCCGGCCCCGGGCTCGCCCGCGAGCCACACCACGCTGCCGCACGCGTGCACGCGGTCGCCGTCGCTCTTCAAGCAGCCGAGCACCGTCTCGTAGGCCGTGCGTAGGCGCGCGAGCTCGCGTTCGCGACCCACGAGTGGCAGGCGTTCGCGCACGCTCCACGCGCTCCGGTCGCGTCGCGCCCCGGCGTGGAATGCGATGCGTTCGCGCCACCACGCGCTCGCCTCGCCGTCGGAGAGGACGAGCTCGACCTCCGCCGCCGTCGGGCGCCGCGCCGGGTCGCGCAGCAGCATCGCGCCGACCAGCTCATCGAACAGGGGCGAGAGATTCGGCACCTGCGCCGAGGGCGGCAGGGCGTGCGCCGCGGCGAGACGCTGCAGCGCCTCGTCCCGCGCGCCGCCAGTCGCTGCCTCGGTCGACAGGAACGGATGCAGGTCGGTCGCGAGCTCGTAGAGGAGCACGCCCAACGCGAACACGTCGCTGGCGGGCTCGGGCGGGCGGCCCTGTATCCGCTCCGGAGAGAGGTAGGCGAGGCTGCCGGGGAGCTGGCCGTCGCGCGCGCCGACGCGGCGCGCGAAGCCCAAGTCGAGCAGGGTCGCGCGCTTCTGCGCGTCGAAGCGGGCGTTGTCCGGCTTGACGTCGCCGTGCACCCAGCCGGCGCCGTGCAGAGCCGCGAGAGCCCCCGCCAGCTCGCTACCGATGACGCGTACGCGCGGCTCCGGCATCGTCCCTGGCTCCGCGTACACGTCGGCGAGGAGGGCCCCGCTGATGTGCTCCATCAAGACGACGTGGCCGTGCTCGCTCGGCCCGGCGTAGACGACGTGGACGAGGTGCGGATGGCGCACGGCCGCGCCGACCTCGCCCTCGACCACGAAGGCCCGCTCGGCTTCGGCCGATCGCGCGACCTTTACCGCGAGCTCCGCGCCCGCGTCCAGGTCTCCGTAGCCGGCCGTGAGCTGACCCAAATAGACGTCGCCGGACGCTCCGGCGCCCAGCGGGTGCTCCAGCGTGAAGTGCGGCCCGTTCGGTTTCACGTTCGTCGGGGGACGCGCCGGCGGGGTGGCTCACGGCGCGCGGCCCCGTATCATAGCCGCGACGGCGCCTCGAAACCCGCACGCCCAATTGCCTTGAGCTTCAACGTCTACAACTCGCTCTCCAAGACCAAGGAGCCGTTCCGTCCCCTCGAGGACGGTGTCGTCCGCATGTACAACTGCGGACCAACGGTCTACAACCGCCAGCACATCGGCAACTTCCGCTCGTTCCTGTTCGCGGACACGTTGCGCCGTTGGCTCGAATACTCCGGGTACGAGGTGCGGCAGGTGATGAACATCACCGACGTCGGCCACCTCCTCGACGACCAGGACGAGGGCGAGGACAAGATCGAGGCCCAGGCCAAGCGGACGCAGAAGAGCCCCAAGGAGATCGCCGACGAGTACGCGCAGATGTTCCTCGAGGACATTGCCCAGTTCGGCGTGCTCGAGCCGCTCGCGCGCCCGCGCGCGACCGAGTACATCCCCGAGATGGTCGAGATGGTCGAGGGACTCATCGCGAAAGGGAACGCGTACCAGGTGGGCGGCGATGTGTACTTCGACGTCGCGAGCTTCCCTCCCTACGGGCGGCTCTCCGGCAACCGTGTCGAGGACCTCGTGGCCGGTGCGCGCATCGACGTTAACGAGGACAAGCGCCATCCGGCGGACTTCGCGCTCTGGAAGAGCGATCCGCGGCACCTGATGAAGTGGGAGACCGTGTTCGGCCCCGACGGCTTCCCGGGCTGGCACATCGAGTGCTCGGCGATGGCGCGCAAGCTCCTGGGTGATCGGATCGACGTCCACACCGGGGGCGAGGACAACGTCTTTCCGCACCACGAGTGCGAGATCGCCCAGACCGAGTGCTTCACCGGAGCCCCGTTCGCGACCTACTGGATGCACGCGAAGTTCCTGCAGGTCGACGGGGGCAAGATGTCGAAGAGCCTCGGCAACGTCTACACGATCGACGACGTGAAGGAGAAGGGCTACGACCCGCGCCAGCTGCGCTACGCGCTGATCCGCGGCCACTACCGCACGCCGCTCAACTTCACGTGGGAGAGCATGAAGGGCGCGGCGGCGGAGCTCGACAACCTCGACGATCTCTTGGCCCTGTTGCAGCGGGCCGCCGAGGGCGCGGACGGTGATCCGGGCGCGGGCGCCGAGCTCGTCCAGGAGGCCCAGGCTGGCTTCGAAGCGGCGATGAACGACGACCTCAACGTGTCGCAGGCCCTGGCGGCGCTCTTGCCCCTGCGGCGTCAGGCGCTGGAGAACGCCTTCGGGTCCGAGGCCGCCAAGGATGCTCTGGCTTTCCTCGAGCGCGCGATGGCCGTCTTCGGGATCGCGCGTGAGCAGGACGCGGGCAGCGACGCGGAGATCGACGCGCTGGTGGCTGCGCGCACGCAGGCCCGAGCCGACAAGGACTGGGCCGAGTCCGACCGCATTCGCGACGAGCTCGCCGCGCTCGGCATCGAAGTCAAGGACACGGCCGGCGGCGCGACCTGGCGGCGCAAATAGGCCAGCGCGTGCCCACAGAATAACCTCGGAACGGGGCGCAGGGCGTAGCCCGCATCGCGCGCGCGGCGCATAGGGTAGGGGCCTGGAGGACTCTGCCATGACCGGAAATCGAGTTGGTCGTCTCATTCGTCTCTCCTGGCTCGGGATCGCGTTCGTGATCGCGGCGCTGCTCGGCCCAGGGGCCCGTGCGCAGTGGACCGTGGACGGGCTCTCGCTCCCGCGCGTGGAGTTCGCCGCCGTCGGAGTCGGCCACACCGCACTCTTCGCCGGTGGGCGCGAACACGGTGGGGGACCGCCGTATTCCGATCGGGTCGACCTCTTCGATGGGCTGAGCGAGACGTGGTCCACCTCTTCGCTGACCAGCCCCGTCGTCGATCTGGCGGCGACCGCCGTCGGAACGAAAGCCCTTTTCGCGGGCGGTAGCCTGGGCTTCTCTCTCTCCGCTGTCGTCGACATCTACGACGCGAGCTCGGGCACGTGGACGACGGCGAGTCTCAGTGTGCCGCGCTCTCTGCTGGCCGCGACGACGGTCGGCGACCTCGCCCTCTTCGCAGGCGGGTGGGATGGCTCGTCGCTGAATACCGTCGATATCTATGACGATGCGACAGGTAGCTGGTCGACGGCCACTCTGTCCGAGGCGCGCCAGCGGCTCGCCGCGACTTCCGCCGGTAGCTACGCGCTCTTCGGTGGGGGAGTCGGTGGGCCGATACCGACGTCTCGCGTCGACGTCTTCGACGCGAGCACGGGCACGTGGTCGACGGCCTCGTTGTCCGTCGGACGCGAGAGTCTCGTGGCAGCGTCGCTCGACGGCCGCGCCTACTTTGCGGGTGGGCGGGACGGATCCCAGCCCTACGCGACGGTCGACGTGTTCGACGCACAGACCGCGACGTGGTCGGTGACGGCGATGCCCGACGCGCACACGAGCTTTGCGGCAGCGACGATCGGGGGCCGGATCTTCTTCGCCAGCGGCGAGGGACCGGACATCGCGGCCGTGACGACCGTCGACGTGTTCGATGGGCAGCTCTGGACGACGATGGACCTGACCGTCCCGCGCATCGGTTTGGCTTCGGCGGTCATCGACGACCGCGCCCTGTTCGCCGGCGGCTGGGACGACACGACGGGAACGCCGAGTGCGGTCGTCGACGTCTTCACGCCGATGGTGGCGACGGGCTACTGCACATCGACGGTCAACTCCTCGGGTCTACCCGCGAGGCTGACGACGCGCACCGAGGAGGCCGGCACGACTCTGCGCTTGCTCGCGGACGATCTGCCCGGCAACCAGATGGCGTTCTTCCTGGTCGGCATGGGGCAGGCGCAGCTCATGCCCCTCTCCAGCCAAGGCATCGTGTGCCTGGCCGGCGGCGACATCGGTCGTTTCGACGACCCGGGCCAGGCGGGGACCTCGAGCCCCAGTGGGCACTTCGAGCTCGTCGTCGATCTGGGCTCGCTGCCGACGAATCCACCACAGCCTGTGCTCGTCGGGCAGACCTGGAATTTCCAGGCCTGGTTCCGGGACATGAATCCCGGCCCGACGTCGAACTTCACGGACGCGTCCGCTGTCGCCTTCTATTAGCCCGAACGATTCATGAGGCTTCCGACGAGACGCTCTGGGCGAATCGGGAGCGTCTCGTCGAAAGCCTCGCCCGGGCTAGCGGAACTGCTTCCGGGGTCAACGGGACCGGCCCGCACACTCGACTGGCGCCGGCGTACGAACAGATCCGAGCTCCACTGCGCCCTTGGGTCTCGAATGTCGGGCGGATCTGGTCGTACGTTGGACCCCTGATGCAGAGGAAGCCATCGTTCTACGCCGGCCGTGCCGCCATCGCCTGCGGGGTGTTGTACTACGTGCTGCGCCTGAGCAGTTCAGGCCGCACCGCCATCGACTGGGCGGTCATCGGGTTGGTCGGCGGCGCGCTCCTGTGGAGCCTGGTCCAGCTCGGCCGCAGCTTCCGCGGCAACTGAGGTTCGCGCGCCTCTACTCGGTCGAATCCTGCGGCGGCTCTTCGTCCGCGTGCGGGTTGATCTCGAGGTCACGCTCGCGGGCGTCCGCGATCAAGCGGTCGAGTCGCGCCGCCTCGGCGATCGACTCGTCGAAGACCCAGCGCAGGTGGGGCACCGTGCGCGTGCGCAGCACCGAGGCGATCTGACGCTGGATGTAACCGGACGCGTGGTCGAGCAGGTGCTCGGCCTTCGTGCGGTCGTCGTCGAGAGTCGACCAGTAGATCTTGCCGCTCGTCACGTCCGGCGAGAGCTCCACACGGGTTACCGTGATGAAGCTGGCGCGGGGGTCGGAGAGCTCGAACTGGAGGCAGTGCGCGGCGCGCCGCAGGATCTGCGACTGCAGCCGCGCGACCGTACGCTCGCTGGCCATGGGGAGGGTCAGCTACCCGCGAGCGTCCGCTTGATCTCCTTCATGCGGAACGTCTCGATGATGTCGCCTTCGCGGATGTCGCGGTAGTCCTTGAGCACGATGCCGCACTCGAAGCCCTCGCGGACCTCCTTGGCCTCGTCCTTCTCGCGGCGCAGCGATGCGAGCCCGCCGGTGTAGACGACCTGCTCGTCGCGCAGGAGCCGCACCTTGCTGCTGCGGCGCACCGAACCGTCCAGGACGAAGCAGCCAGCGATCAGGCCGATCCTCGAGGACTTGAAGATGCGCCGGATCTCGACGTGCCCGGTGATCTCCTCCTGGAACTCGGGGGCGAGCGAGCCCTCCATCAGGTCCCTGAGGTCGTCGAGGAGCTCGTAGATCACCTCGTAACGCCGGATGTCGAGGCCGTGTCGGTCCGCTTCGGTCCGCGCTTTGCCGTTGACGCCGACGTGGAAGGCGACGAGCAGAGCGTCGGACGTGGCGGCCAGGTCGACGTCGCTCTCGGTGATCGGGCCGACGCCGGAGTGCACCAGCTTGACCTCGACTTCGTCGTGTTGGAGCTTTTCGACCTCGTGGCGGATGACCTGCACCGAGCCCTGCACGTCGCAGCGGACGATCAAGTTGATCATCTTGCGCTCGGTCTTGGGCGCGCTGCCGAGGATCGCGGCGAGGTCTTTGGACGGCTCGCGCTTCGCGGCCATTGCCATCGCGCGGTTCGTGCGCTCGCGCTCGACCGCGATCTCCTTGGCCTTCGCCAGGTTCTCGACGACGTAGAACGCATTGCCGACGCCTGGTAGCGCGGCGAGGCCGGTGACCTCGATCGGCATCGACGGGCCGGCTTCCTGTAGCTGCTTGCTGACGTCGTTCTGGATGGACTTGACCTTGCCGTAGCCCTCGCCCGCCAAGATGACGTCACCGCGCGACAGGGTGCCGTCCTGGACGAGCAGGTGGGCGACGATGCCCATCCCTTGCTGGATCTCGGCTTCGAGCACGACGCCGCTGGCGCGGCCCTTCGGGTGGGCCTTCAGCTCGAGCTCGGCCTCGCCCATCAGGACGAGGTGATCGAGCAGCTCCTTGATCCCGTCGCCGGTCATGGCGCTGGTCTCGAACATGGGGGTCGTGCCGCCGTACTGCTCCGGAGTCAGCTCCAGGCCCATCAGCTGCTGGACGGACGAGTTGAAGTTGTAGCCGGTCTTGTCCTTCTTGTTGACCGCCACGATGATCGGCGCGCCGGCGGCGCGCGCGTGGGCGACGGCCTCTTCGGTGCTCGGCTTGACGCCGTCGTCTCCGGCGACGACCAGCACGACGACGTCGACCGCTTGCGCACCGCGGGCGCGCATCGCGGTGAACGCGGCGTGGCCGGGCGTGTCGAGGATCGTCACGAGCTGACCGTTGGTCGTCTCGATCTGGTAGGCGCCGATGTGCTGGGTGATGCCGCCCGACTCGTGGTCGGCGACTTTGGTCTCGCGGATCTTGTCGATCAGCGACGTCTTGCCGTGGTCGACGTGTCCGAGGAACGCAACGATCGGAGCGCGGTCGATGAGCTCCTCGTCGTCGATCTCGCTGCGCTTGCGCTTGACCTCTTCGAGGTGCGCCTGCTCGGCGGTGATCTCGTGCTTGATGTCGACTTCGACGCCGAACTCGGACGCGAGCAGCGCGACGGTGTCGTCGTCCAGGATGCTGTTCACGGTGAACATGCCGTAGCCCTTGCTCAGCGCGGTGCCCTGGATGACGCCCGACTTGAGCTTCAGCGCCTCGGCGAACTTCGACATCGTCACCGGCGTCTCGATCTGCACGGCCTGACCCTGCATGGGCGACTCGGTGACCTTGTCGCGGGAGGAGTAGCCCCCGCGGCCACGGCGGCCACCGCCATGTCCCCCAGCCGGGCGCGCGCGGCGCAGGAAACGTCCTTGTTCGCGTTCTCGCAGCTGACCCGCGGTGAGGCTGCCCCGCGCGCCGGTGTTGCGGCCCGCGTTCCGGTCGCGCCCGAAAGTCGGGCGCACGTCCGGCATCGAGTCGTCCCGCGACTGCAGGCGACGCGACTCGGGCTTGCGCTTGGTCGGCGACGCGCGCTGGAAGCTCGTCGGATCGATGAAGCCGACGACGTTGCCCTTCGGCTTGGTCTTCTCCGGAGTCTTGGCTTCGTCTTCGGATCCTTCGCTCGCCTTTTTCTTGGCGCTGGCTTTGCCGCCTTCGGCCTCGGCCGCCGGCGCTCCGGGAGCTGCTGCTTCGCCCTCGGTCTTGGCTTTGGCCGCAGCCTCGGCTCCTTGGGTCGACCCTGCGCCCTCGGGCGCCGCGGCGTCGCTGCTGGCTTGCTCCTGGACCG
Organism: bacterium; assembly: GCA_024226735.1. Taxonomy (GTDB): domain Bacteria; phylum Planctomycetota; class UBA1135; order UBA1135; genus JAAELL01. The sequence goes on along the minus strand of JAAELL010000141.1, from coordinate 21,284 downwards.
CGGGTGCCTGATCGGCCTCTTCGATCCGGGGCGTCTCGCCCGCCGTCTCGATCGTTCCTTCGGTCGCTTCCGCCGCGGAGGCGACGGGCTCGAGGTCGGCGGAAGCCGCCGCCTGGTCCGAAGCAGGTGCGGAAGCTGTCGCTTCGGCAAGTTCCGGAGTCGGTGCCTGGGCAGCACGAACCTGGGCCGCGGGTGCCTGGGCCGCCGGCTCGACGCTCTCGGCGGGTGCCGCTGGCACGGCGACGACCGGCTCCGCTGGGGGAGCCCCGTCGACGACCGGCGGGGTCTCCGCGGCGACTTCGGCGGGCCCCTCGACCGACGCCACGATCTCCGGCTCGTCGACGGGAAGAGCGGGCTCCTCGTGGGCCGCCTCCGTCTCGACGATCGGGGGCACGGACCGCTGGTCCGGTGCTTCCTGCACCGGGGCCGCGGCTACGGCCTCGTCCGTCTTCTTCTTTTTCTTCTTCTTGCGGACGATCAGTCCGCCGGGCGTGCCGCCGTCGGCGTCGGACGTCGCCGAGTTAGGCGAGTGGCCGTTGACCTGCAGCAAGGCCTCGGCCTGGATGAGTTGAAACTCGTCCAGGGCCGACATGTGGCTCTTCGCCTCGCTGAACCCAAAGTCGCGGAGCTTCTGCGCCATCTCCTTGCCGGACATGGCGTAAGTCTTCGCGAGGTCGTGAATGCGTACCTTTTTGCCCAAAACGTTCCAGGGGTGCAGTGTATTTGCTCGGTCGAACCGGTGTCTTCAGACTCACCGGGATCATGCCCCGGCGCCCTCTTCCTGGGCCTTGGACTCGATCGGCGCCGCGGCAGGTTCCGCGTCGCCCTCGTTGGGACCATCGAGGGAGGACGGGCCCGCTTCCGGCTCGCCGGGCGTGCCGTTGGCGTCGCCCTGCTCGGAGTCGTCGTGCTGGCCGCCCGGGGACCCCTCGTTCTGAGGGGAGTCGTCGTTTTGAGTGCCTGAAGTGCCGTCGTCGGTCGGGGGGGCGCTGCCGTCCGGCCCTTCGCCGTCCCGTCCGCCCTCGCCATCCTCTCCGAAGAACTCTTCGCGGGTCTTGATCTCGATGTCCCAGCCGCAGAGGCGGCTCGCGAGGCGCACGTTCTGACCGCGCTTGCCGATCGCCAGCGACTGCTGCTCTTCATCGACGATCACGGTCACCGAGTGCGAGTCTTCGTCGGGGTAGATGTTGTCGAGATGGATCGTGGCCGGCTTCAGACCGTTCATCACGAGCGTCTCGAGGGAGTCGCTCCAGCGGATGATGTCGATGCGCTCGCCACGCAACTCGTCGATGACTGCCTTGATGCGCGATCCGCGCACGCCGACGCAGGCGCCGATGCAGTCGATTTTGGGGTCCGAGGAGAGGACCGCCATCTTCGTGCGGTAGCCCGGCTCGCGGACCACGCGCTTGATCTCAATAATGTCGTCGGCGATCTCGGGCACTTCGAGGTCGAAGAGCCGTCGCACGAGGTCGGGGTGGGTGCGGCTGACGAGGATGCGCACGCGGCTGCCATCCTTGCGCACCTCGACGACGATCGCGCGAATGCGGTCGCCGGGGGCGTAGGTCTCGCCCCGCACGCGGTCTTCCTTCGACAGGTGCGCCTCGACCTTGCCGAGGTTGACGACCAGGTCGTTGCCCTCGTAGCGCTGCACGACGCCATTGACGAGCATGCCGACGCGCGTCTCGTACTCCTCGAAGAGGACGTCGCGCTCGGCCTCGCGCACGCGCTGCGTGAAGCCCTGCTTGACCGCCTGGGCCGCGATGCGGCCCAGCTCGGACAGGTCGATCTCGTACTCACCCTCTTCGTCCTCGACCGTCACGTCCCCGGCCTTGCGGTCGATCTGGACGATCAGTTCTTCACCGACGCCGAGGCGCTTGCGCACACCGGCAGCGAGGGCCTCCTCAAGGGCGCGGAATACCACTTCCCTGGGGATGTCTTTGTTGGTGTGGATCAAGTCCACGTAGCGCAGGAGGTCTTCGCCGTTCATGCGGGGGCGTGCAATCGATCGGGCGTCTGTGTATCCGGGGCTGGTGAGGGCACGAGGGACGTTTTAATATGAAAAGAAGCGGGGGGCACCCACTTCCGCAGAACCCTGCGGATTGCAGGGACCCGACGGTGTCAGTCACTTTTCATTTCAGCGGGTTCGGAACACGTCAGTGTGGACTCTCGACCGGTGGGAGTCAACCGCTGTTCCCTGTCCCTCGAACCCCGCAAACCGCGCTTTCGACCGCCCCGACGCAACCGGATTGCAACCTCGACGTCCCGCCCCTGGTAGCTCATGATCGAAACGGACAGCATGTTGGGAGAAAGCGACGCTTTTCGGGGATTCCGGCGCGACCTGGAGCGGGTGGCGGGCTCCGACGTCACCGTGCTCATCCAGGGGGAGCACGGTTGCGGCAAGTCGATCGCGGCTCGTGTCCTGCACCGCGCGAGCGCGCGCTCCGACGGCCCCTACCTCGAGGTGCACTTGGCCGGTCTCGCGCCATCGCTGATCGAGGCCGAGCTCTTCGGTCACGTCGAGGGTGCATTCACCGGGGCCTCGAAGGCGCGCGAGGGGCGCTTTCGGGCGGCGAACGGGGGCACACTGGTGCTCGACGGGATCGAGCGCCTCTCGCCCGAGCTCCAGGTGAAGCTGCTGCGGGTGCTGCAGGAGCGGGTGATCGAGCCGCTCGGATCGGAGGAGTCGCTGCCGATCGACGTGCGCGTCGTCGCCACCAGCAGCCTCGACCTGGCGGTCGAGGTCCGCGAGCAGCGGTTCCGCGAGGACCTCTATTACCGAGTCGCGGTCGTGGTGCTGCGAGTCCCGCCACTCCGCGCGCGCGAGGGTGATCTTCCCATCCTCGCCGCGGCCCTGGTCGGCCAGGCGGCGGCCACGGTCGGCGTTCCGGAGCGTCCGCTCTCCGCGGCTGCGCTCGAGCGCCTCGCCGCGCACCCTTGGCCGGGCAACGTGCGCGAGCTCGAGAATGCACTGGAGCGGGTCCTCGTCCTCGCGCCAAGCGGCGCGCGAACGGCCGTCGAGGCCGCGGAGCTCGACTTTCTCGGCGAGGCGGTGGAGGGCTCCGAGCAGGAGCTCGCCCGCGAGGTCCTCGCGCGGGGGCTGAGCATCGACGCGTTCACCCACGCGCTGCTCGAGGTCGCGCTCGCCGAGGAGCGCGGAAACGTGTCGGCCGCCGCACGGCGGATCGGTCTGTCGCGCCGCGCGTTCGAGTACCGCCTGCGCAAGTTGGGCGAGGAAGCCGGCGTCGCGGGCAACGATGCCTCCAGCAGTGATCTAGCGAGCAGCGACACCCCAAGCAGCGATAGCGAGGTGGGACCGTGAGCAGCCGAGCCAAGTGGATCGCGGGGCTCGTCCTCGCCCTACCCCTTCCCCAGCGCATCGTGAGTTTCACCACGGGCTGCCAGGACGGGCTCGACGCGCACGTGCGCGCGCTCGTCGCCGGCGAACAGCAGGCGCTCGACGCGTGGCGCGCCCTGGCGGACGCCGGTCCGGCCGGTGCGCGCGCCGCCCTCGTCGGGTTCGAGAGCGCCGAGCCCGTCGGGCGCCGCCTGCGCGCCAGGCTGGTGCGCGAGCACGGTGACGCCGGAGCGATCGTCCGCGTCCTCGAGCTCTCGGGCGATCCCGACGCGGAGGTGCGCGCGAGCTGGATCGAGTTCCTCGCGCGACCGGACCTGGCGACGGCCGAGCTCGAGGCCCGGATCGGTGCGCTCCAAGAGCGCGCCGCCGGGGACGGATTGGCGCGGCTGCGGACCGCGGCGCTCGAGGCGCTCGGGACCATCGACGACGCGCGCTCGGTCGCGGCGCTCGGTCGACTCGTGCGCGAGCTGCCCAGCCCCGAACGCGCCGTGGCCGCCGCCGCGCTGCCGCGCACTTCGCGCTCGCGCGAGGTCGTACGCGAGCTGGCCCTCGCGGGCTTCGGTCCAGGTGGGGCGGACGGCGCTCGTACGCCGGACGACGTGCTCGCCGCGATTCTGCCGATCCACGGGCACCTGCTCGCCGACGAGGTGCGCGGGGCCGTGTCGGCGCGCGACGGTGCGATCCTCCTGCTCGGCGTGCGGCATCCCACGAACGCGGTGCGGCGCGCGGCGGACCGCGCGTTCGAGACTCTGCTCGCACGGCTGCGCGAGCAGGGCCGCGGCGAACACGCCCTGCGCTTGCTCGCTGATCTCGAGCGCTACGGGATCCGCGCGCGCGTCCTGCATTATCACCGCGCGCGGCTCGCTTTCTTTCCGGCTGGCGACGCGCAGGCCGCGCTCGAGTCGGCGCGCCGATTGCGCGAGCAGGAAGGCGGCGCGCCGGTGGGCGAGGACGAGCGCGTCGGGCGCGGCCTGTGGCTGTTCCGTTCGCTGTACCTCGAGGGGATGGCGGAGCTGGCGCTCGGCCGCGTGCCGCAGGCGCGCGCGCGACTGGAGGAGTCGGCCGCGGTCCTCGATGGCCAGCTCGCCGAGCGGCTCGACCGGGCGGACGAGCGCTCGAGCGCGCGCCACGTCGACACGCTTCATCAGCGTGCATTGGCCGAGGTCGCGCTGTTGTTGTGCACGCTGGTGGAGAACGAGCTCCCCACCAGCGCGCCGGTGTTGGAGCGCGCGCGCGCCGCGCACGTACTCGCTCTCGAGGCGCAGTCCATTCACGCCGCGACGACCGGCGACGCGCTGAGCGGCTGGGACGGCCTGCTCGACTCGGAGCTCTCCCCGTACCGCCTGCTCTTTACCGGTCTCGCGCTGCCCGCGATCGATCGCGAGCGCTCCCTCGGTCTGCAGGCCGTGCTCGGCCGTGTTCTCGCGACCGTCGCGCCGCGCGAGGTGCCCGGTTTCGTGCCCTTCGCCGTCGACTCCCAAGTGCTGTCGGACCCGATCGTCGATCCCGAGCGGCTCGGCCAGCTGCAGGCGATCAAGCGCAATCAGCTCGAGGGTGTCGTGCGCGAGATCGAGCGCATCCAGGCGCGCGTCGCGCGGCTACGCGTCGGCGTTGTTCCTGAGGAGGACATCGAAATCCTCGACTCGCTCGATCTGCGCCGGCGCGTGATCCAGCGCGATCTGTTGCAGGGGGACCGCGACGGTTGGCGCGCCTTGCTCGAGCTGCGGATCCCGGGCTCGATGGCCCTGTGGATCGCACGCGATCTGCGCGGCGAGGGGCGCGGCGCCGAGTCGCGCGAGTACGCGGCGCGCATGAAGGCGGACCTCGAGCGCTTCGGAATCGGGGGCGGGTGGTACTGGCTCGGCCAAGAGCGCCTCGCCCGCGCCGACATGGCGATCGGCAACGCCTGGACCGACGAGGACGAGCCGCGCAAGGCCGAGGAGTCGCTGATGGCGGCCGTGCAGCGACTCGAAGACATCGAGCGTCAGCTGACGGAGCGCGGGGCGTCGGAGGGCTTCGTCCGCCCGTTCCGCGCGCTGCGTTCTTCGGCGCTCGTCAGCCTGGCGGTGAACGCGAACGTGCGGCTGGGGGCGCCCGACCGTGCGCTCGAGTACTACGAAGAGGCGTACACCCTGCGCAGCGACGACTTCATGCGCGTGCTGCTCGCTTGCTACCGGGCGCGCTCCGGCCGCGCGGAAGAGGCGCGCGCACTCCTGCGCGAGATCCATCCCGGACCGGGGACGCTCTACAACATGGCGTGCACGTACGCGCTGCTCGGCGACGCGGAGGTGGCGCTCGACTTCCTCGAGCGCGAGCTGGAGGAGAACCACCCGAGCGTGGGATCGCGCGAGCGGCAGATGGAGTGGGCGGCGAAGGACCCGGACCTGGCTTCGCTGCGCGGGGATCCGCGGTTCGAGAAGCTGGTCGGGCGGCGGTAGTTGCGGAGCGGAGGCCGCTCCGCGCGGCCGCCGTCCTTTTGCTCGTACTCCATCACGGCCTGGTAGAAGGCCGTGTCGTCACCGAAGCCGATACTCTCGCGCCCTTCGCTCCTGTACGAGCCGCTGGTCTACGAGCAGCTGCGCTTCATCGCGGATCTGAGCTCGGGCGAGCCCACGGGAACGAGTCCGTTGCGGCAGCTCGTCGAGCAGGCGATCTGCGCGGGGGATCACACCATCGAGCGCGTCGCGGCCACGCTTCAGGTCACACCGCGGACCCTTCAACGTCGACTGCAGAAGGATGGCGTCACATTCCGCACGGTCCTGAACGGAACCAGGGCCCGTCTGGCCGAAGAGCTGCTGATCGAGACCACGCTGCCGGTCTCCGAGATCGCCGAGCGGCTGCAGTACAGCGACGACAAGGCGTTCCGAAAGGTGTTCAAGACGATGACGGGCAAGACGCCGACCGAGACGCGGGCCTAGGCGGGCCGCGCGGTCCGCGAGCGGTAGGCGGTTCCGCACGGTCGATTCGCGCGCCGAGGGGCGATTCCGCTGGCCGAACACCCCACTCCGCTGTACCTTCTTCCCCCCAAAATCATGGGCAAGATCACATTGAGTGGAAAAGGCCGGCGCTGGCTCCTCTCCGGGCACCCCTGGGTCTACCGCGACGACATCGCCGACGGCGACGGCACGTCGGGTGAGCTCATTCCCGTCGAGGACCCGAACGGCAACCCCTTCGGCTGGGGCCTGTACAGCGGCGCATCGCGCATCGCCGTGCGGATGGTCACGTCCGAACCGGAGCAGCCGAACCGCGCTTTCTGGGCCGCGCGCATCCAGCGCGCCGTCGACACGCGCGCCAAGCTCGGCTTGCTCCCGTCATCGAACCAATCGGTTGAGGGCGCCTGCCGGCTTCTGTCGGGCGACGCCGAGGGCGTCCCGGGCCTCGTCGTCGACCGCTACGGCGGCGTGCTCGTTCTGCAGTGCGGGACCCAAGCCGCGGATCGGATGCGCGACTTCCTCGTCGAGCTCCTGCGCGAAGCCCTTCCGTTCGAGCCCCTCGCGATCATCGATCGCTCCGACACGTCCGTGCGCAGGCTGGAGAAGCTCGAGCAGCGCGTCGAGGTGATCGACGGCGCGATCCCCGACGAGCTGACCGTGCGCGAGGGCGAGATCGAGTACGCCGTCGACGTGCTCGAGGGGCACAAGACCGGGTCGTACCTCGACCAGAGGGTCAACCGCCGACGAGCCGCGCAATGGGCCGAAGGACGCACCGTCCTCGACGCGTTCAGCTACGACGGATTGTTCGGGCTGCAGGCCGCGAAGGCCGGCGCCGAGCGCGTCGTGTGTCTCGAGCAGAATCGCGCCGCCGGCGAGCGGCTCATGGCCAACGCCGAGCGCAACGGACTCGCTGGCAAGATCTCGTGGGTGCGCGCCAATTGCATGCAGGCATTGCGCGACCGGGCGGAGGCGGACGAGCGCTACGACCTCGTCATCGTCGATCCGCCGGCCTTTGCGCGCAACAAGCGCGAAGTTCAGGGTGCGGAGCGCGGCTACGTCGAGCTCAACCGCCGCGCGCTCGAGCTTCTCGAGCCGGGTGGACACCTGGTCAGCGCGTCCTGTTCGTACAACATTCTCGCGAACGACTTCGTCTCGTTCCTCGCGGCGGCCTCGCGACTCGCCAAACGCGCGATCTGGCTCGAGGAGCTCGCGGGTGCGGCGCCCGACCATCCGCACCTCGTGACGCTACCGGAGACGCACTACCTCAAGTGCGCGTTTCTGCGGGCCGACTGATGGATCGCTGATAGAATCCGTGCCCGTGAACGTTCGTATCACGATCAACGGCGAGACTAGCGAAGTGCCCGCGGGGTCGGTCGCCGACCTCGTCGAGCACCTCGGGCTGCGGCCGGAGCAGGTTGCGGTGGAGGTGAACAAGGACCTGATCGTGCGCGACGCGCGCGAGCGGACGACGCTCGCCGAGGGCGATCGCGTCGAGCTGGTCACCCTCGTGGGCGGCGGCTGAGATGGACATGACAGCACTTCTGAAGGACGAGCCGCTCGTGCTCGGCGACGTCCGCCTGAGCTCGCGCCTGCTCGTGGGCACCGGCAAGTACGCCTCGTTCGAAGAGACCGAGCAGGCGCTCGAGATCAGCGGCACCGAGCTGGTGACCGTCGCGATCCGGCGCGTCAACCTCGACGCGAGCGCGGGGCCGTCGCTGCTCGACCACGTCGATCGCGAGCGCTACCACATCCTGCCCAACACCGCGGGCTGCTACGACGTCGAGAGCGCCGTGCGCACGGCCAAGCTCGCGCGCGATCTGCTCGGTACCAAGCTGGTGAAGCTCGAGGTGCTCGGTGATCCCAAGACGCTCCTGCCCGATCCGATCGGGACGCTCGAGGCCTCGAAGCAGCTCGTCGACGACGGTTTCGACGTCCTCGTCTACTGCTCCGACGATCCGCGCATGGCGGTGCGGCTCGAGGAGCTGGGCGTGACGAGCGTCATGCCCGCCGGGTCGCCGATCGGCTCGGGTCAGGGGGTGCTCAACCCGAACGCGATTCGCATCATCCTCGAGCTCGTGCGCGTGCCGGTCATCCTCGACGCGGGCGTCGGGACGGCGTCGGACGTCGCGCTCGCGATGGAGCTCGGCGCCGCGGGCGTCTTGCTCAACAGCGGCATCGCCGGCGCGCGCGAGCCGCTGCGCATGGCCGCTGCGATGCGCGACGCGTGCACCGCAGGCCGCAACGCCTACCTCGCCGGGCGCATCCCACGCCGGCTGTACGCGAACGCGTCCTCGCCGGAAGAGGGGCTGATCGAGGAAGCCGGGCCGGGCCCGACCGAGAGGGGCTGAGCTTGCAGACTCCGGGCGTGGAAACGCTGCTCCTTCCGGAGACGGCGCTCGCGGGAGCGATCCTCGTCACCGGTACGGCCGCGTTTGCTCCGGTCACGATCAAGTGGGTGCGTCAGCTGTTCCCCTCGCAGCGGCTCATGCCTCCGACGTGGGGGGCGCCGCACGTCCTGCTCGCCGGGGCGCTGTGGATCGGCTTCCATGGGCTTGTCGGCGCGCTCGTGGCGGGGCGCGCAGGCGCGGACGCGACCAAGCCGCTGCCGATGACGGTGAATCTCGTCGCCGCGATGGCGATTCAAGCGACGATCTGCGTCGTCGTCATCTACTGGGCGCGGCGCTGCGATCCTGGCGGTCTGCGCCGGCTCGGGCTGCACGGCTCGGGGAGCGTGCGCGCGGCGTGGGCCGGCTTCGTCGCCTACCTGTTCTCGGTTCCTGGTCTGTACGGACTGGGCATCATGTGGCCGTGGCTGATGCAGCGCATGGGCGCGACATGGACTCCACAGGAGATCGCCGAGGGCATCGGCGAGCTCGCGGGCGCGGAGCTCACGTGGATCGTCGCGCTCGCGGTCGTCGTCATTCCGTTCTGCGAGGAGCTCCTGTTCCGCGGCTTCCTCCAGCCGGTCTTCGTGGCGCGCGTCGGGCCCGGGGCCGGTGTGGTTCTCGCGTCGGTGGTCTTCGGTGCGCTGCACGGCGCGAGCCAGTTCCTGCCGATCTTCGGGCTCGCGCTCGTGCTCGGCGGCGTCATGCTGCACACCCAGCGCCTCGCGGCCGTCTGGTTCTTGCACGCGCTGCACAACGGCACTCAACTGGTCCTGTACACCCAACTCTCGGAGTCCACCAGTCTCCTGCCATGACCTTCTTCGAACGCCGCGGTCTGTTCCAGCCGGTCGAGGGCGGCGCCTTCGTCGCTTCGAACGCGATCGTCACCGGCGACGTCGACCTCGCCGAGGACGTCGGTGTCTGGTTCGGCTGCGTCCTGCGCGGCGATGACGCCAAGCTGACGGTCGGGCGGCGCACGAACGTGCAGGACCTGACGATGATCCACGCCGACACCGGCGTGCCGAACACGATCGGCGAAGAGGTGACGGTCGGACACCGTTGCGTCCTACACGGCGCGGAGGTCGGCGACCGCTCGCTGATCGGCATGGGGGCGATCCTGCTCGGCGACTCGGTGATCGGCGCGGAGTCGATCGTCGCCGCGGGCGCTGTCGTCAAGGAGGGCATGGTCGTGCCACCGCGCTCGCTCGTCGTCGGCGTGCCGGGCAAGGTGATCCGCGAGGTCTCGGAGAAGCAGGTCGTGTCGGTCCGCGAGAGTGCCGAAGCGTACGTACGCAAGATCCGGCTGTATCTGGAGGAGTAAGAGGCGATGACGTGGGAACGCAAGAAAGAGCGTTTGGCGCACGAGCTGAGTGAGCTCGGCCGCGTGCTCGTCGCGTTCTCCGGCGGCGTCGACTCGAGCGTGCTCGTCCACGCCGCGCACGCGGTGCTCGGCGACGATGCGTGCGCGGTGATCGCCGACTCCCCGTCGCTCCCGAGGCGCGAGCTCGGCGAAGCGCGCGAAGTGGCCGAAGCGATCGGGTGTCGGCTGGTCGTCGCGCGCACCGAAGAGGGCACGGACCCCGAGTACATCCGCAACGCGGGCGACCGCTGCTACTTCTGCAAGGCCGCGCTCTTTCGTTCGATGCTGCGCGTGGCCGAGGACGAGGGCTGGCCGGTGCTCGCGTTCGGCGAGATCACCGACGACGCGTTCGACGACCGGCCCGGTGCGCGGGCGGCGGCCGAGGCAGAGGTGCGCGCGCCGCTCTCGGCCGCGGGCTTCTCGAAGGAGGACGTGCGCCGCTACGCGCGCGAGCATGGGTTGGACGTTGCCGACAAGCCTGCTTCGGCTTGTTTGGCGTCACGGATTCCGGTCGGGACGCGCGTGACCGTGGAGCGGCTCGCGCGTGTCGAGGCGGCGGAGGAGGCGTTGAAGGGGCTCGGGCTGCGGCAGGTGCGCGTGCGGCACTTGGGAGAGCGCGCGCGGGTCGAGGTGGGGGCGGAGGAGATCGACGGGGCGCGCGAGCGGGAGCCGGTGATTGGGAATGCGCTCGCGGGCGTCGGGTTCGGGGGATTCGAGCTGGATGTGTATCGCTCGCCGGTTCGGTCAGAGCAAGAGTAGCGGCGGGCGTCCCTCAAGAGAGCTTCGTTCACGAAGCTCGACCTCTGAATCGGGGCAACAACCACGCGGACGGCGTTGGGGGGATTGGGAGTGAAGGGGAGTCCGCGACGCTCCACTTGCCGCCGATGGCCAGAGAATGTGTGTGCGCTTTCAAGAAGCGCTGCCCGCCGTGCTTGCGGACATCGGACTCGCCCGACAGCCCTCCGAGCGCGAACCTCGACGGGACGATTCAAGACCCGCCCTCCGCCAGGCCGATTGGGTCGACATGCACCTCCTCGCCTGTCGTGCGTGTCATCGCCAATACGACGTGTCCCACCTCGAGCCCGGGGATCACGTGCGGTGTGCGTGTGAAGAGCTGCTCACCGTCAAGAACCCGCACATGCTCAACGTGCACGCGATGCGTTGCGCGCACTGTGGCGCTCCGGTGTCGGCTCAGGACGAGACGTGCGGCCACTGCACCGCGCGGCTGTCGGCGGCGTCGCGACTCGCGACGACGCTGTGTCCCGAGTGCTTCACGCGGCTCGAGGAGTCGGCGCGCGTCTGCAGCCATTGTGCCGTCGAGATCTCGCCGAACCGGCTGTCGGCGCTGCCGCACGGGACGGTGTGTCCGCGCTGTGAGGGCGAGCTGGCCAATCGCTTCCTCGGCGATTGGGACCTGATCGAGTGCCAGGCGTGTCAAGGCGTCTGGGTGACGCCCGAGATCTTCGACCGGCTGTGCACGAAGTCGTCTCAGAACGCGTCCAGCCTCGCGCCGGCGCGCTCGCGGGTGGTGGTGGTGGCGCCCGACGTCGTCGCCTACGTGCCGTGCGTGCAGTGCAGCCAGCTCATGACGAGACGGCAGTTCCAGTGGAGCGGTCGTTCGGCGGGCGTCGTGATCGACCTGTGCAGGGAGCACGGCATCTGGCTCGACGCGGGAGAGCTGCGTCGCGTCCTCGATTTCGTCAAGACCAACGCCTGCGCGGCGCCCATGAGCGAAGGGTACAGGCGTCAATCCAACGCGCCGATGCCGGACTTCGAGGCACCGCTGCCTATGCGCAGGGAGCTCGGCCTGTGGGCGCTCGCGCTCGACGCCCTGTCGGATCTCTTTCACTTCGAGATCTCCTGAGGCGGTCGGATCGGTCTCGGCGGGGGACTGTTCCAGAATCGGTAAGGTTCCGCGGCGGTTTTTTCCGACGGAGGGAAGGTCTCTTTCCCGGGGACGGACCGAGGAGCCCATGTTCGAGCGATCTACACCGAAAGCAACTCGACCCGGCCGCGCGCGACGCGGGTTCACGATGATCGAACTGATGATCGCGATGTCGATTCTCTTGATCGCGGTGCTGAGCGCGTTCGGGAGTCAGCTGACTTCCGCCGGTCTGATGCGCACGAGCCGTGAGACCAATACGGCGCTCGCCGACCTGCAAGGCTGCATGGAGCGGATCCTGTTGGAGGCCGCCGACGACCTTCCTCTCCCGGGCGGGGGGTACGAGCCCGGCCAGCCCGTCGCGGCGTACACCGACGCCCACCTCTCGAACGAGACGATCGTGCCGACCTACCCCGGCTACGTGCCGGGTGGACCGGTTCCCGACCCGCTGCCGATCGTCCTGACCTGTAGCTGGAACGACTATCAGGGTCGCGAGCGAACCCTGACCCTCTCGTCACTGAAAGCGAAATGATGCGCGCCTACCCGACGAAGGTCCGGCGCGCCGGACTGACTCTGATCGAGCTCATCCTCGTGGCCGTCGTACTGGGGCTCTTGGCCACGATGCTCGTCGAGGCCAGCACGACCATGGGTCGCGTCACCTCGAGCGGCAACGTTCAGGGCGTTCTCCAGCAGGAGGGCGAGAAGGCTCTGAAGCGCATCCTCGCGGACATGCGCAGCGCGGGCACGGCGACGGTCAACGGCGCGGCGTACCCGATCGTGTTCGACGGCGGCACTGCACCGCCTCCCTACGGCGCGAACAGTCACCCGCCCGCCGGGCAAGAGGCCGAGCCGGGCGACCCCGACGAGGGCGTGATGCGCGAGATCGTCTTCGTGCTGCCCGCCGACCTCGATTCGGACGGTCGGCCGGAGATCGACGTCGATGGCGACGGAGTGCCGGAGCTGGATGGCGACGGCGACGGGACGCGCACGGACGAGAGCGGGGACACCGACGGCCTCTGGGATCCTACCCAGAACACGATCGATGCGGAGACGGGGCTCGTGTGGGCGCACGACGAGGTCAGCTACGTCGTGATCACGCGCCCCGACGGGATCAACTACTTGGAGCGCCGGCTGAACGGCGACGCCGCGACCGCGCGAAGGATCGCACGCAACATCGAGCGCGTGCAGTTCGACACCGCGTTGAGCTCCGGGTTCGAGATCCCGCTCGATTCGGTCCGCGTGCGCGTCTTCTTCCGTGACCGCGACTCGGCGGGCACTTTGTATCGACACGATGTGGAAGTCGTGCTGCGCCTGAGGAACGGCTGAGAGGCCAAGGGCTGATGGGGATGAGGATGGCGGAGATGAGAAGCAGAGCAATAGCCAGGAGCCGGCGACGGGGCGTCGCGCTCGTATACGCCCTCTTCGGCGCGTTCGTCGCGGTGAGCATGGTCACGGTCATGTTCACGATGGCGGGCGTGACGAACACTCGTTCGTCGACCGAGCGGGGCCGCATCCAGGCGCGCTACGTCGCCGAGGGAGCGGTCGAGGCCGCCAAGCGGCAGGTCCAAGGCGCGATCGCGAACTGGACCGAGCCGCCCGCGACCGGCGAGATCTCGATCGGGGACGGCACCGCGACCTACACGATCGAGGCGACCGGCCAAGAGGCGATCTCGACCGCCGCGTCCGGGATCCAGACGATCCTGACGACGTTCGAGATCGAGGCGACCGCGACGGTCGGGCGCTACACGGCGCAGTCGCACCGGCTCGTCCAGGCGATGTCGACGCCGATCTTTCAGTACGCCGTCTTCTACACGAACGACTTGGAGATCCTGCCCGGCCCGAGCATGACGCTCGGCGGTCGCGTGCACTCCAACGGCGACATGTACATCGGCTGCGGTGGGACCCTGACCGTCGACACGAACTACATGCACGCCGTCGGCGACATGTACCGCAGGCGCAAGAACAACGACGCGCCGACGGGCGGCACGGTCCGGATTCGGCGCTGGGTCGACAACCCGTACGATCCCACCGAGCCGAGCGTTTTCGTCAACATGAATAGCCGCAACCAGATGACCGCGGCGGGCGTCGGCGGTACGACGAGTGGCTACGACAGCGACTTCGACGGGTACGACCCGGGCGGCGACGGGGGCTTCTACGATCCCGGCGACTGGCTGCCCTGGGCGCCAGGAGCGCTCGAGTTTTGGTCCGAGCCCGCGAGCTACGGTGGCGGCACGGGTCAGACCGTGCAGACCAGCGAGCACGGCATCGAGGCCGTCGCGACGCCGTCCGTCGGATCGATCCAGATGTTCGAGGAGGCCGACAACGGCTCCTTCGTCTACAACTCCGCGACCGGCGTCTACGACGAGGTGGGCGCGGGGCTCGGCACGCACGACCGCGGCTACTACCACGAGAATGCCGACCTCGCGATCACCGTGTTCGAGGACGGCACGTGGGAAGCGTGGGACCGCAACATGGACCGCGACGTGACGAGCGCGCTCACGGGGATCGTCACGATCACGACGGTCTTCGACGCTCGCCAGGGTGGCGACGTGGCCGTGGCCAAGATCGACATGGACGCGCTGAACGGCAGCGGCGCCTTTCCCGCGAACGGCCTCTTGTACGCGTCCCACTACGGGTTGGACGAGGGGACGAGCGCTGCCGGCGTCCAGCTCTACAACGGCGAGGAGCTCGCAGACGCGCTCACCGTCGTGACGGAGGGCTCGGTCTACGTGCAGGGCGACTACAACGTCACCGACAAGCAGGGCTGCGCCGTGATCGGTGACGCAGTCAACTTGCTCTCGAACGCGTGGGACGGCAGCAAGACGCCCGGCAACCTGCCGGCCGCGTCCGACACGACGTTCAACGCGGCGATCGTGACGGGCAACTACGTGACCGAGTCGGGCCGCTACAACGGAGGCCTCGAGAACCTACCGCGCTTCCACGAGAGCTGGTCCGGTGTCGACTGCGTCATCCGCGGCGCGTTCGTCAACGCCTGGGAGAGCGCGCATGCGACCGGCGACTGGGTCTACGGCGGGGATCGCTACCGCGCGCCGCGTCGACTCTGGGCCTACGACACCGACTTCAACAGCGTCGGCAACCTTCCGCCGTTCACGCCCATGGCCGTGAGCGCGCGCGATATCGTCAGCTGGTAGAGGGGGCGGCGTCAGCGCACGGCGGCGACCGCCGCGCGCACGCGCTCCAGCGCCTCGCCGGAGGCGATCACTTCGGTCTCGCCGCCGGTGCGTTGCTGCCACTCGACCTTGTCGTCTCCGGCGTCGCGCCCGATGACGACGCGCAGGGGAATGCCGACGAGATCGGCGTCCTTGAACTTGGCACCGGGTCCGGCCTTGCGGTCGTCCCAGAGCACTTCGACGCCGCCTGACGTCAGCTCGTCGTGCATGCTCTGGGCCAGGGCGGTCTGCGTCTCGTCATCCGATCGCATCTGGATCAGAACGACGTGGTAGGGCGCGATGGCGATGGGCCAGATCATCCCCTTGTCGTCGTGGTTCTGCTCGATCGCCGAGGCCGCGGTGCGGCTGACGCCAATGCCGTAGCAGCCCATGAAGGGCACGTGCTGCTTACCGTCCTCGCCCTGGAAGCGCAGGTTCATCGCCTCGGAGTACTTCGTTCCGAGCTGGAAGATGTGCCCGACCTCGATGCCGCGCGTGATCTCGATCGTGCCCTCGCCGTCCTCGGTCGAGTCGCCCGCCTGGGCGAGACCGAAGTCGAAGGTCGGCGGCTGCTCGAGGTCGCGTCCGAACCAGACGTCGAGGTAGTGCGTGTCGGTCTCGTTGCCGCCGCACAGGAAACCATCGACGCCTTCGATGCTCCTGTCCGCGATCAGCTGGACGCCGTCCTGCAGGCCGATCGGGCCCGCGAAGCCGACCGCCGCGCCGGTGACTTGGCGCACGAGCTTCTCGTCCGCCAGCTCGACGTTCAGGGCGTTGAGGTGGTTGAGCAGCTTGACCTCGTTCAGCTCGCGGTCGCCGCGCGCCATGACCGCGACCGTCGCGTCGCGATCGGTCCACGTGACCTTGTAGAGCAAGGTCTTCAGCATGCGGGTGAGGGGCAGGCTCGGGAACTGCTCCTGGAGCGCCGTGCAGGTCTTCGCGTCGGGCGTGGGCTCCTTGTGCATGTCGACCTTCTCGGCCGGCTCGGGGGGGGCGGGAATGCGCGTCACCGCCTTCTCGACGTTCGCGGCGTAGCCCGTCTCGCGCGAGATGGCGATCGCGTCCTCACCGGTCTCGGCGTCGACCATGAACTCCTCGGAGCCGGCGCCCCCGATGGCGCCGCTGTCCGCCTGGACCGGCGTGAAGCGCAGACCGCAGCGCGTGAAAATGCGCCGGTAGACCTCGCGCATCGTCTCGTAGCTCTTGGCCATCGCCTCCTGGTCGACGTCGAAGGAGTAGGCGTCCTTCATGATGAACTCGCGCCCACGCATCAGGCCGAAGCGCGGACGGATCTCGTCGCGGAACTTGGTCTGGATCTGGTAGAGCGTCACCGGCATCTGCTTGTGCGAGGTGATCCGGCCCTTGACGAAGGTCGTGACGACCTCTTCGTGGGTGGGGCCGAGGCAGACGTCGCGCCCGCGGCCGTCCTGGAAGTGGTACAGGATCCCGTCGGTCACGTAGCGGTCCCAGCGCCCACTCTCCTCCCAGATCTCGCGCGGCTGGAGGGCCGGCAGAAGGAGCTCCTGGCAGCCCGCCCGGTCGTGCTCCTCGCGCACGATCTGCTCGATCTTGCGCAGGACCCGCCACAGGAGGGGTCCGTAGATGTAGATGCCCGCGGCGAGCTTCTCGAGGAAGCCGGCGCGGGCCATCAGGGCGTGGGAGCGCACCTCGGCGTCGGCGGGCTCTTCTCGGAGGGTGCTGAAGAGTGTCTGAGAGATGCGCATGACGGCGCAGATGCTACCCGGCGCCACTTGGAGGGCCTCGACCCTTTCGGAAACCCTGCTGCAGACCCGAAATAAGCGGCAAGACGCAGCGAAGATCCCGGCGCCCCCGCTCTCGGGGCGGCCCGGCCCTGAAGCAGTGCCCGTGAACACTGAAAGGGGGGCGGCTTTTCGCCCATCAAGAGAGGTACACCGAAGTCTCCGGAGATCTGAACCGCCATGCAGCCGACCCGACATCCCCACCGCGTCGCCCGAACCCTTGCTCTCACGGCCGTGCTGATAAGCCCGGCCATTGCCCAGTCCCGCCAGTCTCGATCCGAGAGCGGGGCCTTGCACGAGGCCTACTACCTGGAGAACGAGAAGGGCGACCTCGCCGGCGCCCTGAAGCTCTACCGCGCCCTCGCCGAGAGCCGCGGCGTGTCGGACGAGGTGCGGCACGAGGCTCGCTCCCGGGCCGCGGGCTGCGAGGAGGAGCTCGCGTGCGAGGACTTCGCGCGCCTGATGCCGGAGGAGTCGATCCTCTACCTCGAGCTCAACAGCCCCGGTGAGCAGGTCGCGGCCCTGCTCGAACAGCTCGGGCTGCTCCGCGACGGCAACGGTCCGGAGGCCTTCGGGGTCTCACCGCTGTTGATCGAGGGCGCGCTCGGCATGCGCGGCGCCGCGATCGCGGTGACCGAGATCGACCCGACGGGTGGACCGCCGAACGGCGTCGTCGTCCTGCACCCGGGCGACCTCGACCTCGTGCGCGGCCTGATCGAGACGGTGCTGCCCGTCGGCGGACGGCCGGCCGACTCGATCGACGGCTTCGCGACGTACGACGTCGAGGGCGAGGTCCTCGTGACGCTGACCGAGCGCCTCGTGATCGCGAGCCCCGACCGCTCGCAGATCCAAGGCGTGATCGCGCGTCTGCACGCCTCTTCCAGCGGACGACCTGACGCACACCGCGGCTCGCTCGCCGAGCACCGCGAGCTGCAGAGCTCCCTGTCGCTGCGCGGCGACGACCTGTTGTATTTCTGTGTCAACGCCGAGCCGATCCTGCCGATGGTCGAGAACCTGATCGCCGCGCAGGCGCGCCAGGACCCAGAGGTGGCGATGGCCATGGCGTTCATGGACATCCGCAGCACGCGCGCGCTCGCGGGTCGCATCGGCGTCGACGACGACGGCATCTCGTTCGACATCGCGCTCGACCTCGACGAGGGGCACCGCAACCTCGCGTTCAACCTGATGCGCATGCCGCACATCGACAAGGACACGCTGGCGATGGTGCCCGAGGGCGTCGCGTTCTTCGCGGCCACGTCCTTGAATGAATCGGGACCGATCGCCGGCGGCGCCAAGGACGGCCGCGGCGAACCGATCGTGACCGCGATGGACTTCGGACGCGAGGTCTTCGGCAACATCGCCGACATCGCGCTCTACGCGCTGCCGTCCGTGCATCAAGGTCCTTTCGGTCCGATGCCGGAGGTCGCCCTTTCGTTGAAGGTCAACGACATCGGGCGCTCGCGCGCGCTCTGGAACTTCATGCTCGGCATGGCCAAGGGAGCCTCCGGTGGTGGGGACACGAGCCCGTCGACGTCGCGCATCCACGGCGCCGAGGTGCACCGCTACGACATCGAGGGCATCGCCGTCTATGTGGCCGAGCACGGCGACACGCTCGTCATCTCGCCCAGCGAGCACGCGATCGCGAGCTCGATCGAGGCGCAGCGCGCTGGCCGCTCGGTGCTCAGCGACTCGAAGTTCGCCGCGAGCCTCGCGCACTTCGGCGAAGGTTCGACGATGGCGATGGCCGTCAACGCCGGCCGCGCCGCCGAGATCGCGCGCCACTTCATGAGTGAGAACGAGCGACGTGAGATCCAGCCCTTCATGGAGATGCTGAGCGGCACGACCGTTTCGGCGGGCATGCAGCACTCCGCCAACCGCCTCGCGGTTCACGCGCGGCTGTGCGGGATCCCCGACGTCAGCGGCATGGTCGCCGGTCTGATCGCCCAGGAGATGGGGCGCGGCCACGACGCATTTGTCTCTGCACCGCTGCGGGCGCGCCACGAAGCCGTGCGCGCGCGCGAGCAGGTGGTGCAGGCCCAGGCCTTGCCGGTGCGCGAGGACCACAAGCGCGTCGAGGAGGAGCACAAGAAGGCCAAGGCCTGGCAGGCGGACTCCGACTCGAAGGGCGCGCAGGAGCGCGACGAGCTCGAGGCTGCGTTCCGCGCCGCGAATCGTGACGGCCGGATCGACGTGGCACGGCGCCTTCTCGAGGCGACGGCCGAGGCTGGTTCGGGCGATGCGTTCTTCCTCAACAACCTCGCCTGGGCGGTCCTGACCGAGGACGAGTTCGGTGGACGCTACGACGAGAAGGCCACTTTGATGTCGGGTGCCTCGAACGAAGCGAGCGACTGGAAGAACTGGTACTACCTCGACACGTACGCCCACGCGATGGCCAAGCAGGGCAAGTGGAAGAAGGCGATCGACGTCCAGAAGAAGGCGATCGCGGTCGCGCGCGAGAACGGCGACCAGCGCGCAGGCGAGGCCGAGGCGGCGCTCGAGGGATTCCTAGCCAAGGCCGAAGCGGTCATGGCGGAGAAGCAGCACGCTGAGAAGGCGCAAGCCAAGAAGAAGAAGAAGGAGAAGGTCAGGACGGAGGAGAACAAGCCCGGCTCGTCCGAGCACGGCAAGACGGTCGCTGACCTGCGCACGGCCTTCGTCAAGATCAATGCGGAAGGTCACACCGCGGCCGCGACGCACGTGGTCAAGGAGATCGCGTCGCTGCTCGAGGACGAGGCGCTCGCGCTGAACGACTTCGCTTGGCAGCTCTTGACCGAAGACGAGACCGCCGGCAAGTACGACGCGGTCGCGCTCGAGATCTCCAAGCGCTCGAACGAGCTGAGCGACTGGAAGAACTGGTTCTTCCTCGACACGTACGCTCACGGCCTCTTCAGCCAAGGCGACGTCGACGGAGCGATCAAGACCCAGGAGAAGGCGGTCGCGATCGCCCACGAGGAAGGCCATTCGCGCGCCGGCGAGGCCGAGGCGGCTCTCAAGCGCTTCGTCGAATCGAAGACGAAGACGAAGGGCAAGGCCAAGAAGGTCAGCACGCCGAAGATCTACGAGTAGACGCCCCTTCACCGACTCTCACGGGGCCCGGTGCGGGAAACGCACCGGGCCCCGTCGCTTTGGCCCGCCACGGACTGTTAACCTGTTGGGTCCATGAGCAAGGCCTACCTCGACCGCGGCGTCTCGCCGACGAAGGACGACGTCCACAGCGCCATCGAAAAAGTGGATGCGGGCGTCTTCCCAGGCGCGTTCTGCAAGCTCGTCCCCGACCTCGGCGGGGACGCGGACTACGCGTCGGTCCTGCACGCGGACGGGGCCGGGACGAAGTCGCTGGTCGCCTACCTCGACTATCGCGAGAACGATCGCGCGGACGCCTTCGAGGGGATCGCCCAGGACTCGACCGTCATGAACGTCGACGACCTCGTGTGCGTCGGCATCACCGATTCGTTCCTGCTCAGCAACACGATCGGCCGCAACGCGCACCGCATCGACGCCCGCGTGCTCGAGGCGATCATCTCGGGCTACGAGCGGTTCGCCGAGCGCATGCGTCCCTACGGCATCGACATCGTGACGGCGGGCGGCGAGACGGCGGACGTCGGGGACCTCGTCCAGACCGTGATTGTCGACTCGACCGTGTACGCGCGCGTCGCGCGCGCCGATGTCGTCGACTGCTCTCACATCCGTGCCGGTGATGCGATCGTCGCCTTCGCCTCTTACGGTCGGGCCCGCTACGAGGATGCCGAAAACTCCGGGATGGGCTCGAACGGCCTCACGGCCGCGCGGCACGTGATGCTGCACGCGGACTACGGCAAGCGCTACCCGGAGACCTTCTCGAACACGATCGAGGCGAGTCACGTCTACGGCGGGCCGCACCACCTCGAGGACCCGATGCCCGACTCTTCTCTGACGGTGGGCCAAGCGCTGCTCTCGCCGACGCGCACCTACGCGCCGATCGTGCGCGAGGTTCTCGAGAAGCATCGCGACGCGGTGCACGGCTTGATCCACTGCACGGGCGGCGGCCAGGCGAAGTGCCTGTCGTTCGGACGCGACGTGCGCTACGTCAAGCGCGAGCTACTGCCCGTTCCGCCGCTGTTCCGCGCGATTGCCGAGACCGGTGCGGTCGACACGCGGGAGATGTTCCAGGTGTTCAACATGGGCAGCCGGCTGGAGGTCTACTGCGCGCCCGCGGCGGCGGACGCCATCGCGGAGGTCGCGCGCCGGTACGGCGTCGAGGCGCGAGTCGTGGGCGAGGTGCTGCCGACGACGCGGGCCGGCAAGAACGAGCTCGTGATCACGCATGAGGGGCGGGAGCTCGAGTTCGGACGCTAGTGGTGTGATTCACTCTTGTGCGGCATTTTGGTCGGTGCGTACGCGTTCGCTGCAAGGCGCAGCGACGACGCGACTTCGCTGCAAGTCTCGGAGGAGGCGCAACGC
>JAAELL010000140.1 GCA_024226735.1 bacterium | reverse complement strand
CTTGTTCAAGGTCCTGGGCTTCTTCGGTGTCGCGATCCTGGTCGGACGCTTCATCTATCCGCGTCTGACGCTGCCGTTCCGCGCCGAGGGGGGCAAGGGTTTCACCTTCGTGCTGTTCAGCGCGTTCGCGATGGGGCTTTTCGCCGAGGCGATCGGGCTGCACATGATCCTCGGCGCCTACCTCGCCGGTCTGTTCTTCGAGGAGAAGGTCGCGCACCCGAACCTGGTCCGCGTGGTGATGGATCGCGCCTACGGCATCGCCTACTCGTTCCTCGGACCGATCTTCTTCATCTCGCTCGGCTTCTCGATTACCTTCGACATCAGTGCATCAGGGTTTGCATTCCTGGGTGTCTTGACCCTCATCGTGATCGTCGGCCAGATCCTCAGCGCCGGGGGAATGGCGCTGCAGATAGGGCTGCCGTGGCGCGAAGCGCTGACGGTCGGGGTGGGGATGTGCGGGCGGGCCGAGCTCGCCTTCATCCTCGCCTCGCTCGCTCTCGCCCACGGTGCGATCGACCAGTCGACCTTCTCGGTGCTGATCTTCACCGCGTTCGTGTTGAACCTGTTCACGCCGCTCGCGCTCAAGGGGTGTGCGACGTTGCTCGGCGGGACCGCGGTGCGACGGGCCGGTGCTACACGTGGCGTGCTGCAGCTCGACAAGTTCAACGAGCCGTTCGGTGAGGAGCGCCTTCAGGGGGTGCTGCCCCACGCGCTGCCGGATCTCGAGGGCGGCGTGGTGATCTACGGCTACGGCCCGGAGGTCGACACGCTGTTGGGCGAGCTCGACAGTCGCGGAGTGCCGTCGGTGGTGATCGAGGAGGACGAGTCCGAGGCGCGCCGGCTGCAAGAGGCGGGCCGACAGGTCGTCCACGCCAGACTGGTCGAGAGAAAGCTGAAGCTCGGGCCGCTGGCCCGGGCCCGCGCGTTGGTCGCCAACGGGGAGGACGACGCCAACGCCGTGTTCGCCCTTGAAGCGCGCGAACAGGGCTTCAAGGGCCCGATCGTCGTGATCATCCGGGACCGTCGGATTCTCGCGCCGACGCTGCTGGGCGGTGCGACCGCGACCTTCACCCCGGCCCACGTGCTGGCCGCCGCGATCGCAGCCCGTGCCAGCGCCAGAATCAGCCCGCGGGTGGCCGAGTTCGAGAGACTCAGTCCCCACATCGAGGTGATGGAACTGCGGGTGCACGCAGGCGGCCCCCTCGTCGGCAGAACGTTGGCGGAGGCGAACGTACGCCGGCGTACCGGAGCCAACATCGTCGGGCAGTGGCTGGACGACGAGCTGCGCTCGCCGCCCCACGCCGACCAGCCGCTCGAGCCGAACACGATCCTCGTCGGTGCCGGGAGCGCCGAGAGCATGCGCCGGCTCGGGGAGCTGGCCCGTCCGATCGCGCAAGACGGTCCGATCGTCATCGCCGGCCTGGGCGATGTGGGCAAGGCGATCGTCGGTTGGCTACGGGATGCGGGCGAGACCGTTCGCGCGATCGATGTAGCCGAACGCACGGGTGTCGACATCGTCGGGGACGTGCTCGAGCGCGAGACGCTCGAAAGGGCCGCCGTCACTTCCGCACGCGCCGTGATCCTGACGCTGAACAGCGACACCGCCGTCCATCTGGCGGCGACGGTCGTCCGCGACTTCGCCCCCCACGCCACGATCATCGCCGGCGTCAAGCGGGTGGAAAACGTCGAGCGGATCCAGCGTGCCGGCGCCGACTTCGCGCTGTCGATC
Source organism: bacterium (assembly GCA_024226735.1). Lineage (GTDB taxonomy): Bacteria > Planctomycetota > UBA1135 > UBA1135 > JAAELL01. Next base: position 320 of record JAAELL010000140.1, on the reverse strand, counting down.
AGCCAGGTCTGCGGTCAACTGCTCGCCCATCATGTCCTCGGTGAGACGGTCTCGCTGCTTCCACGGATCCGGCTGGTCAAGACCCGCCCCGGCTCCCTCGTCGGCGAGCACCCGCTCCGCTCGCGGATCCGTGAGCGGACGCGCTGTAGCGTCGTCGCCGTCGAGCGCGGCGGCGAGCTGATGATGGACTCGTCCCCCGACCTCCGTCTCCGCGAGGATGACGCGATGTACATCTGCGGCACGATCAACGCCGTCAATCGGTACTACGACGAGTTTCCGGCATCCCGGCTGTGATCGCGTCGGTCCGCCTGACCACGTCG
>JAAELL010000139.1 GCA_024226735.1 bacterium | reverse complement strand
CTTGTTCAAGGTCCTGGGCTTCTTCGGTGTCGCGATCCTGGTCGGACGCTTCATCTATCCGCGTCTGACGCTGCCGTTCCGCGCCGAGGGGGGCAAGGGTTTCACCTTCGTGCTGTTCAGCGCGTTCGCGATGGGGCTTTTTGCCGAGGCGATCGGGCTGCACATGATCCTCGGCGCCTACCTCGCCGGTCTGTTCTTCGAGGAGAAGGTCGCGCACCCGAACCTGGTCCGCGTGGTGATGGATCGCGCCTACGGCATCGCCTACTCGTTCCTCGGACCGATTTTCTTCATCTCGCTCGGCTTCTCGATCACCTTCGACATCAGCGCGTCCGGGTTTGCCTTCCTGGGTGTATTGACCCTCGTCGTGATCGTCGGCCAGATCCTCAGCGCCGGGGGAATGGCGCTGCAAATGAGGCTGCCGTGGCGCGAAGCGCTGACGGTCGGGGTAGGGATGTGCGGGCGGGCCGAGCTCGCCTTCATCCTGGCCTCGCTCGCTCTCGCCCATGGTGCGATCGATCAGTCGACCTTCTCGGTGCTGATCTTCACCGCGTTCGTGTTGAACCTGTTCACGCCGCTCGCGCTCAAGGGATGTGCGACGTTGCTCGGCGGGACCGCGGTTCGACGTGCCGGTGCTACACGCGGCGTGCTGCAGATCGACAAGTTCAATAAGTCGTTCGGCGAAGAGCGCTTCCAGGGGGTGCTGCCCCACGCGCTGCCGGATCTCGAGGACGGTGTGGTGATCTACGGCTACGGCCCGGAGGTCGACACGCTGCTGGGCGAGCTCGACAGTCGCGGGGTGCCGTCGGTGGTGATCGAGGAGGACGAGGCCGAGGCGCGCCGACTGCAAGAGGCAGGCCGACAGGTCGTCCACGCCAGACTGGTCGAGAGAAAGCTGGAGCTCGGGTCGCTGGTCCGGGCGCGCGCGTTGATCGCCAACGGGGCGGACGACGCCAACGCGGTCTTCGCGCTGGAAGCGCGCGAGCAGGGCTTCAAGGGCCCGATCGTCGTGATCATCCGGGACCGTCGGCATCGCGCTCCGACGCTGCTGGCCGGTGCGACCGCGACCTTCACCCCGGCCCACATGCTGGCCGCCGCGATCGCAGCCCGTGGCAGCGCCAGAATCAGCCCGCGGGTGACCGGTGTCGAGACCCTCAGCCCCCACATCGAGGTGATGGAGCTGCGGGTGAACGCGGGCGGCCCCCTGGTCGGCCGGACGTTGGCGGAGACCGACGTCCGCCGGCGCACCGGGGCCAACATCGTCGGGCAGTGGCTGGACGATGAGCTGCGTTCGCCGCCCCACGCCGACCAGCCGCTCGAGGCGAACACAATCCTTGTCGGCGCCGGGAGCGCCGAGAGCATGCGCCGGCTCGGGGAGCTGGCCCGTCCGATCGCGCAGGACGGTCCGATCGTCGTCGCCGGCCTGGGCGATGTGGGCAAGGCGATCGTCGGTTGGCTACGGGATGCGGGCGAGACCGTTCGCACGATCGATGCAGCCGAGCGCACGGGTGTCGACATCGTCGGGGACGTTCTCGAGCGCGAGACGCTCGAACGGGCCGCCGTCACTTCCGCACGCGCCGTGATCCTGACGCTGAACAGCGACACCGCCGCGCACCTGGCGGCGACGGTCGTCCGCGACTTTGCTCCGCACGCCACGATCATCGTCGGCGTCAAGCGGGTGGCGAGCGTAGAGCGGATCCAGCGTGCCGGCGCCGACTTCGCGTTGTCGATCAGCCAGGTCTGCGGGCAACTGCTCGCCCATCATGTCCTCGGTGAGACGGTCTCGCTGCTTCCACGGATCCGGCTGGTCAAGACCCGCCCCGGCTCCCTCGTCGGCGAGCACCCGCTCGGCTCGCGGATCCGTGAGCGGACGCGCTGTAGCGTCGTCGCCGTCGAGCGCGGCGGCGAGCTGATGATGGACTCGTCCCCCGACCTCCGACTCCGCGAGGATGACGCGTTGTACATCTGCGGCACGATCAACGCCGTCAATCGGTACTACGACGAGTTCCCGGCGTCCCGGCTGTGATCGTGTCGTCACCGCGCATGATGGCGAACCGGAAAAACAGCTCGATCGACAGGGCCATCTTCGGCAATGATCACGGCAAAGGGTTTTCCTGTATTCCTCGGCCTTGGAGGGGGGGCCTCCAAAAACAGGTTCTCTCAGGAGCGGTGAGCCAGTCACCGGGCCGCGACGCAAGTGAACGTAGGGTGCGAGACTATGATCAGGTGAAGGTAGAATGGGTCGGCGAAATTGGCCCACGCACGGGAGGTAAGCAAATGTACAGTCACCGGACGGCCGAGACCGCATCCCGCGCGCTCGCGATCGTGTTTTTGTCGATGCTCGTTTGCTTGCCCGTTCCGGCCGGGAATATTGATTCACCAGCGCCGCCGGGAGACCCCACGGCCTACTTGCCGAGCTTCGCCGAAGTCTGCGCACGTCTGGCGAGCGGCGCAAACCCCGGCGCGCCGCCTGGGTCCTTTGTCGAGCCGGGTGGCCCCCCGGTCAGCTCGCCGCTCTGCGATTTGCAGGACCTGCTGAACATGACCCCCGCGCCGGACAATGTCGCGGGCGCGACCCCGGGCGAGGTGGTCTGCGGCAAGGCCTACTGGGGTTTGCGTACCGATGGAAGCTGGGGACTGCAGAGCGGTACGCGCGCCTGCACGGGCTGCGAGCTTGACTGCGTAGCGCTGTTCGACAAGCCGAACGCTTTTGGCCAGTGCAACACGGGCGGAGCCGAGCCTGAATGCGAGCTGGTCTGTTGCGCCGTCGGCTCCGACGACCCGGCGTGCGACGGTTTGATCGACTATTTCGATCTGAACGGAGTGCTTGCCGACGGTTGCGAGTTTCAGCTCGACCCCGACGCGATTTACGTCTCGGAATCCGATCCCGCAGCCGCCGACACCGCAGGCTGTGGCACGGATCCGTGGTTGCCGTGTGCGACCATCTCCTTCGGCATCGGGGAAGCCGTCTCGAGCGCACGCTCGCAGGTCCTGGTGGCCAACGGCGCGTACGACGAATCGATCACCGTTCAGGACGGGATCAGCCTGCTTGGCGGCTACCGCGCCGACACCTGGGAGCGCAACGTTTCCGCGACCGGCACCGCGATCTACGGCGGTGGCGGCGGCGGATCGCACCGCAAGACGATTACCGTCAGCGGGGTCAGCTCGACGACAACCGTCGAGGGCTTCCTGGTCTATGGGCAGCAGAACGTCAATTCGAGCGGTAACTCCTACGCCGTCTGGATCGCGAACACGGGCACCGCACTGAGCTT
>JAAELL010000138.1 GCA_024226735.1 bacterium | reverse complement strand
GCGACGATGGTCTTGCCGATATTGGCCTGCCAGATGCGTACCCGGGCGATACCATCGCGCGGCACGCGGTCGGCTTCGACGAGCCCGCCGGAGATCGCGAACGCGCCGACCGCGGCGGTGAGGTTGCCGCAGTTACCACTCCAGTCGACGAAAGCCCGGTCGATCGCGACCTGGCCGAACAGGTAGTCGACGTCGTGATCCGCTTGCGCGCTCTTCGACAGGATTACGGTCTTGCTGGTGCTCGAAGTCGCACCGCCCATGCCGTCGGTGTGCTTGCCGTAGGGGTCGGGGCTGCCGATGACGCGCAACAGCAGCTTGTCGCGCGCCGCGCCTGCGACCCGCGCCGCCTCGGGCAGGTCATCGAGCCGGAAGAACACGCCCTTGCTGGTGCCGCCGCGAATATAGGTTGCGGGAATACGAATCTGCGCCGGCGTCGTCATACCGCCGCCCCGGCTTCGAGGAAGTCCTGGGCGAAGCGCTGCAGCACGCCGCCCGCCTCGTAAACCGACACTTCGTCGGCGGTGTCGAGGCGGCAGGTAACCGGAATTTCGAAGCGCTCGCCATCGCGCCGCTGCATGATCACGGTCAGCTCGGCGCCGGGCTTGCGCTCGCCGACGACGTCGAAGATTTCGCTGCCGTCGATGGCGTAGGTCTTGCGCGTCTCGCCGGCCTTGAATTCCAGCGGTAACACGCCCATGCCGACCAGGTTGGTGCGGTGGATGCGCTCGAAACCCTCGGCGACGATGGCCTCGACGCCGGCGAGGCGCACGCCCTTGGCGGCCCAGTCGCGCGACGAGCCCTGCCCGTAGTCGGCGCCGGCGACGATGATCAGCGGCTGTGCGCGCGCCATGTAGGTTTCGATCGCTTCCCACATCCGCGCCACCTCGCCCTCCGGCTCGATGCGCGCGAGTGAACCCTGGACCACGTCGCCGCTGTCGTCGCGGCACATTTCGTTCAGCAGCTTGGGGTTGGCGAAGGTCGCGCGTTGCGCGGTCAGGTGGTCGCCGCGATGGGTCGCGTAGGAATTGAAGTCTGCTTCGGGCAGGCCCATTTGCGCGAGGTATTCGCCGGCGGCACTCGACGCCAGG
>JAAELL010000137.1 GCA_024226735.1 bacterium | reverse complement strand
GACCGAATCGCCGACGCTCGGGGGAAAGTCGTAGCTGCGGCTAGTCGTCGAGGAAGGACGGAAATAGGAGGTTGGAGGGGATCTAGTGGCGTGATTCAGCCATTCGCAGTCGTATCCCGGCCCGCATGCACGCGAACTCGGGATAAGACCGCAACTGTCTGCATCACACCACTAGCTGCTAGCGCTCGACGGCCCAGCTCTTCAGGATGCGCCACGCGATCGTGTGCCCGATCTCGTCGGCCCCGATCACGGTGAAGACGACGAGGTGGTCGTGGTTGTCGAAGCGCGCGGCGCGCAACACGTAGGTGTTGCCCAGGAGTGCGGGGACGCCGCGGTCGACGCCGAGCTTGCCCGCCCGAGAGCGGTCCGCGTCGCTGAGCTTGCGCCGGCCGTTGTCGTCGACGGTTGCGCGGACCGTCCACAGGAAGTCCCACGCCTCGAGTTGGCGTTCGGTCAGGTCTTCGGGCGGTCCGTCCTTCAATACGGTGCGCAGCGACTCGAAGGGCAGCGGACCGAGGTCGAGCAGATAGCCCTTGTCGCTCCCGGCAAAACCCGATGAGTAACGGTCTTGCTGCAGCTCGAGCTCCGCGTAGCCGTTGTACTCGTTGTCGCGCTCGAGGAACGAGTAGTAGGCGCCTCCCCCGCGCTGCTCGACGATCGGGAGCCAGGCGCCGCGGTGCAGGATGCGTGCGATGCCGCCCGTGACTGCGAAGCTGTCTTCGCTCGTCTTCGTGGCCTTTGCGTAGCGCTTGGCGAGGTCCTTGGGGACCTCGAACAGCTTCGGCTGCGCGTGCTCGCGGATGCGCCGCAGGAGGTCGGTGAGCTGATCGACCGAGAGGTCCTCGAGCCACTTCGGTCCGTCGGGGACGTCGGGGTACTCGCCCTCGCGCGGGCCGTTGCCAGACCGTGCATCGGCCATCGGCCAAGCGTGCAGGATGCGCCACGCGAGCGTGACCGCGTCGTCGCTTCGCTCGAGGACGCGCAGGGCCACGAGGTGGTCGTGCTCACGGTCCATGACGCTGCGCAGCAGGTAGGTCCGGCCCACCTGAGTCCGCCGGCCACCGGTCAACTCCCTCGTCGAGCTGCGGAACTCGGAGTCTCGCAACATGTCCTGCGTGATCGGACTCCAGAGCACGTCCCAGCCCTTCGCGCGCTCTTCGGGAAGCCAGGTCGGGCGGGTCTGGCTCGAGCTCAGCTCCGCGAGCGGCACATCCCCGAGCTCGAGGAAGAAGCCCGTCGATCCGCCATAGAAGCCCGAGCCCAAGGCACCCTGCCCGTACGAGATGTCGGGCTCGTCGTCGTAGCTGTGGCTGAGCGTCGCGAACGAGTAGTAAGACCCGCCGCCGCGCAGCGGGATCGTGTCCTCCCGTCCGGACACGAGCCGACACACACCCGTGTTCGGTAGCTCGAGCAGAGCCGCGTTCTCCTTCAGCCACTTCTTGTCGGGCGTCAGGAGCTTGTCGCGGATGGCACGCTGGGATTGGACCGCGAGATCGAGCAGTCCGTGCACGTCGAGCCGCCCGAGCTTGGCGCGCTTGGCGGCCCGGGACGCGTCGCCGGGCTTGCCGTCTTGTTGCGGTGCGATCGAGGTTCGCGAGCGCACATCGACCGGGGGAGCGATCTCGGCCGGCTCGATCAGCGTCTCGACCGCGGCTGCGACGCCCTGAGCCGCGACGAGCGAGTCGGTCGCGCGCGGCGGCGAGGGCGTGGTGAGGACGCTCCACGTCGTGAAGCCGACGAGGGACGCGACGCCTACGCCGGCGAGCAGCGCAGGGACGCCGAGCGTCGTCGCCGAGCGCGTCGGAGTCGCGAGCAGCATCCACGTCTTGCGTCCGCCCTCGACGCGCCGGTCGAGCTCGTCGCGCAGGATCGCCTGCGCGCGCGCGAGCTGTGAACGCACCGTCGCGGCGCTGCGGTCGACGCGCTCGGCGATCTGCGCGGGCGCCAGGTCGTGGTAGAAGCGCAGGAGCACGACGGTGCGGTAAGGCTCGCGCAGGGCGAGGACGGCACCGACGACCTCGCGCTGGGTCGCGAGGCGCTCCACCGTTTCGGCGGTCGACTCGATCGCCTCCGCGCGCGCCGCCGCTCGCTCGCGGACGCCGCGCCGGGCCGCTCCGCGGCGAGCGTCGCGCACCACGTTGGTCGCGACCGTGCGCAGCCAGCCGCGCGTGGTCGTCTCCGAGCGCGGCCTGCGCCCGAGCGCTCGGAGCCACGTCTCCTGGACGGCGTCCTGCAGCTGGTTCTCGTCGCGGAGGAGGCCCCGGACGACCGCGCGCAGGAATGGCTCGTGCTGTGCGAGGGTTTCGGGTGTGAGTGCGAGGCTGTCAGCGGTCATGTCTTGGCTCCTGTCCGATCATCGTCGGCCCGCGGCAAAGACGCCACTGGTGGTGGAGGCGCGGCACGAAATACCGAAAAAGAGCGCCGGCCGCACCCTGAGGGCGCGGCCGGCGCGATACGGAGAGGTCTCGAGTCCTTACTGGAAGAGGATCGAGACGCCGTCGGTGAAGTTCGACGTCTGTCCGTCGCGGTGCCAGCCCTGGAAGTTCCAGGTGTCACCGGGCTGGATCGCCACCGAGAACGGGGCCACGGAGATCGGGATGTCGTTCAAGTCGATCGGAATCGAGAACGTACCCGTCGCGCCCGAGTTCTGGACGTTGCCGTTGTAGCGGCCGAGCATGCCGCCGCCACCGAGGCAGAAGTTGCCGGCGCTGCCGCCGGGCATCGGGATGAAGCCCTGGGTCGGGCTCGCGAGGAAGTAGCCGAACTCGCTCAGCGGCATGTCGCTCGCGGTGAGCGTCACGTCGTTGTCCGCGACGTCAGTGCTGCCGGTCGCGACGATCGACGCGGGGCTGCCGGTCGAGTTGGGCAGGTTCGGCGTGCAGTAGTTCGTTCCGATCGTCCCCGGGTTGACGGTGACGTAGTTCGTCAGCGTCTCCGTGTCGGAGCCGCCCGGACCCGTGACGGTCAGCGAGACCGTGTAGACACCGCCCTGCGTGTAGGTGTACTGGGGGTTCGCCTGCGTCGACGTGCCGCCGTCGCCGAAGTCCCAAGCCCAGCTCGTGACGGTCCCGGTGGATTCGTCGAGGAAGAACACCGGCAGCGGCGCGTTGCCGCTCGTCGGCGAGCCCGAGAACGCCGCGGAGGGCGCACCCGAAGAGACGGTGATGTAGCCGTTCTTGGTCTCGGTGTCGGAGCCGCCCGGGCCACTGACCGTCAGGGCGACGTTGTACGTCCCGGCGGTCGTGTAGGTGTGGCTCGGGTTGGGTGCACTCGAGGTGGCGCCGTCGCCGAAGCTCCAGTTGTAGCTCGAGACCTCGCCGGATGCCGTGTTGGTGAACGCGACGTTCAGCGGCGCGCTACCCGAAGTCGGGTTGCCGAAGAAGTTGGACGTCGGCGGCGACGAGAAGACGGTGATGTAGCCGTTCTTGGTCTCGGTGTCGGAGCCGCCCGGGCCGGTCGCCGTCAGCGAGACGTTGAACACGCCGCTCGTGTTGTAGGTGTGCTGCGGGTTCTGAGCACTCGAGGTGCCACCATCACCGAAGTTCCAGCTCCAGCTCGTCGCGGTGCCGGTCGTGAGGTCGGAGAAGATCACCGTGTGCGGCGTGTTGCCGACGGTGGGGAAGCCGGCGAAGTCCGCTTCCGGAGCGCCGACCGTAGCCGTGATGTAGCCGTTCTTGGTCTCGCTGTCGGAGCCGCCGGGGCCGCTGACCGTCAGGGAGACGTTGTAGGTACCGGCGTTCGTGTAGGTGTGCGAGGGGTTCGCCTGGCTCGACGTGCTGCCGTCACCGAAGCTCCAGCTGTAGCTGTTCACCTCGCCGGACGCTTGGTTCGTGAAGCTGACGTTGAGCGGGATGTTGCCGTTCGTCGGGTTCCCGAAGAACTCGGCGGTCGGCGGCGTCGCGTTGACCGTGATGTAGTTGTTGCGCGTGCGCGTGTCGGCGCCGCCCGGGCCCGAAGCCGTCATCGAGACGGTGTAGGTGCCGCTGGAGGTGTAGGTATGGCTCGGGTTCTGCGACGTCGAGCTGCCGCCGTCGCCGAAGTCCCACGCCCAGCCCGAAACTTGACCGCTCGAGGAGTCACTGAAGTTGACGCTGAGCGGCGCGTTGCCGGACGTCGGCGAGCCCGTGAAGTCCGCCGTCGGCGGGCTGCCGTTGGCCTCGGGGACCCAAGCGCTGATCGTCAGGTCGGTCGGGCTGCCCGGCTCGAAGATGCCGACCGTCACGGTGCCGTTCTGCTGCGGCGGCGCGCTCGAGACGAAGCTGAACGCGTGCAGGTTGCCCCAGCGGATCGCGTTCGCGTTCTCGTTCTGCGAGAAGGTCTGGGTCGCCCACGTGATCGACGATGCGTTCTGCGACTCGCTCCAAGCTGCGTCCGAGTACGGCGAGCCGGAGTGGTGGTCGATGCCGAAGTACTGCTCGTCCGTCACCGTGCCCATGCTGGACGTCGAGTCGACGCGGAACGAGCCGACCGAGCGCTCGGACGTCAGGTTCTGCACCGCGTAGTCGTAGCGGTAGGTGCCGTTGCCGAGGTCGGTCGCCCGCGAGCCGACCCACATGAACCCGTGGATGCCGGATCCACCCTCGTCGAGGATGTTGGCTTCCTCGAGGCGCACGTCGGAGTGCGTGTCCTGCCAGGCGAAGATGCCGGGCTCGTACATATTCATCCCGCCGACGTTGCTCGGGTTCGAGACGCTGTTGGTGTTGACGTAGCGCCACGACTGGTTGTTCTGGCCCAGGCCGGCCTGCTGGTCGTGACCGGAGATGTACTGGCCCTCGACCAAGTAGACGGCGCCCGAGGTCCCGAGCTTGGACGTCTGGACCTGCAGGCGGCCGCGGATCGTGCCGTTGTCCTGCGACGGGCCCGGCGGAATGCTGAACCACTCACCGCGGTTCGCATCGACGCCCCACTTCGCCCAGCCGCTCTGGCCGTCGTTGAGTCCGGCCCAGTACGTGTCGGCGCAGCCGACTCCGAGCGTATCGCACGGCGTGCTCGAGCAGCTGCCGCAGCTGGGCTCGCTGACGGCGCAGAAACTGTCCTTGAGGAAGCTGTAGCCGAGCTGCTCGATGTGCCCATCGACGATGCGGAACATGTTCTGTGCGATGACAGGCATGTCCCAGGGATCCATCCAGTCGATCTGGACGTTGCCGACGTTGCACGAGGTGGTCGCGACCGAGTAGGCGGCGATCCCGGCGCTCGTTCCGTAGTAGTTCCAGTCGTTGCCACCGGCGACCTGCGAGACGGCTACGTCGGGCAGTTGCGCCGAGGCCGCGCCGCACACGGTCAGTGCGGCAAGCACAGCTGTGGTGAGCTTCATGTGAGGAGAGTTTGGGTGAGAGTGAGAGGGACTGGGAGCGGTAAATAATAAGGCACGGATAGGACCTGGGCCGGCCACCGGCCTCCAAATGGGCCGCGAGAGGCCGTCAGTGTGTGTTCGGAGCTGGAGTGAGACGCTCGCGGCGCTACGTTATCCGGCCCGATGCGCTCGATCGCCCGCTTCATGATGGCCCTGATTCTCGGCTTCACGGCCGGATGTGGTCACGTCCCACTGCGCTCGGGGCCGGGCGGATCGGATGCCGGACCGAACCCGGACGGGGTGTGGGCCCCGATCGGGCTCTCCGTCGAGCGCCGGCCCCTGGTCGCGACCTCGTTCGGCTCTGGTGCGCGGCGGATCTACGTCATCGCCGGTATCCACGGGGATGAACGGGCCGGCGGCGAGAGCGTCGACCCCTTGAGCGATCTGCTCGCGATGGAGCTCGATCGCTCGGCCGTGTCCGTGCGTCTCTTGCGCGACGCGAACCCCGACGGCACGGCGCACCGCTCGCGGCGCAACGTGCGCGGCGTCGACCTGAACCGCAACTGGCCCGCGCGCAACTTCGCCTCCCACCCGGCGCGGGGCGAGGTCCCCTTGAGCGAGCCGGAGACGGCGGCCGTGCACGCGGACTTGCTCGCATTCGATCCGCATGTCGTCGTCGTCCTCCACGCCGCGCGCAACGGACCCTACGTGAACTTCGACGGTCCCGCGCGCCGCGAGGCCGAGCGCTTCGCAGACGCTGCTGCCGCCGTCGAGTCGGCTTGGCACGTGCAGCCGGACATGGGCTACGCGACGCCCGGTTCGCTCGGCTCCCTCGTCGGTGTCGACTTGGGCGTGCCGATCCTGACGATCGAGTTCCGCCGCGGGCAGGATCCGCGCGAGGCGTGGCCGGCGCTCCGCGCGGGCATCCGCGCGCTGATCGATGCGGGCCAGGAAGCGGTCGACTCCGACGGAGAATCGGTCTACAGAGTTCGCTGAGTCGTTCGCTGAGTCGTTCGCTGGGTGGCGCTCGCCGGTCCGCGCACCCGGACCCAGAGGACGAGCAGAACGGCAACCGTCGCGAGCGCGAGCGCGAGCGCGTACCACACACCCGCTAGCCCGAAGCCGGCGCGGAACGCCATCCACCAGGCGAGTGGCAGAGCCAGCACGTAGTACCCGAACAGGTTGAACCACGCCGCCGGCAGCGTGTTGCCCATCCCGCGCAGGATGCCGCCGCCCACGACCTGGATTCCGTCGAAGACCTGGAAGGCTGCGGCGATCGGGATGATCGACGCCGCGAGTACGAGCACATCTCGCTCCGGCCCGTACAGCGACGGCAGGAACGTACGGCCGATGAGGAACGCCAGCGCGAAGCAGCCCATCGTCGCCGCGCCGAGGCCGAACGCGACCCACGACGCGTGTTGCGCCTGCGCGTGGTCGCCGCGGCCGATCAGGTTGCCGATACGCGTGACGGCCGCGAACGAGATCCCCATCGGGGCCATGAACGAGAGGCCTGCCATGTTCAGCACGATCAGGTGCGCGGCCGCGGCGGTCGTGCCGAGGGCTCCGGACATGAGTGTCGACACTCCGAACGCCGAGACCTCGAGCGAGAGCTGCATCGCGACCGGCGTCCCGTGCCGCAAGATCTCGAGCAGGCCGGCGCGATCGATCGCGCGCCAGCTCCACGGCACCCAGGCATCTGCGTGCAGTCGCCCGATGCGGATCGCGACCACGAGGCCCGCGAACATGACGCAACGCGTCAGCCCCGTCGCGATGCCGGCGCCGACGAGACCGAGCTGCGGCGCACCGAGCGCACCGAAGATCAGCATCCAGTTGACCAGCGCGTTGAACACGTTCGCGCCGAGCGTCACGACCAGGATTGGCGCCAGGATCCCGCGCCCCTGCAGGTACTGGCGCAGCGCGACGAACGCCGTGAAGAACGGGACGCACGGAATCTGAACGAGGGTGTAGCGGTGCGCCTCTCGCGCGATGTCCGGGTCTTGGCGGGCGAGAAGCAGGATCGGTTCGGTCAGCAGCCACAGGAGCCCGAGCCCGATGCCGACGAGCTGCGACACGACGAGTCCACGCTGGATCGCGCGGCCGGCGCGCGCGCCGTCGCCCGCGCCGTGCGCTTGCGTCACGATCGGGTCGAGCCCCATCAGGATGCCGATCGCGAGCAGCGCCGTCCCCGTGATCCACACGTTCGCCACGCCCGCGGCCGTCAGCGCCTCCTTGCCGATGCGCGTGACCATCATCGTGTCGACCGTCGTCATGGCCTGCATGCCGATGTTCGTGGCGACGATCGGAATCGCCAGCGTGGCGAGGGCTCGGAGTTCACGCGAGGTCGAGATCATGGCGGCGAGCCGCAGACCATATCGCCGCTGGTGTACGATGCGGCGATGCAGTTGCGGACTCTCGGGGAGACGGACCTCTCGATCCCGCCCATCGTTTTCGGCGCGTGGGCGATCGGGGGCTGGTGCTGGGGCGGCGCGGACGACGAACAATCGATCGAAGCGATCCGCGCCTCGATCGACGCCGGTGCGAGCGCCATCGACACGGCGCCGGTGTACGGATTCGGGCGCTCCGAGGAGGTTGTCGGTCGCGCGATCGCCGGCCGCACCGGCGAGGTCGTCGTGATGACGAAAGTCGGCTTGCGCTGGGACCTCACCGACGGCGATCGGTTCTTCGAGACCGAGGACGGGAACGGTGATTCGATCACCATCTACCGCAACTCACGGCCGGAGTCGATCCGCTGGGAGGTCGAGCAGAGTCTCGCGCGCCTCGGCGTCGAGCGCATCGACCTGTGCCAGGTCCATTGGCACGATCCCACGACCCCGATCGAAGACACGATGGGAGCGCTCGCCGCGCTGGTGGGTGAGGGCAAGATTCGCGCCGTCGGTGTGTCCAACTACACGGTCGAACAAATGCAGGAGGCCCAGCGCGCCCTGGGAGCCGTACCGCTCGCCTCCGACCAGCCCAAATACAGCCTCGTCGCGCGCGGGATCGAGGCCGACGTTCTGCCCTGGGCGCGCGAGCACAGCGTCGGCGTCCTCGCCTACTCCCCGCTCGAGCAGGGGCTGTTGACGGGAAGCGTACGGGCGGATCGACGCTTTCCGCCCGGAGATGCGCGCAACAAGCGGCCAACGTTCCAGCCGGCGTTCCGTAGTCGCGTCAACGACATCCTCGACAGCGTCGTCGCGCCCATCGCGGAGCGCCACGGGGCGAGCATCGGGCAGACCGTCCTCGCCTGGACGATCGCGCAGCCCGGCATGACCGCGGTCCTCGTCGGCGCGCGCTCCGCGGCCCAGGCGCGCGAGAACGCGGCGGCCGGTGCGGTCCAGCTCGAACCGGCCGAGTGCGCCGCGATCGACGCCGCCTTTCGCGGCGTCGAGCCTGCTCCGCCCGGCAAGCTTCGCGCGCTCTTGAGGAAGGTCGTGTCCCGCACACGCTGAGATCCAATCATGTCCGACCCGAACCCGGCCCGAGAAGCGAACGGCACCCACCGAGTCTTCTCGAATCCGTGGGTGTTTGGGGGGACGGTCTTCGTCGCGACGACCGCGCTCGTGCTGGGTGTGCTCCACCTCACCGACCGCGTCGACTTGTCGGACCGAGGGCACGACGACGTCGCCGCGCTCCAGCGCCCCCGTCCGGTGACGCTGCGCGGTGCACTGACCGAGTCGGAGCAACGCACGATGGACATCTACCGCCGCGCGTCGCGCTCGGTGGTTCACGTCACGACCGAGAGGGACGAGAGCCTCGGAGGCCCCGTCGTCGGGAGTGCCGATCGCCCGGGCAGTGGCTCGGGCTTCATTTGGAACGACCGCGGCTACATCGTCACCAACGCACACGTCGTCGTCGGGAGCACGCGCGGCTTCGTCAGCCTGTCCAACGGTACGCGCTGGGAAGCGGAGCTCGTCGGCCTCGCCACCGCCTGGGACCTCGCGGTCCTGCAGATCAAGGCGCCGCGCGATCACCTCCCGGCGATCGACGTGGGCACGTCGCACGATCTTTCGGTCGGTCAGTCCGTCTACGCGATCGGCAACCCGTTCGGGCTCGACCAGACTCTGACGTCCGGCGTCGTCAGCGGACTGCACCGCCACATCCGTTCGCGGCGCGGCGTCGACATCCTCGGCGTCATCCAGACGGACGCGGCGATCAACCCCGGCAACTCCGGGGGGCCCTTGCTCGATTCGTCGGGGAATCTGATCGGCATCAACACGGCGATCCACATCGAGAGCGAGACGAGCATGGGGGTCGGGTTCGCCGTTCCCGTCGAGATCATCAACAACGAGGTGCCGCGCATCATCCGCGAGGGCTTCCAGGACTGGCCCGAGCTGGGCATGGTGCTGGCCCCGGACATGTGCAGCCGCGAGCTGCTGCGCAAGTCGCGCAGCGAGGAGGAGGACATCGAGTTCGGGGTCGTCGTGATCGAGGTCGCCATCGGCGGCCCCGCGCACCAGGCCGACGTGCGCTCGATGTCGAGCCAGGGCTCGCAGCGGCTCTACATCGGGGACGTCATCGTAGGCGTCGACGGGCAGCCGGTCGCGTCGCGTGACGACGTCGACGCGGTGATCGACAGAAAGCGACCGGGGGACGAGATCGTCTTCGACCTCAGGCGCAAGGGGGAGCGGGTCCAGGCGTGTCTGCGGCTGGCGGCGCGTGGCTCGCTCTGAGAGGTGCGTTCAGCGAGATTTGGGACGAGCAATAGATTCGGGGTAAGGAATGCCGAAACCAACGGATCTCTCCTGTGAGCTCCTCGATCCTTCATCTGCGACCTCTCCCTGCTCTCCTTGCCATCGGTCTCGCGTGCGTCGGATGCGGTCCGGCGACGGTCGAGTGTCGCTCCGAGTACGCGAGCGGCCCGATGCGTTACCTCGGCACCGCGACGGTGGCGGAGAACGGCGCTCGACAGCCGACGGGCCGCTGGCGGTTCTGGTACCCGAATGGACAGCTGCAGCTCGAAGGCGCATTCGACGGCGGCAGCCTCCCAACGACCGATGGCTTGAAGCCCGCTCGTACCGACGTGTCCGAGGGCGGGCGTGACGGGGCCTGGTCTGCGTGGACGGTGAACGGAGCCCCGATCTGGTACGGTGCGTACGAGAACGGCCTACGCGAGGGCGCGTGGACGTGGTGGTTCGAGGGCGGACAGGAGCAGGAGCGCGGGTCTTACTCAGCGGGACTCGAGAACGGTCTCCACATGTCGCACCACCGCAACGGTCGGGTCGCGGCGCAAGGCGCGTGGGTGCTTGGCAATCGGGTCGACGCGCACCGCACCTGGGACGAGACGGGTCTGTTGCGCGAAGAGATGTCGTACGACGGCGATGGATTGCGCGCGGGCATGCACCGGGTCTGGTCCTTCGAGGGCATCCTCGTCGAGGAGGCCTTCTTCCACGCCGACGAGTGGACGGGCCTGCGCACCCTGTGGGACAACGAGGGGCGCGTGACGATGATCGGCCACTATGTTGGCGGCGTGCTCGACGGCGACCAATCGCTGTACCACCCGAACGGCAAGCTGCGCCAGCAAGGGCTCTTCGACGAGGGCCAGCGCGAAGGAGTGCACGTCGGCTGGGACTCGACAGGCGCGAAGACGTGGGAGATCGAGTACGTCGGGGGCGTGCCCGGCAAGCACACGAGCTTCTTCTCCAACGGCTTCAAGCACGCCGAGACGGAGCTGGACGCCGGGATGCCCAACGGTTCTCAGCGGATGTGGAGCGACACCGGCCAGCTGATGGCCGAGGGCCGATTCGACGCCGGGGAGCGTACCGACGCGTGGCGCTATTGGCGCTCGGCCGAGTCCGAGGACGGCGAAGACGACGACTGATCGGCGACACCGTATTGTCGCTTCCGCTCAAATCCGCCACCCCCGCAAGCCGAAGATACAGCCGAGGAGAATGGGGGGAACGCGGCCTCACGGTCGCGTGACGGAGATAGAAGGAGGCAGTTTGTATCGGTTCGTCATCGCCGCGGGGTTCGCCGCGGGATGTGCTGCGGTGGAACCGGCGACGCCAGTCGTCGCGACCGCTCCGCCGCAGGTTGATATCGAGACGGCGCGCGAGCTCACCGAGCACGAGGTCGCGCAGCTCGACGCCGTGGAGCGCATGGCCGAGCACGTCGACCGTCTGATCTTGGAGGAACGGGCACTCGGTCCGCTCTCGCCGGGTACGGCTTGCGGGCGGGAGCTCTTCCTCGATCGCGTCGAGGCCGCGGACCGGGCGGTCCAGCACCTCGAGACGGTCGGGCTCTTCGAGAACCCCGAGGCACGCCGGATCCTCGTGGAACAAGTGATCGAGCCGCTCGGACGTCTCCAGCAGTGCAGGGACGCCCGCTTGGCGCTCTCCGACTGACAGACAGCCCGCGTTTTGGGCGGGGGGGCAGTCGATCCAGGTGGGCTCACGCTCCCGGGATCGCCCCCGCCTATTTGTCTCTGTGCACGATTCATGTTCACGAATTGTGGGGGAGTACCGCGACAGGCTCTCCTCGCGTGGCCCGATTGGTAGGATTCAGGCATCGATCCGTCCTTCGAACCGCGTCTGGAGTCCGTCATGATCCTCGCCAGCGCCATTCTGAGCCTCGCCCCGCAGGCGCTACCCATCGGTGGCGGCAGCATCGAGCTCGAGTACAAGACCTACCGCAAGTGGGATATCGTCCTGCCCGCGGAGCAGTTCGCCCGGGTGTCGGGCGGGTTCTCTTCCGTCTCCTGCAGCGGGGAGTCGTTCGGGGCTGAGCTCGACGGCACGGCGCTCGTGGTCGACACCGACGGGGATGGCACGCCCGACGTGCGTGTCGCCGGCAAGAAAGATGACGCCACGGGCGAGCGCTCCGCGATGGTGACGCTCACCGGCACCGGCACCGACGGCAAGCCGTTCCAGTACGCGGCGCGCCTCGTCGACAGTGGCAAGGGCTGGCACTTCGCGGCGTCCGGCGCGCAGGTCGGCAAGATCGGCGAGACGAAGGTGCGCCTGATCGATCAGAACAACGACGGTCGCTACGACGGCTTCGGTCAAGACGCGATGACGATCGGTCGCTCGAAGTTCGCGACGTTCCTCTCGCGCGCGGTGAACGTCGGCGGCGTGCTGTACCAGATCGATGTCGCCCCGGACGGGTCGCGTATCGACTTCGAGCCGTACACGGGTGAGGTCGGCGTGCTCGATCTCGCTTCGGGCTTGGAGACCGACGGGAAGCTCCTGTCGGCGGTCGTGCGCAGCGCGGACCGGCAGTTCAGCTTCGACCTGGCGAGCTTCAAGAAGGGCATCCGTGTACCGGCCCAGACGTACAGCCTGCACTCGGGCAAGCTGGGCCTCGGCAAGTCGGTCGCCTACGTCAAGCCCGGCCGTCTGGGCGAGATCGACGTCACGGGCGGCGAGCGCACGTCGCTCGCGTGGGGCGGTCCGGTGAAGGCCGAGTTCCGCTACGCGCGCAACGGTGGCCAGGTCGTCATCCGTCCGGACGATGTCACCTACTTCGGGAAGGCCGGCGAGGAGTACCGTGTCTGGGATCCCGTGGGCAAGTCACCGGAGTTCACGATCAAAGAGCTCAAAGCCGGGACTGAGCTCGCCAAGGCGATGTTCCCCGGCTCGTCGTGAGGCCGTGCTTTCGTTCCGGTCGCCGTGAGCGTACCGGCCAGCGCCGAGATTGACGTGACCATGACAGCGGACAACTGGGCCTTCGGCGAAATCGCCGGGAAGCCCGTCCTGGCGAAGTCGTCCGACGGGCGCCCGGAGTAACTCCGCGGTTCACGCGGCAATCTCTCCGGAGTCGTCCGGCTGGCTCCCCCCCGTTTCTCGCGCCTTCGTGAGCATGCCTCGCGGAGGCGTCGTCCCCATGTGCCCATGAGCCAATGCCCATGAGTCCTGTACCGGTTGCGCTCCTGGGGCGCTATGTGCTCGCCGCAATCGCGGGCGTCGGATCGACTGTGGCGGCCGCTCTCGCCCAGGACGGCGTTGGACGGATTCCGGTGCGGGTCGTCGCGGGCAAGCTCGTCGTTTCGTGCGACGCGTCGAGCCCCTCGCGCCGTATCCCGGTCAATCTGTTCGTCGAGTTTGAGACGGCGTGCGGGATGCAGCTGCACAACCGTGCTGCCGCGGGCCTGCGGATCGAGACCTCCGATGGACGTGCCATTCCGGTCACGCTGCACCTGCCCGGCTTCGAGCTCGTCGTGCCCAAGCGGGAGCACGGTGACGAGCCTTTTCTCGAGGAATTCACCAAGTACCACGCGGCCGAGCTCGGCGAGAACGCCGTCGTCGGCGTGATCGGTGCCGAGGTGCTCGAGAACTACCACGTCGTGTTCGACGTCGCCGAAGGAGTGATGGAGCTCTCCGCGCCGCGCGCGCGCGACACGGAGCCGCCGCCCGTCGTGGAGGGAACGACCAACGTTCCGATCACGCTGCAGGGCGGCATGGCGTGGCTCCCGGTGCGCTACGGCGACGGCCAACCGGCGGCGCTCGCCATCGGCTCCGCCCGCTACGACACTTGGATCGACGCTACCGTCTGTGATGAGCGCGGCAAGCCTGCCGGCGACATCGGGCCACTGACGATCGAGGGCGGAATCGACGTCGCGAAGTTCGTCGCGCTGCGGCCCGAAGAGGTCATCCTCGTTCATCCGGACTCGGTCGCGGGCGTCACGGGGCTGGGGTTTCTGAAGCACTTTCGCGTCGAGGTCGACCGCACGAACCGACTGGCGAAGCTGACCCAGCGCGCGCGTGCCGAGTTTCCCGAGGCGGACCTCGCCTTCTTCCGTGCACGCGTCGACGAGGAGCCCGAGCCGCTGCTCGAGTTCCTCGCGGCTCACGAGGGCGCGCGGCTGGCGCACGAGGCGGCCGAGCTGCTGCTCGACCTGTCGCTCTCCGAAGATCCGGAAGCGGACGCGATCCAGGTTGCGCTCGAGTGGATCCGCGACACCACGGTGGAGGATCTGCGCGCGACGCGGCTGCTCGACCTGATGACGGGCCTCGCCGATGAGGGCTTCCCGCGCTGGGTGGTCGCCGCCGGCGAGCTGGCGATCCCGTCGGGGCGTGACGACCGCTACCCGGAGGCCGTGCACAACGTCCACTCGAAGATGGGCGAGGTGCTGCTCGCCGGCGGTGAGGGGCGACGCGCCTGGCGGCACCTCTTGTCGGCCGCGTTCGGCATCCCCGAGGACGGAATGGTCAATCTGAACCTCGGCCGCTACTACGAGAGCGAGGGGCGCTACAAGCGCGCGTTCTCGCGCTACGTCCAAGCCAGCATCAAGGTCGAGAGCGGACCCGCCGCGATCGAGGCGCTGGAGCGCGTGCAGCCGATGCTGCCCGACGAGGACCCGTTCTCGGTCGACCTCGTCGAACGCATGATCGAAGGCAAGGTGCGTGGCTTCGGCACGGCGACGCGGTTCGAGGCGGACGAGATCAACTTTGCCGGCCGCGTGGCGCTCGTCGAGTTCTTCACGAACGCCTACATGGGCGACGGTAGCCGCGGGGCGATCGGCGGAGCGCTCGGCAACCAGGGGCTGCTCGGCCACTTCCCGCCAGAGAACGTCGCGTTCCTGTCGTACCACCTGTTCGAGCCGAACCCCGACCCGATGGTCAACGCGCTCTCCGACCACGTCATCGACGTGCGCGGCATCGAGCGTCCGATGCATTTGATCAACGGCACCGCGGCCCAGCCCGGCGCGGGACGCTGGCGCGACGGCGAGGAGATCTACAACCGCTGTCGCAAGGCGATCCAGCTCGCGTTGCTCGAGCAGTCGTCGTACGCCCTGAAGCTCGACGCCCGATTCGGGGCGGACGGTGCGTTGTCCGGGACGTTCACGATCGAAGGGCCGGAGCGCGACGAGCTGGACGTCAACTTGATCCTCGCCGAGCGCGCCGTGCTCTTCCCCGGCAAGACCGAAGTCGTCGTGCACCGCATGGTTGCGCGCGCGTCGCTGCTCGACGCGGTCGACACGGCCTACCGCCCGACGGACGAATCGATGGCCATTCCGTTCACAGTGGACCTCGGCGCGATCGTCCAGGCCAACGTGGCGTTCCTCGACGAGCTCGAGGCGGACGGAGGCGGTTCGGTCGTGCGGATGTCGACGGCGATCGACCCGGCACAGGTGCGTCTCGTCGGCTGCATCCGCAACGCACGGACGGGCGAGGTGCTGCAGGCGATCCAGATCGATCCCGAAGGCCCCGAGGAGCGCACCCAGTGAACGTCGATCCCGCCGTCCTGCACGCCCGACTCGACACGATCGCGGCGCGCGCCTCCGAGCGCATCGGGGCGATGCGTGGCCGCCGCGCCGCGTCGAGCGCCGCCGAGCGCGCCGTGGTCGCATTTCTCGTCGTCGGAGGAATCCTGTTCGCCGGCCAGCTCGCCCTCGTGGTCGCCGGCCGGTCGCCACGCTCGATCGGGTTGGCGCTCCTGCTCATCCCGCTCGCGGCTCTGTACGTGCTCGTGCAAGGTGCGCGCGCGCGCCGGTCACCGACCGCGCGCAGTGAAGCGCTCGCCGCTATGGACCACGCCGTGCGCAGCGGCGAGCGCCTGCAGACCGCCGACGAGTTCATGGGAATCGCGGACCGCTCGCCTTTCATGGAGGCCGCGGTCGACGATGCGCAGGACGCCATCCAGAACGCGCTGCGGGCCGAGCCCCTGGGCTTCGTTCCCCTCTGGCGTCCTGCCGGCCGCAGCGGCGCGAGTCTCGCGGCGGGTCTGCTCCTCTTGGTCGCGGCCGTCGGACTCGGGATCTGGGGACCGGCAGGGATCACGGCATCCGAGGACGATACCGTCGCCGACGCCTCGGACGCGGGGCCGACCGCGAGCGAGACGCGCGACGAGGTCGAGGCGGAGCCGCCCGTGTTGCCCGATCTCGCGGTGCCGGATGCGCCGCGACGTACACCCGCCGCCGGCGGCGAGCACGGGGCGGAGCGTCGCGACGCGAGCTCGGATGAGTCGGAGGACGCCAAGCGTTCCGAGGGCAAGACGGGCGAAGGTCGCTCGGCCGACGCGCAGGCAGCGAGCGGACGGACCGAATCGCGCGGCGCCCCCTCGAACCAGGCCCAGACGTCGACGCCCAAGGAGCCGATGAAGAAGGAGGCGGTCAAGCCTCCGAAGCCGAAGAAGAAGCGCGCGGAGGCCGAGCAACGCAAGCGCAAGTCCGAGGAGAACTCGGGTGCGACCGCCGGCCGCGGGTCGTCGCGCGGGTCGTCCAAGAACCCCGCGGCGTCCGCCTGGTCGAGCAAGGACCAGGTTCCGGCGCAGGAGGAGTCCGAGCTCGAGGACGACGAGGACGCTGAGGACGAGGACGAGGATCAAGAGTCGCGCGGCGGCGTTCAGCCGGCCCTGCGCGACCGCAAGCCACCGGTGAGTCGCGACCTCAATATCGGCTTCGGCAACCAGAAGAACCCCGACGCGAACCAACGCGGCGGCCCTTCGCAGCCGAAGAAGTCGCGCGGCACCGCCTCGCTCGTGCTCGGCGTGCCGGTACCCGACCGGGTGAAGGGTCAGCCGAACCCCGGACGCAACAAGATCACCCAGGAACGCATCGAGCCCCGGCCCGAGGAGTCCGTGACCGTCGACGCCAGTGCGCGTGCTCCGCGCGAGGGACCGGTCGGGCGCGTCGGACGGCCCGAGATGGAGTCGTGGATGCGCGACCTCGTGCGTGCCTATTTCCTGTCGCTACGCGGCAAAGACAGCTGAACGAAGGACAACCATGGCCGGAAAGGTCGCATCGCCCGCCAAGAAGGCGCAGGCCGATGCCGAGACGTTTCGCAAGACACACGACAAGATCAAGGCCGAAGTCCAACGCGTGATCGTCGGGCAGGAGGACGTGATCGAGGGCGTGTTGGCGGCACTCTTCGCGGGCGGCCACGTCCTACTCGAGGGCGTTCCCGGTCTGGGCAAGACGATGCTCGTGCGCGCGCTCGGCGAGGCGCTGGCGCTGGACTTCTCGCGCATTCAGTTCACCCCCGACATGATGCCGGCGGACGTGCTGGGCACGTCGGTCATGGTCGAGAACGAAGAGGGTGGCCACGAGCTGACGTTCCAAGAGGGCCCGCTGATCTCCAGCCTCGTGCTCGCCGACGAGATCAACCGCGCGACGCCGAAGACGCAGTCCGCGCTGCTCGAGGCGATGCAGGAGAAGCAGGTCACGATCGGCCGCCGCCAGATCGCGCTGAAGGAACCCTTCTGCGTCATGGCGACGCAGAACCCGGTCGAGCAGGAGGGGACGTACCCGCTGCCCGAGGCCCAGCTCGACCGCTTCCTCTTCAAGCTGGTCGTCGGCTACCCGGTCGAGGCCGACTACGGAGAGATCCTCGGCCGCACGACGGGCGTCGAGACCGCCAAGGTCAAGTCGGTCGCCAAGGGGCGCGACATCATGCGCATGCGTGAGATCGTGCGCTCCGTGCCCGTGCCCGAGCACGCCCAGGCCCACGCGATCCGCCTCGTGATGGCGACGCAGCCGGGCAGCGACTACGCGCCGCCGATCGTAGGCGAGTGTGTGGCGCTGGGCTCCAGTCCGCGTGGCGCGCAGGCGCTCCTGCTGGCGGGCAAGGTCCACGCGCTGCTCGCGGGCCGTTTCGCCGTCTCGACCGACGACGTGCGAGCGATCGCCCTGCCGGCGCTGCGCCACCGCGTGTTGATCAACTTCCACGGCCAGTCCGACGGCGTGACGACCGATGACGTCGTCCGCGCCGTGCTGGAAGCGACGCCTCCGCCGCGCGGCGAAGACTGATCTGTCCATGGTGCGAACGGGCCCGATTCCCTTCGACGAGCTATTCGATCCCGAGTTCCTCGAGTCGGTCGCGCGCTTGCGACTGGTCGCGCGCCGCGTCCCGGCCGGCGGCCGGTTCGCGGACCAGCGCTCGCGCGACATGGGGCACGGGATCGAGTTCCGCGACTTCCGGCCATACTCGGCCGGCGACGACCTGCGTTCGGTCGACTGGAACATCTACCGCCGTTTGGGCCGGGTGTTCCTGCGCTTGTTCGAGGAACTCGAGGACCTGCCGCTCTACCTTCTGCCGGATGTGTCGCGCAGCGCGTGGCTCGAGGAGCCGCCGCGGGTCCTCGCGGGCCTGCGGACGACGCTGGCGCTCACTTCGATCGGGCTCGGTCAGCACGACAGCGTCGGGATCTTCCCCTTCGCGGACGAGCTCCAGACGCTCGTCGCCCCCCAGGCGGGGAGCGGTCGGCTGATGAAGTTCGCCCACCGGCTCGCGTCGCTCGAGCCGCCCCCCGCCGGCGGCGGAACCGATTTCGCGAACAGCATCAAGCGCTTCGGCTCCCTGCGCTTGCGCCGCGGTCTCGTGGTCGTCGTCTCCGACTTCTTCGACGCCGCCGGGATCGAGGCCGTCGCGCGTGCCTTGCGCGGAGTGCGCCATGAGTTGCTGCTCGTCCAGCTCGTGCGCTCCTCGGATCGCGCGCCCGAGCTCGAGGGTGACCTGCGCCTACGCGATTGCGAGAGCGGCGCGGGCGCGGACGTGTCGATCACCCGTGCCGTGCTCGAGCGCTACACCGAGTCGTACGAGCGCTTCGAGAAGGCACTCGCGCAGTTCGCGCGCAAGCGCGGTGCCGGCATTCTGCGACTCGACACGGACGAACCGGTCGTGCCCCAGCTCGCGACTCTGTTCGAAACCGGCGCGTACGAGGTTTCGCACCCGGGAGGTCCTACATGAGCTTCGGGCTCCTCTCCGCGCCGCTCGTCCTGCTCGGACTCGCCGCGCTCGCCGGTGCACTGTTCCTCCTGCAGAGGCTCCGCGTTCGCCACCGTGAGGTCGAGGTTCCGACCGTCCTGTTCTGGCGCGAGGCGATCGAGGAAGCGCGGGCGCGCGTCCTGGTGCAGCGCTTCCGCCATCCGCTGGCGTACCTCTTGTTCGTCGCGATCGCCGGGCTGCTGTGGGTCGCGTTCGCCGGTCCACGAACCGAGCGCGGAGGCGGCAAGGAGTACGTCGTGCTGCTCGACCGTTCGGCGGGCATGGCGTGGCCCGGACGTTTCGATGCGGCGCTCGCGACGTTGCGCGACGAGGTCGCCACGCTCCCGCGCTCGCGGACGCGCGTCGTCGACTGCGCCGAATACCCGCGCACGCTCCTCGCGCCTGGGGAGGAGGCGCTCCTGCTCGAGCGGCGGCTCGCGGGGCGCACCCCAGTCGCGGCGCCCGCGACGGTGCAGAGAGCGCTGTGGAGCGCGGCCGCGGCGGCCGATCCCGAGCGCGGGCTGGAGGCCGTCGTCGTCGGCGACGCCCGGGTTCCGTCGAACTTTCGCGCGCTCTTCGCGGACCACGTCGACGTTAGGCGCGCCGGGCCGGAGCCCGGCGCTCCCTCGACGAACGCCGGGATCACGGCGCTCGGTGTGCGACCTGCACGCTCCGCGCGCCCCGACTGCGTCGACGTCCTCGCCGCGGTGCGCGGCGGCGCCGACCCGGCGCTCACTTTCACCGTCGACGGTGCGCCGCTCGGGCTCGCGGCCGAGACCACTGGCGACCAGGACGAGCGCACCTACACGCTGCGCGACGTGCCCGCGACCGGTGGCAGGCTCGAAGTGCGGCTCGCGGACACCGACGCCCTCGCGCT
This sequence comes from bacterium, assembly GCA_024226735.1. Lineage (GTDB taxonomy): Bacteria > Planctomycetota > UBA1135 > UBA1135 > JAAELL01. Next base: position 55,917 of record JAAELL010000137.1, on the reverse strand, counting down.
CGACGACGTGGCCGCACTGCGCCTGCCGGTGCTCGCGCCGATCCGCGTCGCGCTCTCGCCGGCGGTCGCCGAAGCCCTGGGGCCGGTGCTGTCGCTCGACCGTGGCGTCGTGCTCGACGACGCGGAGCCCGACGTCGTCGTGCGCTTGGCCGGGGAGCCGGCGCTGACCGCGGATGGCGGCGCCGTCCCCGCGCTGGAGCTCGTCGCGATGGACAGCCAGCGCGAGGCGTTCGTCGTGCTACACGAGAGCGGCGAGGCGGGAGAGGAGCTGACCGGGGTCCTCGAGACGCTCGGGTTGACCGAAATCGACGTGACCGAGCTTGCGAGCGAGACGGCGCGGCCGATCGAGGTCGGCCTGCAGCCGGCGCAGGTGCGCGGCGTGCGGATCTGGGCCGAGCTCTTGTCCGACGAGTACGACTTCACGCGCTCGCGTGCCTTTCCGCTGTTCGTCGCTCGCAGCGTGCGTTGGCTGGCGGACGCGTCCGATCCGGTTCCGTTCGTCGCAGCCGGTCGCCCGGTCGCGCAGGCGCGAGAGGCACACGTCAACTCCGCGGGCGCCTCGCTCGACCCCCTCGGCGCTGCGTTCACGCCGCCGCTCGTGGACACGTTCTCCGCGGCGGAAGACGGGATGCTCATCGCGTCACTCGTCGACGTCGACACGACGCGCGGTCCCGTTTCCGAGATCTCCCCAGGCCAGACGCGCGCGCCCGGCGCCGATGGGTTCGACGTTGTGACGTGGCTTGTGCTCGTGGCACTCCTGCTCCTGGCGCTCGAGTGGATCCTGTACCGCACGGAGCGCGTGCCCTGATGTCCTTCCTCCAGCCCGAGCTCCTGTTCCTGCTCCTGCTCGTCCCCGTGGCGTGGTTCGTGCCGCGCCGGGTGACCGACGTCGGGCACGGGCTCTTGCGTTCGGTCGTGATCGCCGCGGTCGTGCTCGCGCTCGCGCGACCGGTGACGCTGCTCGACGAGGCCGAGCCGCGCTACGCGGTCGTCGTCGACCAATCGCCGAGCGTCGGCGTGCCGGGTGCGCGCGCGAACGATTTCGCGCGCGGACTGGCGGACCAGCTCGATGCGCGGATCGTCGAGATCGGTACCGCGCCGGTGCGACCCACGGATGCGGCCGTGGATCGCGCGTTGGCGCGCGACGGCGCGAGCACGCCCCTCGGCACCGCGCTCGCCGCTGCCCTCGACATGCTACCCGCCGGCGACCCGGGCGCTATCGCGCTGTTCACCGACGGGCTGGCGACCGAGGACGGCTGGGGAGCCGTCGTCCAGGAGCTGACCGCTCGCGGAGTGCCCGTGCACACGTTCCAGACGTCGCGCACCGACGACGTCTTCCCGATCTCGCTCGAGACGCTCGAGACACTGCGCGTCGGGCACACGGCGCGCATCCTCGTCGAGGTGGCGGGCAGCGCGACCGACTTCGACGTCGCCCTGTCCGGTCCGGGAGGTGAGATCGAACGACGCAGCACCGAGGCGAATGGCCGTGCGGCTTTTCTGTTCGAGTTCGAACCCGAGGAGGCGGGCTTCCTCGAGCTGTCCGTCGATCTCGAAGTGCGGGCGGGTACCAACCCGCTGACGGTCAACGACCGCCTCGCACGCACGTTCGCGGTGCAGGATCCCTTGCGCGCGCTCTACATGGGCGGGCGCGTCCGCGGCGGCGCCGCGCGGCTCGCCGAGCTGCTCGGCCGCGGCTTCGAGATCGACACCGGCGCCGCGCCGACCGACGCCGGCTCGAGCCTTGCGGCGACCTACGACCTCGTGCTCTTCGACGATGAACGCGCGGACGCCGTGCCCGCGGCGTTCCAGCGCGAGCTCGCGCGCGCGGTCGTCGAGGACGGGCTCGGCTTCTTCATGTCCGGCGGAGCGGCCTCGTTCGGGCCCGGCGGATGGCACGAGACACCGCTGGCCGAAGTGCTGCCGGTCGAGTTTCAGCAGAAGGAAGAGAAGCGCGACCCGTCGACGACGCTCGTCGTCATCATCGACACGTCCGGCTCGATGGGTGGCAACCGCGTGCAGCTCGCGAAGGAGGTCTCGCGCCTCGCGATTCGGCGCCTCCTGCCGCACGACAAGGTCGGCATCGTCGAGTTCTACGGCGCCAAGCACTGGGCCGCGCCGATCCAGCCCGCGTCGAACTCGATCGAGCTCGAACGCGCTCTCAATCGTCTCGACGCCGGCGGGGGCACCGTGATCCTGCCCGCAATCGAGGAAGCTTTCTACGCGCTGCAGAACGTGCAGACGCGCTACAAGCACGTACTCGTGTTGACCGATGGCGGCGTCGAGACCGGTGCGTTCGAGTCGCTCCTGCGCCGCATGGCGGAGAAGGGCATCACGACCTCGACGGTGCTCGTGGGTCCGGAAGCGCACTCGGAGTTCCTCGTCTCCCTCGCCAACTGGGGCAAGGGCCGTTTCTACAACGTGCCGAATCGCTTCAATCTGCCCGAGATCCTGCTCAAGCAGCCGACGAGCGCGAAGCTCCCCGCCTACCGCCCCGGAACGCACCCCGTGCGCGCGCGCGGCGGCGCCGGGTGGTGGGGGAACGTCGACCCAAGCGCAGTTCCGCCGCTCGCCGGCTACGTCGAGACACGCGCACGCCCAGCGGCGCAGGTGCTGCTCGAGACCGAGAGCGAGGGCCATCCCGCGCTCGCGACGTGGCAGCCCGGGCTCGGCCGCGCCACCGCGCTGATGACGGAGCCGACCGGAGCGGGGACCGAAGGTTGGCGCGACTGGGACGGCTACGGGCCGTGGCTCGCGCGCGTGCTCGCACGCACGGCGGCCGACACCCGCGAGCCGTACGCATTCGACGTCGTGCGCGAGGGGCCGAGCGCCGTCGTGACGGCACGCCGCCTGCGCCCTGGCGCGGGACCCCCCTGGCTGCGCGCATCTCTCGCAGGCGGCGACGATGGCGAGCGGATCGAGATGCACGTGCGCGCGGAAGGTCTCTACCAGGCGCGCGTGCCCGCCGGTCCGGACGACGAGCTGCGCTTCACCGGCGGAGCCGAGGACGACAGTGGCGCGACGCGGCTCGTGCTCGCTGCGCGGGGCGAGTCGCGCGAGCTGCAGGTCGATCCCGACGGGGCGCTCGACCTCGAGCGCCTCGCGCTCGCGACCGGCGGCACCTATTTCACGATGCTCCCGGACGTTCGGCCGACGCTCGCAGCCGGCGGCGGGAGCGCACCCGCCCGACTGCGTGAGTGGCGCCCGGCGTGCCTGCTGCTCGCGCTCCTGTTCTACTTGATCGAGATCTACTACCGGCGCCGCGACGTCCGCGGAGGGACCGCATGACCACGCTGCTGGACCGACTTGCTCCCCGAGCGCTCGGCGCGCTACTCGCATCGGCGCTGCCCGTGTGGCTCCTGGGGACCTGCCCGCTCCTTGCCCTTCAAGACGACGATGGGCTCGACGCGCAGCTGCTCGGCCGCGTCGAGGCGACCGTTCGCGCGGGTGCGGGCGACACGAGCGGAGAGCTCTACCGTGCGTGCGTCACCACCCATGGCGACGTCGACCGGATGCTCGACGCGCTGGAGGAGCGCGTCGACGACGAAGAGCTCGGTGCAGGCGAGCGCGCCGGTGCCAAGCGCCTGCTCGCCGATGTGCTGCACCGGCACGGCGACCTCGATCAGGCGCTCGACCTCGTCGCGGAGCTCGCCGCCGAGACGACCGATCAGGGGCTGCTCTTGCAGCACGCTCGCCTCTTGGACGCGCAGGGTCGTATCGAGCAGGCGATCGAGGCCTACGAGCGTCTCCTCGCCGTGCAGCCCGCCGCGGACATCGAGGGCTTCGTGCGCCTGCGGCTCGCGATGATGACGATGTCGCGCGACGCCGAGCACGAGGACGCGCTCGCCGCGTTCGCGGTCGGGACCGTCGACGAGGCGCTGCGCAATCGGGCGGCGGTCGTGCTCGCCGTGTCGGAGCGTCCGCAAGACGCGATCGAGCTCTTCGTCGCTTCGGGGACCGAGACCCAGCGTTTCCGGCAGGAGGCGCGCCTCGCCCAGTGGGCGATCGATGCGGACGCGAGCGATGTCGCGCAGGAGCACGCCTGGATCGCGCTCGAGGTGGCCAAGCTACGGCGCGACCGCAACTACGCGCTGACTCTGCTCGTCGAGGCGCATCGCAAGGACGAGACGCTCGATGCGTTGATCGCGCGATTCGCCGAAGCGCCAGAGCTCGCTGCCGAGGCGCGTGGGGTGTGGATCGACCTCCTGCGCGAGACCGGGCGCGTCGAAGAAGCCGTCGAGATGTTCCGCGGCGCGCGCGAGGCGCAGTTCACGATCGCCGAGCGGCGCGAGCTCCTGGAGATGTACCGGGAGGCCGGGCAAGAGGACGTGATGCTCGGGGTCTACCGCGACCTCATCGTGGAGCAGCCCGACATCCTCGAATGGCGCGAGGGGTTGAGCCGCTTCCTGCTCGAGCGCGGGGCGCGCGACGAGGCGCGCGAGGTCTGGGCGAGCTTCGAGTCGGCCGCGAAGGGCGAGGCGTTGCTCTGGGGCGCCGAGGCGCTCGCGCAGCTCGGGCTCGACGACGAGGCGCGCGCGTGCGCCGAGCGCTTTCTGGCCGACGGCGGCGACTCCGGTGCGCCGCTGATGTTCCTGTTCGGGCTGTTCAAGGAGCGCGGCGACCTTGCGGCGGCCGAAGAGCAGCTCGAGCGGCTCGACGAGTTGGCGCCGCCCGAGGCCGCGGCGCGCATGCAGCTTGCGGAGGCGTACGAACAGCTCGGCAAGCTGGACCGCGCCGTCGCGATCCTCGAGGCCGTGCGCGCAGCGCGTCCCGAGGGCGAGACGGGCGAGGACCTCGAGATGCGGCTCGCCTGGTTGTTCTCGGAGGTCGGCGAGGAAAAGAAGGCGATGGAGGCCTGGCTCACCCTCTGGCGCCGCATCAACTCGATCCCGCGCCGGCGCTACGTCGAGGATCGCCTGATGGCGGTCGCGTCGCGCCTCGGCACCCTCGCCGACGTCGCGATCGAGCTCGAGGAGAAGCTCGCCGCGGGCACCGCGAACGAGCGCGAGAGCGGTCTCCTCGTGCGTCTCTACACCAAGGTCGGCGACCCGGTCTCCGCTGCCGAGGTTATCGAGGAGTTCATGAAGCACTCCGGTGGCAGCGTCGTCGACGCGCTGCAGGAGAAGGCGCGCGTGTACATCGCGTGCACCGATTTTCACAACTACGAGCGCACCGTCCACGAGCTGATCGCAGCCGACCCCGAGGGCCGGCCGGAGTACCTGCGGCAGCTCGCGATGAGCATGCTCGAGCGCGGCAAGCCCGACGAAGCGCGTGAGGTCCTCGGCGAGATCGCCGAGCTCGAGGGTGGCGAGGACCGAGCGGAGTTCGAGGCTGGCGTCCTCGCGCTGGCGGGCCTCCGCGAAGAGGCGATCGGGGCCTACCGGCGCGGCGTCGCCGCGAACCCGGGACGCATCGACAGCTACCTGTTGATGGCGAACCTGATGAAGGAGACCGGGCAGCAGGCGCGCGCGGTCGGCATGTTCCAGTTCCTCGCCGAGACCGCCGAGAAGGACGACCAGTTCACGATCGCGATCGACGGCCTCTTGAACATGGAGGCGAACCCCGACGTCCTGCGCTGGGCGCGCCGGATCACGCTCGAGCGGCTCGCGCGGCGTCACGACAAGATGTACCTGTACCAGCTCCTCTCGGATCTCTCCGAGGAGCTCGACGAGCGCGACCAGATGATCGTCGCCCTCGAGAACTCGCTCTCGATCTCGGGCGAGCGGCGCCCAGCGGTCTTGCGCGAGCTGATGGACCTGGCCAAGGGCAGCGGAGGCAACGCGTTCGGCGGCGTGCGTGGCTGGAAGGGCGACAAGGACAAGCATCTCGCCTACGGCCGGCGCCTGATCGGACTCGGCGACATCGTGCCGCCGCAGGTCTACCTCGATCTCGGCGAGGCGTTCCTCGAGGCCGATGCGGTCGCCGATGCGACGAAGACGTTTCGGCTCGCGCACGAGCTGCCCGACTACGACGTCTTCCAGAGGCAGGCCGCGGGTCTTCTCGAGAAGGCGGGCTACCTCGAGGCGGCGCTGCGCATCTTCGAGCGCGTGCTCGTGACCCAGCCGAGCGACGTCTCGCTGCTCGCCAAGGTCGGCGAGCTGCAGGAGCAGATGGGACGGGACGACGTCGCGCGCGAGCTGTACGCGCGCGCCGTGGAGCTCTTGCTCGTTCGCCGTCCCCTGTCGACGTCCAAGGCCGAGGAGAAGGAGTCCGGCGATCCGTTCGCGTTCTTCGCCGCACGCAACGTCGACGATTTCGACCAGTACTACACCCGCGTGCTCGAGGGGCTGCTCGTCACGACGCCCGCGGACGAGAGCCTGGACGAGCGCCTCGCCGCGCAGCGCGCGTCGATCGAGGCCGACCTCGCCCTCGTGCTGGCCGAGCGCGAGGAGCGCGCGCGGGAGGCGAGCGGCGACGACGAGGAAGACGACGTCGCGGCGTTGCGCCACTACCCCCGGCTCTTGCGCCGGACCGAGCTCCTACGCCGGCTCGCGATCGCCTACGGCCGTCCCGACGCGGCCGACGCCGTCGACGCCACCCTGCTAGCGGCGTTTCCCGAGGACGACGCGCTTCTCGAGGAGTTGTCCCGGGCGCGGCTCGACTGGGGGCTCGTCGCGTCCGCGCGCGGCCTCATCGAGAACAGCGGTCGCTCGGACGACGCCAAGCGCGAAGCGCTGTTCAACGTCGGTCAGGGCAGCGGAACCGGCGGCGGCCGGCCGATCCCGATGGCGGAAGCGACGCGGCAGTTCCTGCCCCTGCTCGCCGAAGGACGCGGGCAGGATGCTTCGGCACTCCTGTTGCGTACTGACTTCGCGGGCGTCGAGAAGGAGGCGCTCGACACGGTTCAGGGCGTCTTTTCGGCGGCTCTGTACCTCGACGACAAGGACCTGTTGCTGCGCATCGGGCGCGAGTGGATCCGACTCCACGTCAAGCACGAGAGCTACGAGCACCAGCTCGAACCGGTGATCGAGCGCTGCAAGGTCGTGCTCGACACCGATCGCCAGCGCAGCCTGTGTGAGTACTTCGTCGGGCTCGTGCTCGAGGATGCCGAGCGGGCGTCCAAGTACATCCGGATGTTGCCGCGCCTGCAGGACGCGTTCGACGAGCCGATCGTCACCGAGGAACAGGTGATGGAACTCCTGGACGGATATGGCGAGCGCTACGCGTACGGGCTCGGCCCCGTGTTGCGCCTCTTGCCCGCGCCCGCACGCGCCGGTGCGCTACGCGGAATCTGGCCGAAGATCCAGAACACCGGGCGTGCGACCTTCCTCATCCAGCTCGTCGCCGAGTTCAAGGAGCCCCTCGGCGAGGAGCTCGGCGAGTTCATCGCCGACTCGTTCACCGAGAGCCTCGACGAGGCGGACGACTTCATCAAGTACTACATCGACGACCTCGCGGGCGCGGAGGAGAACGTGGATGTCGTCCTGCGCATGACGCGCGGTCTCATGGAGAAGCGGCCGGCGGACATGACCGTGACGTCGCTCCTCGCGCGTAGCCTGTTGAAGACCGGCGAGACCGAGGAGGCCGTCGAGCTGGCGTCCGAGGCGTTGATGGGGCTCTTGGGCAAGAAGGGCGACTACTACGAGAACCGTGCGCGCGACGGCATCTTCGAGGAGTTCCTGCCCGACCACCTGGACGCCTTCACGGCGGCGCTCGACGCGGATGCCGCGGACAAGGGCGACTCGGTCGAGATCGCCAAGAAGCGCATCGACCTGCTCGAGTCCCAGGAAGACGAGGAGGCGACGCTCGCCGCGATCGCCTCGGCGGTCGAGTCCTTTCCGGAGGATCAGGACCTGCTCGAGCGGCTCGAGCGCCAGTACAAGCGTGCCGGACGGACACTCGACGCGCTGGAGACGCTCGCCCGGCTCGTCGAGCTCGATCCCGACGACACCAAGAAGCGCAAGCGCCTCTACGAGGGCTGGCTCGCGCGCAAGGATCCCGTGCGCGCGCTCGAGGTCCGCAAGAGTGGGTCGATCGAGCCCGACGAATCCAATCCGAACGCGAATCTTCCGCCCGGCGTGATCGTCATGGTCCAGGGCGGCACCGTCATGACCTCGGGCGCACCGACGGGCGCGACCAAGAAGAAGGGCGCGTGGCCGGAGGGCAAGACACGTCCGGCGTCGATGGAACGCGTCAAGGAGACGCTCGAGGCGGGCGAGGAAGAGGAGTCGCGCACGACGCTGCGGCGCGTGTGGCGCAAGTACCCGGACAACTCGAACCGCGGGCGGATCATCTACTTCGGCAACTACAACCCTTCGGCGAACCTCAAGTGGCCCGAGGCGAAGGACGAGGACGACGAAGAGCTGAAGCGCGGTGGCTTCGACGACTACGAGGAAGAAGAGCCGGAGGACGAGGAGCCCAAGCTCTCCGCCTGGGAGGTGCTGGCGGCGCATGGTTTCGGCGCGGCCGAGATGGATCGCTACGTGCGCACCGTGCGGCCGGGGCAACTCGATTCGATGCAGCCGGTGTTCGAGGGGATTCTGCGTGCGCGGACGCTTGCAGACGGCGATGAAGTCGTGCTCGACGAGCTGCTCGAGACGGTGCGCGCCGGAAGTGCTGGCAAGATCGAGTACGTCCTTCTATTGGCGCTGCTCGACGAGCATCCGGAGCGGATCACGCCCGACGTGCGGACGCTCTTGGGCGACCTCGTCCGTACCCTGAACCCCGTCGACGCCGGCCAGCTGCGCCGCGTGGCGCGCGCGTACGCGCGCACGGGCGGCAACGAAGAGGCGACCCGGCTGTACCGCTGGTGCGCGACCCAGACGCAATCGCCGAGTCGTTTCTGGGGATCGAGCGGCACGGTCTCCGCCAACGCTCTCGTCAAGGAGGTCAAGGAGACGCTCGAGGGAGACGACCGGCTGGCGGTCATCGAGGCGATCCTGACCTTCGCTGATCCGGGGGCCGACACGTGGTCGCGGGAGGGCTACGAGGTCCTCGCGATCGAGACCTGGCTCGAATTGGCGGGTCCGGCGGAGGCGCTGGCACGTTGCGAAGCGATCTGCGACGCGACGACCGACTTCAGCTCGGGGCTACGCCGGCGGACCGCGCTGCGCGCGGCGCACCTGTTCGCGCGCGCGGGCGAGACCGAGCGCGCGCTCGCGTGCTTCGAGGTCGGCCTGTGCAAGCTCGACCCCGCGCTCTTCACCAGCGACGATCCGTATCGCTTCATCTACCCCGAGCGACCCGGGAGCATCGGGCACGCCGACCTCAGGCGGCTGTTCCCCAAGGACTTCACCGAATGGCCGAATGCGGCCGAGTGGTTCCGCGCCGCCGCGCGCGCTCTCGAGGAGTGGATCGTGGCCGAGCGCGTACGCGAGAGCAATGCGACGATGGCGCTCGCCCTCTTGGCGCGGCGCATCTTCGAGGCGGGCGACGCCGAGGAGTCCGCGCGCCTGATCGGTGTCCTCGAGGGGCTCGACGGTCTCTCGCCGTCGCGTCAGCTCTGGATCGCCGACGCCACCCGCGCTGTGGGCCTGAGCGATCGAGCCGAAGCGATCGAGCGCAGGTTGCTCCAGGAACGGCGCCTACGTTTTGCACGCGTTCCCGAGGTGGTCGCACGCGTGCTCGAAGCGGAAGGTCCGGACGCCGCGCTCGCGCTCGGCGACAGCGCCCTGGCGGCGACCAGGATCGAGGCGCTCACCGAGGTCCTCCTGCGTGCCGCCCGAGCCAAGGGCGATGCGGAGGGGATCGCCCGCTGGGAGGGTGAGATCGCCTCCCGCGTGGCAGCGCAAGCCGAGCTGGAAGCACTCGACGCCGACGAGGAAGGCGAGGGGTAGCGGCCGAGGCCGGGTCCCTCTTCTCGGAATCGGGACCGCTGCGAACGAGAAGCGTGACCCGCTCGTGGGTCCAGTCAGGGCGAACCCGAACGCGAGCGGACCGCATCTCAAGAACATGCGGGCACGGGACGAATCTGGCTCGAGCCATGGTTCCTCGCAAGTCGGCAAATGTCCTGATCCTGCTCGCGGGCGAGCTTCCGGATGGGATGGGCGCGGCGCTCGAGGCCGAGGAGCTCCATCCGCACTGCTGCGGGCAGGCGGAGGCCGCGCACTTGCTCGGTGACGCTCAGTACGGCGTCTTCGACGTGGTCCTGGTCATCGCGGTACCGTCGGCCGTCGAGCTGATCGAGAGCCTGCGCGCCGCGGACGCGGCGACGCCACTCGCCGTTCTGTGTGAAGTGGCTTCGGCGTCCGAGCGCGTGCGACTCTTGCGCGCAGGGGCCGGGGACGTCGTGCAGGCGCCGTGGGATGCCGAGGAGGTCGCGCTGAGGCTGAGCGGACTCGTGCGTCGCAGCCGTACGATCCCCATCCTGCGTCACCACGACCTCGTCCTCGACTTGGGGCGGCGCGAGGTCCGGTGCGCCGGCGAGGTCATCGACGTCAGCCCCAAGGAGTTCGACCTCCTGCGCGTCCTGATCGAAGCTCGCGGCGAGGTGTGCTCGCGGCGCGAGCTGCTGAAGGCGGTCTGGGGTCGCGAACGTGACCCGGGGACGGCGGTGGTCGAGGTGCTCGTCGCGCGTCTGCGGCGCAAGCTCGACAAAGGCGGTCGCTCGTTCGTGCGTACGAAGCACGGCCGTGGCTACTCCATCGCGAAGCCGGCGCCGAACGAGATCGGCGGCGTCGAGAGCTCGTAAGGCGGCCGAGTCCGCTGGATCGGCTCAGCGCTGCTTCGCTGCGGCGTCCAGTGGGAGGTGGTCGAAGCTGCCGCTGAGCTCGACGCGCTCCGAGCCGACGCCGCCAATGGAGGCGCCCGGGCTCGTCGACTCGAACCCCAGGTGCTCCTCGAGCCCAAAGACCTGTGGCGGGAGGATCCCGCCGAGCGGTAGCCCGAGGCGCGGCCGGATGATCTGCACCACGAACGCCGGACCCGACGAGGACCCCGGGATGATGGTGGGGACCGGACGATCCGGCCGATACACGACGAGAGCAGAGCAGACCAGCACGGCAAGGCCGGCCAGCAGCCCCAGCGGCAGGAGGTTCCGCGACGGTTTGGGGTCGTCTGTCATGAGCTGCTCCTCGGTTGTGTCCGCCTGCCTGTCGCGGTGAAGTCACCATCTGGCGCCTCGCCGACTGTTCACTGGCTCGGGGCGGGCTACCCTGTCCGCATGCAGATCATCGCCATCCAGGTCTATCAGGTCGACCTCCCCTTGCACGAGGGCGCGTACAAGTGGTCCGGCGGCAAGTCGGTCGAGGTCTTCGACAGCACCGTCGTGCGCGTGGAAACGGATACCGGGCTCGTCGGGTACGGGGAAGTCTGCCCGCTCGGACCCTGCTACCTGCCGTCCTTCGCGACCGGGGCGCGCGCCGGGATCGCCGAGATCGCGCCGCACTTGATCGGCTGCGACCCGACGCAGCTCGAGGCGCTGAACCGCACGATGGACAAGGCTCTGAAGGGTCATCCGTACGCCAAGTCCGCGATCGACGTTGCGTGCTGGGACATCCTCGGCAAGTCGGCCGACATGCCCGCCTGCACATTGCTCGGTGGACGGTATTCGGACGACTTCCATTTGTACCGCGCGATCTCGCAGGACGAGCCCGATGCGATGGCGGCAAACGTCGCTGGCTATCGCGAGGAAGGCTATCGGCGCTTTCAGCTGAAGGTGGGCGGCGATCCGGATACCGACGTGCAGCGCATCTTCGCGGTCGCCGAGCTGATGCGGCCCGGCGACGTCCTGATCGCTGACGCGAACACCGGCTGGCTCATGCACGACGCCGCGCGCGTTGTGCGCGCGGTGAAGGACGTCGACGTCTACATCGAGCAGCCGTGCGCGAGCTACGAGGAGTGCCTCACGATCCGCAGGCGCACGGACCACCCGTTCGTCCTCGACGAGAACATCGACGGTCTCGACATGCTCCTGCGCGGTCACGCGGACGGCGCCATGGACGTCGTCAACCTCAAGATCTCCAAGCTGGGCGGTCTGACGCGGGCGCGCCAGGCGCGCGATCTCTGTGCGGCGCTCGGCATCGCGATGACGATCGAGGACACCTGGGGCGGCGACATCGTCACTGCGGCGATCGCGCATCTCGCTCATTCGACGCCGACCGAGCTGCTCTTCACGGCGACCGACTTCAACAGCTACGTGACCAAGAGCATCGCCACGGGCGCTCCACAGCGTGCCAACGGTCGGCTGGCCGCATCGACCGCGCCCGGACTCGGGATCGAGCCGCGCATGGACGTGCTCGGCGAGCCGCACCAGGTGCACCGGTGAGCGGCGTCGCCGGCGAGCGTTTCGGGTCACGGCTTGGGATGATGCTCGCCATGCTGGGCATGGCGGTCGGCACCGGAAACATCTGGCGCTTCCCGCGCATCGCCGCACAGAACGGTGGTGGCGCGTTCTTGATCGCGTGGGTGGTGTTCTTGTTCGCCTGGTCGATCCCCCTGATCCTCCTCGAGTTCGGCATGGGACGCCGGCTGCGCTGCGGGCCGGTGCGGGCGTTCGTCGAGATGATGGGGCCGCGCTGGGCGTGGATGGGGGCGTTTGCCGTGTTCGTCACCGCCGCGATCATGTCGTACTACTCGGTGGTCGCGGGCTGGACGTTCCGCTTCACGGCGGCAGCGATCTCGGGCGAGCTCCCCGACGCGTCGCCGGGCGCGTTCTGGACCGAGTTCCGCACGTCGCGCTGGCCGCTGGTGTCGCACGCGTTGGCGCTGGGCGTGGCGACCGCCGTCGTCGCGCGCGGAGTCGGCGTGATCGAGCGCGTAGCGAAGGTGTTGATGCCGCTGTTGCTCTTGCTGGTGGTCGTTTTGGCTGTGCGGGCCGTCACGCTACCGGGTGCGGGCGATGGCCTGCGCTACCTGTTCGGCGTCGAGTGGAGCGATCTCGGACGCGCGCAGCTGTGGCTCGAGGCGCTCTCGCAGAATGCCTGGGACACGGGCGCGGGATGGGGATTGGTGCTGTGCTACGCCGCGTACATGCGCGAGCGCGAGGACACGGTGCGCAATGCGATCATCCTGCCGACGGCGAACAATCTGATCTCGCTCACGGCGGGCGTCATGGTGCTCTGCACCGTGTTCTCGATCGTGCCGGCGCTCGTGTCGCAGTTGGCTGAGGACCCGGAGGCGCTCGCAGCGTATCCGGGGCTTGCCGAGGCCGTGCGCGCGGGCGGCGAGCTGACGCCCGAGATGATGCGCTCGACGATCTTCAGCGAGAACAACGAGGGCCTGACGTTCGTCTGGATGCCGCAGCTCTTCGGGACTCTGCCCGGTGGGCGCGTGTTCATGATCTTGTTCTTCCTGGCCCTGGCCTTCGCCGCCGTCACGAGTCTGATCGCGATGGTCGAGCTGGCGAGCCGCGCCTTCGTCGACGCTGGGGTGCCGCGGGTGCGGGCAGTCGTCGGTGTCGGCATTGGCGCCTTCCTACTCGGGGTGCCCTCGGCGCTCTCGCGTCCGTTCTTTCAGAATCAGGACTGGGTATGGGGTGTCGCGCTGATGCTGGCTGGGCTCTTCTTCGCGATCGCCGTGATCGTCGAGGGACCGCGGCGCTTCCGCGAGGCCGAGCTGAATCACGCCGACTCGGAGATGAAGGTCGGCCGCAGCTGGGACTTCGTCATCGGCGTGCTGGTTCCCCTGCAGGCGCTAGTGCTCCTCGGGTGGTGGTTGTACCAGTCACGCAGCTGGGATCCCGATTGGCTCGATCCGCTCGGCACGACGAACGTCGGCACAGTCTTGTGTCAGTTCGCGCTGGTGCTCGGCGTGTTGCTCCTCTTGAATCGCCACATCGCGCGCGTCTCCAAGCGCTGAATTCAGCGCTTGCTCGTCGCCGACAGGATCTTCTCGACGAGGTCGTCCGTCCCGAGCCCGGCGGCTGGCAGCCGCTGCAGGAGCTCGATCCAGTTGTCGTTCTCGTCGAACACCGACTGGAAGATGGGGGCGGCGGCGCGCACGTCGCCGGCGGAGGCGATCGTGAAGGCGGTCCAGAAGCGCACCTCCGTGCTGTCGGGAACCACCTCCGCCGCGCGGGTGAGCGTGCGTTGGTCCGTGGAGCCGACACCGACGATCTCGAGAAGCGCTGGATCTTCGCTGCGCGCCTCATCGATTCCGACATCGGGGTCGACCGGGCGCGGCAACGCTTCACACTGAACTACCGTCTTCTGCAGGCGGGTGTCGAGCGGAATCCGCTCGAGGACGACCTCGGGCTGCTCGTCATGTTGCGCCACACCTACGGTGAACAGCGGGTGCACGCGGAGCTCGCCGCCCGTTCGCTCGAGCTGTGGCGCGAGGCGAACGCTGCCTGGGGCGAACCCCTCTTCTCGCAGACGGGCGCGCGATCTGGATGGCGAATGCCGCCGACGAATACGAGCACGCGGCGCTCGCGGTGCTGGACGCACTGGGCGTCCGGCACGAGGTTCTGCAGGGACCCGAGCTCGAACGGCGAGACGTTCTGCTCCGGGGTCAGGAGCCCAGACGGCGGTCTGGGCGGACTGGCCAGCGGGTTGCCGAAGGGGTCCCCCGGCCCGAGCAGTTGCGGCAGCGGAGAATTGACCGACGTCGGCTCCTGTGCGCCGAGGAAGGGGGTGATGCACAAGGGCGGAAACGTGAGCGGCGGCGGGTTGGGGTGCGGCGCCCAAGAGATGATGTTCTCGAACGCGATGCGCGTCGGCGTCTGTGGTGTCGGCAGGCCCTCGATGACCGTGTTGCCGTTCGGCACCGGCGTCGAGCGCTTCAGCAGGGTCTGCGCGCAGATGTTGCCGATGCCCGCCTGGCAGCCGAACGGCGCCGGTCCGTTGTGGAACGAGGTGTCGAGCGCGTGGCCGATTATGACGTCCCCGAGGCTGGACAGGAGCGGCGGCCGCACGACGAGATTCTCGAGCGAGCTATCGCGCGTGAGGGTGAAGACGCCTGCAGACCCACCGTCGACAGTGCACGTGCCCACGCTCAAAGGCGGGATCTGACCCGGCTGGATGTTTGGGTTGTTGGGGAAGTTAGTGTTTCCGGGCTGTGGGTTGTCGCGGTCAAACGTCGGATTGCCGGTGCCCGCGCCGAATCCGTTCAAGTCGAGCACCGACAGTCCGGGGGTCGCGCCGAAGCGCATGACGTAGACGGCATCCGGTGCGACCGGTGCGTTCACAATGCCCGGACCCTCGCCCGTCGTGAAGAACGTCGACGTCGCGAACAGATTGGCATTGGGGTCGGGCGCCAGGTCGTCGAGCTGCCCGGCGTTCACGATCACGTCGACGCGCGCGAACGTGTCGCACTCGAGGAACTCGGGTCCTGCGCCAGAGACGTGTTCGTGATCGGGTCGATGGCAACCACGCTGACCGCGCCCCCGAACCCCGCCGTGGCCTGCGCGCCGGGGCTCGTGTCGAGCACCGTGCGGACAGCGAGTGGTTGGGTGAAACGTGCGTACAGGAAGTGGTTGCCGGGCTGACCGTTCGGAAGCGTCGCGCTTTCGGGCCAGCGCGCCACCGGGAGCACCGTGTTCCCTGGGACGAGGTTGTCGGTCAAGTCGCGCATGCTGCGAATCGCGACGATGTCCGACGTTGGTGTGCGGCTCGCGTCGACGACGTGGATCGTGTGGGGGACGAGCTGACCGAAGCCGTTGGAAACTTCCTCCAGTGCCAGCGTGGAGGAGGCCGAGCCCGGCGCGTCTCCTCCACTTCCACCGCAGGACGCGAACAGCACGAAGACCGGAAGCCCGAGAAGCCCGGATGGATTGAAGCCATTTTTGGTGCGAGACGCGTGCGCGTCTCGATCGTTACCTGGCCAGGTCCTCCGGAAGCAGTTGCACTAGACCGCTCCCGGTTCTCGGTTACGTACGGAACCGCTGCACGTTCGCGTGTGCGCACGCGAACGCCGTCGAGCAGAATCGATCATCGAGCGCTTTCGCGCACGGTCGTTGTCTACCGCTCGAACGCGAGTGTCGCGGTCTTACCTTCGAAGCTGAGCTTGGCGCGGCCCAGGTGCAGGGGTTCGCGCTCAATCGGCGCGCGGAGCGACATTTGAAAGGCGGTGATGCCGCCGGGGGTCTCGGTGGTGGAGACGACGATCTCGTAGCCCGGACCGTCGCAGATCCAGGTGCCGGCCTTCTCTTCGATCGAGTAGCCAAAGGCGCGGCAGACCTGGAGGAACCGTTCGCGCTCGCGATCGTCCAGGGCGAGGTCGACGCGCGTGACGTCGACGAGCGGCGCGGATGCGCGACGTTCCGCCTGCTCGAGCTTGGCCGCGTAGCGGGCGAGGACGTTGCGGCGGCCGATTCCGGAGAGCTCGCGTGAAGAGGCCGCGTGCCAGCGCGACAGGAATTCTGGGTGGTACTCGAGCGAGAACATGCTGAAACGCGACTCGGCGTGCGCCTTCTGCACGCCCATGATCTGGAACCAGGGGACGTGCTCGCCGTCGACCTCGCGCGTGATGGGCCCGACGAACGTCTGCACTTCCCCTTCCTTCAGCTTGGCAGCAAAGGCGTCCGTGGCACCGGAGTCCTCGAAGCCGAAGGCGACCGCGCTGGCGCCGATGACGAGCTCACCGGACTCCTGCGGTGGCAAGAACTCGAAGTACGTCTGGTCTCCGTAGAAGTACACGCCGGTGTACGACATGTCGCGCCGCACCGTGGTGCGCTCTTCCGAGGCCGCGAACGTCTCGCGCAGGAAGCTCGAGCCCGCCAGTGCCGCGTACGTTTCGGCGTCGGGCACGACGTACAGGTGGTTGAAGAAGACGGGCATCGCGATCCCTTCCTTCCAGCTCTTGGCGATCGAACGTAGCGGTTTCCAAACGCCCGCCTCGCGTGGCTGCGGCGATGCGAGCCCCAAGATGTCGGTCGTGCGCGCCCCGTGACGAACCTCGAGGTCGAGCTCGAGCGTCAGCGGTTTCATCGTTACGAACGGTTCGATGATGCGGATGCGCGCGGTCCAGCCGTCGCCGGCCGCTGCGACCGTCGCGTCGATCTGCGCGGGATCGATCTGGACGCCCTTGCTCCCGGCGACCGCCTTGCACAGTCCGAGGTAGTACCGATCGAGGAAGTCCTCTACCCAAAGCGCATCGACAGCCTCGTCAGACTCCGCGCGGATCGCGAAGGCGTAGGTGAAGTAGTCGTCCGCTTCGGCGTCGAACATTCCAGGCGCGAACCGCAGCTCCTCGAAGCCCTGCAGTGCGATGTCCGGCGCGAAGTCGAGCGGGAAGGCGAGGTGCTCGAAGCGCCAGCCGTCCGGCGCCGACGGGAGCAGCTCCGGCTCCTGGGATGCGGTGGCCGCAGTCGTGAGGGCGAGGGTCGAGAGCAGGGCGGATGCGATCAAGTGTTCCTCCGGGCGGATGAAGGCCCAGAGTGTACAGCGCGCCGCTCAGAGCCGACTGAAGGTCTCAACGCGGTCGCTGGCCGATGTGCCCGGAGCGTCGGAGCCGCCGGTGACGAAGATTCGGTTCTCGAATCGGGCGGGGTAGATGCCGTGCCGCGCGGCCGGCAGGGACTCCTCGAGGCGCCACGTGTCACGCACCGGATCGTAGACCTGAACGTCGTCGAACACCTGTGCGCCGTCCTCTCCACCCATCACGTAGAACTCGCCGAAGTAGCAGACAGCGCGGCCCGCGCCCGCGCGCGGAAGGGGCATCGGCGTGCGTGAGGTGTCCCACTGCCCGGTCACCGGGTCGTAGACCTGCACGGCGGAGAGTCCGGGCCCCGAGGTGTGTCCGCCCGAACGGCCGCCAAAGACGTAGAGCTTCTGCCCGTCCGTTGCAGACGCGGCGTGGTGAACGGGCGTCGGCATCGGCTGCAAGGCTCCACCGGGGTCCCACGTGTCCGAGATGGGCTCATAGACCGACAGGTTGCCGACGGTCGTGTTGCCCACGAGTCCCCCGCACACGAACAGTCGGCCGGCGATCTCCGCGGAGCCGCACGAGCCGCCGTTCCAAGGCATGTCGGCGCCCTGCGTCCAGCTGTTGCCGGGGACGTTGTAGATCTGCACCTTACCGCTTCCACTGCCGATGCCTCCGAAGAGGTACAGGTTCTGGCCCTTGACCTCGGCCGCGTGGTGGTGGCCCGCGAAGGGCCGCACCGCCGGGCTGGAAGACCAGACACCGGCGTAGATGTCATAGACGAATGACGCGTTGGAGCCTTCGCCGAACACGTACATACGGCGGCCGATGATGAGTGCGGCAACTTCACTGAGCGTCGCCGGCATATCGGGCGTCGCCGTCCAAGTACCGAGCTCGAGCCCAGGCGCGTTCGCGAGGAAGCGGAAGGCCTCTTCCAACGTCTCGCTCGTCTGGCCGACCGTGACGACGACGTCGACGAGGCCCGTCGCTCCGCCGGGGTTGACCGGGATCGTGCCGGTGATGCGCCCGGGCCGCACTTCGCTGAGCGGCGCGGCGTGCCCGCCGATCGAGACCGTCGTGTTCGCGAGCGTGCCGAAGCCGGCGCCGCCGATGTGAAAGCGTTGGCCGCCGATCGCCGGTGCGCGCCACGGGAAGATGTCGTAGGGGGTGAGGCCGACGGCACCGAGGTCGTTGGGGATGATGACCTCGACATGATTACCGAGATAGTCGGTCGCGATCAATGCGCCGCCGGGTCCAGTCGTCACGTCGAGGCCAGCTAGCTGGGTCTCGTCGATCAGCTGGTCCTCGACCGAGACGACGCTGCGTCCGTCGTCCGCGAGCGCCATGACGCGCGGGCGCCCATTGAACTTTTGGGCGACGAGGGTGCCCAGCATCGCTCCACCGAAGGCGTTCGCGCGGTACTCCACGAGGCCGTTCGAGGACGACTCCAACGAGGTCAGCGCCTGTGTGAAGATCCCGCCCAGCGGCGGTCCCGTCTGGTCGCGGTACTTGCACTGGCGGTAGTCGTAGCGTCCGCGGCTGCGGTTCGGATGCCCGTAGTAGTTGCCGCGCTCGAGCAGGTTGAGCTCATCGGACTGTTCCGGTGCGGCGCCGGCGGACGAGCAGCTCAGCGAAGCGGTACCGAAGTTGAAGTTGGGGCCGTTGTCCGTCCCGTACAGGAGGCCGCGCGTCGTGAGCACAGCGTCCCATGGGTTGCGCATCCCGGCCGCGTAAACCTCGATGTCGCCGGCGACGACGTCGACGTTCTCGCCCAAGCGCTGATCGTGGACCGGCTGGGCGTTGACCGAATCGGCGTACTCGATGACGCCGTCGAAGCTGGGTGCCGAGGTGCGTGCCTTCAGGAGCGCGCCGCTCAACGGTGACTCCGGCAGGTCGCCGAGGGCGCAGGCGCGGATGCCCGCGTTCGTATTGCCTCCCTGGCAAATGAACAGGTCGCCGTTGTGGTCGAACAAGATCGCGTTGACGGAGTGGTCGTGGTTCGACGTCGGGAGGTTGTCGATCACGACGGTCGGCGCGTCGAAGTTGGGCCCGACCAGCGTCGAGACGCGCGCGGGGAACGGGGATGGCTGGGTCAAGCACCCGCTCCCCTGCGCGAACAGCTGCGCGTGCGACACATAGACACGCACGGGGGCGGTCGGGTCGTCGAACGGGTTGAAGGTGAGTCCGAGAATGCTGTCGTTCGGCGCCGCGAGGTCGATGCCCGCGTATTCATCGATGCTCGTCGCGTCGTAGTCGTCATCGAACGTGATGGCGAACAGGCGCCCGTGGATCGTCGCGACCCACAGCCTGCCGTCGGGGCCCCACTCGGCCGCGGTCGGTCGGGGGATCGGAATGTGCGGCTTGTTCGTCCACGCGATAGGCAGCGGGCGCGAGCTCGTGTACTCGAACATGCGCGCGGTGCTGACGCCGGCGGGTGTCTCGACCGTCACAAGGGCGACCGTGCCGTCCGTCGCCGCGGGCGAGACGAGCCGCACCTCTTCCCCCGAGATCCACTCCAGGTTTCCGAACCCGACCGAGTAGTCACCGATCGACCCCCAGTGGACGACGACGTCCGAAGGCGGGTAGAAGCCGAAACCCTCGATCACGATTGGGTTGCCGCCGAACGGTGTGCCTGCGGGCGGCATGCCGTGCACGATCGGGACGATGCCGACCCGGTCGTGGGTCAGCGCCGTTGCGAAGTCCGGATCGAGCTGGCCCGCGACGTAGACATCGAGGTCGAGCGGCAGGTCGGCGATGCCGATGACCGCGAACCGAACCTCGAGGTCGTGCTTGCCGATCGCGAGCTGCTGAGGGCCCGAGATCGACATGCCGTCGATCTCGACGCGAGTCTCGGTCCCGCCCACGGGCGCGAACTCCATGATCTGCGGCACCACGAGATCGAAGCGCGCGCTCAGACGGACCATGACGTCCGCGGCGAATGGGGAGCTCCCGACCATGGCGTTCTGCTGGGTGACGCGCGTGTCGAACAGGGGCTCGATGTAGTCGGCGGACGACGGGACGTTGTCCAGGAGACTCTGAGGGCCGTTGACCGGGTCGTGGTAGTAGTACGCCAGGACACCGGGTACGTCGCGCGGTGGGTGGACGTCGATCGTCATGCCATCGGACGCGGACGTCGGATGGGCGGAGTCGTCCGTGATCGTCAGCTCGAGCTCGGTCGGGCCGAGCGGCAGCGTGTGAACGAAGTCGGTCGCCGTCGAGACCGGCGTTCCGTCCTTCCGCCAATCGTAGCCGGTGATCGACCGGCCGATCTCGTGCGTGTGCGAGTCGTTGCCCAGGATCTGGACGCTCTCGCTGCCGTCGTCGTCGTAGTCGACGACGAGTGTCGGGGCGTGCTCCAGGACGGGATGCAGGAAGCCCCAGCTCGGATTCGCGCTGCCGGAGCCGCGTAGCGCGACCGGGAGGCTGTCGGGAAACGTTCCGATGAACTCGAGCCCGAGCGCGTCGTCGAGGTGCTCGGTCGGCTCGAAGAAGACCGACACGGGCGTGATGCTCTGGGGTGGCAGAACGAGGTCGATGGCGTGTGCGACACTCGTCTGGGCGCCGTGGTAGCGCACCCCCGCGACCTCAACCGAGAAGTCGAAGCCGACCCCCATGCTCGAGGCGCCGTACTGGAAGCGGACCGTCGTCGCTCGCGCCTGGGGCCCGATGTTGACGAGGTGCACGGGGAGCTCACGGCTGTGCGCTTGCTCGACGACTCCGAAGTCGAGGCTCGACTCGAGGATGCTGACGGGCTGGGCGTCGAGGACGGCGACCTCATCGAGGTACGCGAACGTGCCGCTCGCGACCGCATCCGTGCGGAAGCGGAGACGGAACGCCGGGTTGTCCGCCGCCGCGCCAAGGTCGAAGCTCATCACGCTCCAGGCCGTGTCCTGTGTGTCCTCGAGCGTGTTCCAGCTCGACCCGTCGAACCACTCGACGATCAGCGAATCCGACCCGGTCAACCCGACGGTCCGACGTGCATACGCCACGTGCACGACGTCGAGTCCGGTCGTGTCGAGCGCCTTCTCGATCCAAGTCGTCTGCCGCAGCTCCCCGCCGTACACGCCCGCGAAGGCAGCTTCCGCTCGCACGCGCGGGATGCCGTTGGCCGTAGCCCATCCGCCGGCGCTGTAGTCGCCGCTCTCGAACCCATCGTCGAACACCAGACTGCCGCCGGGACCGGCGACTGTCGTGAAGCTCCAGATGTTGCCGGTCGTCGTTGCGACCGAATTGACGGTGTCGACGCGCCAATAGTACGTCGTGTCCAGCGCGAGCAAACCGGGGTCGAACGAGCGCGATTGCGTCGTCAGTACGAGGTCGGCGGGAGTCGGTGCCGGGTTCGTTCCAAAGTAGACCTCATACGCGTCGGCTCCGCGCGCGTAGCCCCACGCGAGATCGACACCGATCGAGACGTCGGCTGCTCCAGAGGAGGGGAACGGCTGCGTCGCGATGAGCGGTGGGAACGGGTTCGGAGTGCGGACCGCCGAACTCGCGGGCCCGGTGCCGAGCGTCTCCGGCACGTCCTGAACAGTCGCTGGGGATTGGGCGAGGAACGCCAGGATCAGGCTCGGAAAGAACATGTTGCGCGGCAGGATGGAGGAGCCGGGAAAGTGCGAATAGCTTAGCCGGGAGACCGAATCATCGCGCGCTCCGGCAGTCTGCGTATTCGAGGGGGCCCGAAGTCCAACCGGTGCCGGGGCTTCGGCGCGCCCGCGTGCGTCCGAAACTGAGACAGTGGGGGGGGGGGACGGGCCGCGGCGAGCTCCTTTTGCTGGACAGACCCAATGGTCTCAAACGAGACGGCAGCATAGCGTGAGTGGCAGAGGAGGCGGGATCCTCCACGTCTTTCAGGTCCCGCAGCAATACATGGGAACGGATCGGTACAGGTGGGCTCTCGGACTCTGGCTCGGGGCGTGCGTCACAGCGAGTGCGTCTGGACAGGCGTGCGGCATCGAGCTGAGCGCGACAGACGCCGCGGAGCTCGATGCCTTCGGCGCCTGTGTCGCGCTGGACACGGACCTCGCGATCGCCGGTGCGCCGGAGGCCGATGCGGGCGCGGTCGACTGCGGAGCGGCGTACGTGTTTCGCAGCGCGTCCGGGAGCTGGACAGAGGAGGCCAAGCTCGTCGCGACTGACGGCATGCCCGCGGACGGGTTCGGAGCGGATGTCGTGATCGCGGGTGACCAGGCGGTCGTCGGTGCGCCTGGTGCTGACGCGGCCGCGCCCGACGCAGGTGCGGTCTACGTCTTTCGCCACGCGGCCGGCGTCTGGATGCAGGAGGCCAAGCTGACGGCGCCGGTTCCGGTTCCGGTTGCGGGGCTCGGAACGTGCGTTGCCCTGGCGCCGGGACTGATCGTCGCGGGGGCACCCGGGACGCCGGCGGACGGAGGCGCGACGTACGTCTTCCGCGACGTCGCGGGGACGTGGCTGGACGAGGCGACCCTGTCGGCGTCGGACGCGGGAGCGGGCGACCGCTTCGGTGCGTCGCTGGCGACCGATGGCGCCCGTGTGCTCATCGGCGCGCCGGGCGACGATGACGCCGGGCTCGACGCGGGGAGCGCGTACTCCTTCACCGACGGCGGCGCCGGGCTCTGGCTGGAGGCCCAGAAGCTCCTCGCCGGTGACGGCTCCGCCGGCGACGCCTTCGGAACCGACATCGCGCTGCTCGAGAATCAGGTCTTGCTCGGCGCGCCGGGAGCCGAGGCGGGGGCCGGCGCCGTGTACGTCTACCGCCTGTCGCTGACTTGGATCGAAGTGCAGATGCTCACCGCGAGCACGCCGGCCGCCGGCGCCGCTTTCGGGAGCGCCGTGGCGGCGGCGGGTGACGATGCTCTCGTCGGCGCTCCGCATGCGGCCGCGGGCGCGGTCTTCGTGTTCCGGCGTGAGGCGAGTCTCTGGAGCGAACGCCGCAGGGCAGTCGCTATGGCGGGGCAGCCGGGCGACGGTTTCGGAGTCGGCGTGGCCGTCCAGGCGGGCACGGCATTCCTCGGCGCGGACGGGCGCGACGTGGCTGCACAGGACGCGGGCTCGGTGACGGTGCTCCCGGACGTGTCCGCGCCGTACGAGGTCGTCCTCCTGCCGGCATTCACGGTCCGTGGCGACGCTTCGAATGACGCGTTCGGCTACTCGGTCGGCGGTGGGGGTGACGTCGATGGGGATGGGCTCGCCGACGTGGTCGTCGGCGCCTATTTCGACGACGCGGGAGGGCCCGACTCGGGGCAGGCGCAGGTGTTCTCTGGCGCCGACGGAGCGTTGATTCATACGTTCGATGGGGCAGCCGGCGGGGATCTGTTCGGTCGTTCCGTCGCGATCGCGGGCGACGTCGACTGTGACGGACACGCGGACGTGATCGTCGGCGCGCCGTGGCACGACGCGGCCGGCTTCAACGCCGGCCACGCGCGTGTGTTCTCGGGCGGTGACGGCTCGCTCCTACACACGTTCGACGGTCTGGCGCCCTCCGATCGACTGGGGTGGTTCGTCAGCGGAGCAGGCGACACGAACGGCGACGGGCACGACGACCTGATCGTCGGGGCGTACCTCCACGACGGGGGTGGGGCGGACGCAGGTGCCGCGTTCGTGTATTGCGGCGACACGGGGAACCTCCTGTTCCAGATCGACGGCACGGAGGGCGACTCGCTCGGCCAGTCCGTGTCGGGTGCCGGTGACGTGAATGGCGACGGGTTCGACGACGTGATCGTGGGTGCGCCGAATGGCAATCACACGACCGGCCCCGAGACGGGCAAGGCGCTCGTGTACTCCGGGTTCGACGGAACGCTCCTGCACTCGCTCTTCGGAGAGGCGCTGAACGACAACTTCGGCTTCTCCGTCGGTGGCGCTGGAGACGTGAACGCCGACGGCCACGCGGATCTCGTCGTCGGCGCGCGGCTGAATGATTCGGTCTTCGATCAAGGGGGCGCGGCCTACGTGTACTCCGGTGCGGACGGCAGCCAGCTCCACGCTTTCTACGGCGCCGCGGAGAACGACCGGTTCGGCTACTCCGTCTCGGGTGCGGGAGACGTGAACGGTGACGGGAACGACGACGTGCTCGTCGGCGCCAAGAACGGAGGCCCGAACCACGAGGGGTGCGTGGAGGTGCGCTCGGGCCTCGACGGCAGCATCCTCTACACGCGCCGCGGCGAGTCGCAGGACGATTTCTTCGGCCGGTCGGTGAGCCGGGCGGGAGACGTGAACGGGGACGGCTTCGAGGACCTCGTGATCGGTTCGGACGGTGACGACGAGAACGCCCAGGGCGCGGGCGCCGTACACGTGTTCGCCGCTCCCGATTGCAATGGCAATGGACGTGCCGACTGGTGCGACATCGCGCTCGGCGAGGCGCAGGATTCCGACGGTGACGGAGTCCTCGATGTATGCGAGTCGATCGGAACGCCGTACTGCGGTCCGGCTGTGCCCAACTCGAGCGGCGCGGGCGCGTCGATCCTCGCCTCGGGAACGGCCGTTGCCGCAAACAACGACTTCTACCTCCACGCGGACGGACTGCCCGTCAACCAATTCGGCTACTTCCTCGCGAGCTCGGGTAGCGGACTGCTCATGCCGCCGGGGTCCCAGGGCAACCTCTGCCTCGCTCTTGGCAACGACCTGGGGCGGCTCGTCACCCAAGTGGAGAACTCGGGTGCGACGGGCGCGTTTTCGATCCAGGTGGACCTGACGAACGTGCCGACGGCGACCGGCAGCGTCGCGCTTCAGTCGGGCGACACGTGGTACTTCCAGGCGTGGTTCCGCGACTTCAACCCGATGCAGACGTCGAACTTCACGGACGGGTTGGAGGTCAGTTTCTTCTAGTGCTGTGATGCAGACAGTTGCGGTCTTGTCCCGAGTTCGCGTGTGCGCGCCACAAGGAGCGGCGACGACGCAACTTCGTGGAGTTTCGCAGGAGCCGCAACGCCGTGGCGCCGTCGGTTACGCCGAAGTCGGCTGACCGGGAATCCACAGGATCCCCGGCCAGCCGACTACTGCGGCGCCCGGGCTAGTCGCCGCCTCTCACAAACGATTGATTCGATTCGAATTCTCTCTGATAACTCATCGGAGTACTTCTGCGTGTCCGAGTCGCTCTTCGAACGAGCAACAGGAGAGTAGATCCTGGACTTGACGCGGTCTGTCCGGCCCTGTGCGAAGATTGCCCGGCTATCGGAAGTAGACCGCCAGCCCATACAATGTCCGGCTGTCACAACGCCCGATGTGCAGCCTCGACGCTCCTTCGTCCGCTACGACGCTTCGGCCCTGCGTCGAGCTGCTGTCCTTGACCCGGAACTATCATCTGGGTTCCGAGGCGGTGCATGCTCTCGCCGGAGTGGACCTCTCGATCCGCTACGGCGAACACGTCGCGATCGTCGGTCCTTCGGGCAGCGGCAAGACGACGCTGCTGCAGATTCCGGGAGCGATCAGGCGAGCCTCGTGCCGCGCGCCGATCCGTCGCTGCTCGCCATCGCGTTTGGCGTGCTCGTGTTGACGGCGACCCTCGCAGGGCTGCCTGCCGCGAGCCGCGCGGCACGACTCGATCCGGTCGAAGCGCTGCGCGAGGACTGAGCTCGGCTCACATCTCCGCGCCTTCGAGGTGTTTCCCGTCGAGCTCGATCGGCTTGTAGCCGCCGCGGGATCGGAACCAGAGGAAGATCGCTCCGAAAGCGATCACGAGGAGGGCAGGGAAACGTACCGCGTAGGCGAGCACGGCTCGTCCTGCTTCTGCGTCCTTTGCGGCGTAGGTCGCCATCACCGACTGCCTTTCGTTCTCCGGCAACCCATCGATCCAGGCCCAGGCGGCCTGCAGGCTCTCGAGAGCTTCCCCACTCATCCCAGCCGTGCGTTCCTCGCGGTCGAGGATCGTGTTGCTGTTCTTGTCCTCGTCGGGGGCGATGAGGACGTTGGGGTCGACGGTGTCGTGCGTCATCCCCAGGAACGAGCCTTGAACGGTGGCCTTCTCGACGAAGCTCGGGCTCTCCTCCGTGAGGGCGGTGTGGATCGTCTTGTCGAACTCGACGCCCAGGATCGGGTTGCCGATCACACCGAGCGAGAGCAGACCCATGGCGGAGACCGTGTTCAGCGTGAGCGCGCCCCCCTCGGGGTAGCGCTCGGCCGTGAAGCCGAGGATGCACGGCCAGTAGTACGTCTGTCCGATCGCATACAGCAGGAAGGCGATGAAGACCGTCACTCCGACCGCCGAGTTCGAGAGCCAGTAGAGTCCGACCGCGGACAGCAGCCCGCTGATCGAGAGCAAAGCGGGCGGCGAGAAGAAGCGCAGGATCCCGCCTGCGAAGACGCGCAGCGTGAGCATGACGCCAGCCGAGAACACGATGGCAAAGCTCGCGCTGATGTTCAGCGACTCGACGGCCGGTCCCACGAGCTTCTGGATCCAACCGTCCGTGGACAGCTCGGCTGTCGCCACGGGGATCATGAGCACGCAGAGCATGAAGAAGAGCGGGCGCCCGAGCGATCGGACGGCGAATCCAAATGCCGCCCCGATCACGAGGCCAACGATCATGCTCGTTCGGAGCCAGTTTCCGCTCGCCAGGCCGGACACGTTGCCAAGCTCGTAGACCAGGAGGCTGGAGGCGAGGGTCGCGCTGAGGAACCCGACCTGCTGCAGCATCTGGCGAAAGGGGACGCCGGCCTGCACGCGCTCGTCAACGGGCAGACGGCAGGGCAGGTACATCACCGCGTAGGCGATGGTGGGCAAGAGAATCCACAGCGCGTGGACGCGCCAGCCTTCGATCCCCACGGCGTCGCCGCCCATGATCAGGAGGGTTCCACCCGCTACGCCCGCCGGCCAAGCCGCATGCAGGATCGTGAGCCGAGTCGTCTTGTCCTTGGGGTAGACGGCGGCGCACACGGGGTTGATGACGGCCTCGACGATGCCGTGACCGAGTCCCGCGCAGACGGATGCGTAGTAGAGCGCCTGGTATCCGTCCGCGGTGAGGAACAGCACGCCCGACGCTCCCTGCAGGAGGAAGGCCAGGTACATCGGTCGCTTGTATCCGGTCCTGTCCACCACCAGGCTGAACAGAATCATGGTGACGGCGATGGGCCAGAACGAGGCCCCCATGATGCTGCCCACCTCCTGGTAGGTCAGCGTGAACTCCTTGCCGTAGTCCCCTTGCTTGGCGATCCGGAACGCGAAACCCGCGCCAGCGGCGGCGAGTGAGAGGAAGCTGGCCCAGAAGAGCAATCGCTTCTCGCGATCGGTGAGGTCTCCGGCGTGGACGACGTCCGTCATGGGGGGTAGGGGCTTGGACCGAAGGCTGTGCGACCACACCGGAAGGGTGGCGGCGGGGGGATGGCGTGCACTGAGTCCGTACGTGCCCGGTGCAACGGGTCTGAAACCTTACCGGAGAATGGGGTGTCTTCGCTCGCGTGCCCTCGGGCCGAGGCGAATCGGGTGCGCGCACGCAGGAGTGAATTGGTAGGTACTGTACCGCGACAATCCGTTATGAATTGTCGCGGTACCGTACCTACCGATTCACATCTGCGCCGTCATGGAGAATGCGCTGAAGCGCCAGCTCCGCCCGGCACACGCGCATGCGCGCGGCGTCCTCGGAGATCCCTAGGCGTTCGCCGACGGTCTTCAAGGGTAGGCCCTCGAGGTGGCGTAGCGCGATGACGGCTCGGTGGTCGTCCTTCAGCCGCGCGATGGCGGCCAGGACCCGCTCGCGGTTCTCCGCATCCGACAGCGCGTCGCTCGGACTCTGGCCGTCGTCGGCTTGGTGCGCGATCAACCTGCTCGCCACGGAGCCGTTCGGACTCTGGTTGCCACCACCGCGCTTGACGGCCTGCAGGTGCGCACGCCAAGCGGAGACCTTGTTGGCGGCGACGCGCGTCAAGAAACGCAGGAGCGCCTCCTCGTCTCCGTAGCGGAACTGGGCGAGGAGCTCCGGCGCCTGCATCAGGACCGAGTCGACGATGCCTTGCGTCTCGGTCAGCGCGCGGACGTCCGGCGTGATCATCTTGCGCGTCCGTGCGAGGAGCTGATCCCCGTACTTCTTCACGAAGTCTTCGAACATGGCGGGATCGCCGCCGCAGACCCGCGCGATCAACTCACGCAAGTGATCCGGGATTCTCGGTTGGTTGTTGGTGCTCATTCGCTCGCGCCGCGCGTCGATGCTCTCGCCCATTCTCTCCCAGGGATGACACGTCTGAAGCCACCCTAGGGCGGCAGCTTCCCGTGACTAATTGGATCTCGCGGACGAGAGCGAACAGCAATTGTGCCGGTTTCTTGCTGCCCTCGCGCGGCGTCCTGGCCGCTCGGGCCGGCACGTGACGAGAGGAGCGAAATTGCAAATGGTCCAGCCGGGAGGCCTACGAGAGCGCGGCGCGAGCGGAAGACCGCTCGCGCCGCGCGTTGCGTTGGTCGCGTCGCCTCGGACGCCGCCTACGGTTCGGGCGTGAACACTTCGAGAACGATCGCCCCGAACTGGTTTCCGACCATCAGAGGCTGCGAGCACGACGTGTGGAACTCGATCGTCTGCAGGAGGTTCGACCCGCTCGAATCGAAGATGTGCACGAACGTCGCCGACGGCAAGCGGTTCTCGCCTTCGGCTGTCGCGTCGATGTCGAACAGTCCGTCCAGCTGGACCTGGCCTTCGAACCAGATCCGCCCGCCCGTGTCGTTCGGGTCTTCCTTGTTGGTCGACCGGATGAACACCGGCGTCGCGAACGCGGGATCGCCCATGCACGAGACCTTGCCCGGATCCTGGGAGTGGTTCGTGAAGGAGCAGTCCTCGCCCGTGTAGCGCATCGTCAACACTTGCGGACGGCCGTCGTCGCACGAGTCGAACGGTGCGTTCGGATCGGGCTGGTCCTCACCGATGCAGTCGATGAGCAGCGCCGCGCCGAACTGGTTGCCGACGAACAGCGGCTGCGAACAGGACGTGTGGAACTCGACCGACTGCAGCAGCGTCGTGCCGCTCGAGTCGAAGAAGTGGACCCACGTCTCGGATTCCAGGTGGTCGCGGCCCTCATTGGCCGCGTCGATGTCGAAGGTCGCGCCCAGATCGACGAGCCCTTCGAACCAGACACGGTCCGTGTTGAAGGGATTCTCGTTCTTGTTGGCGCGTACGAACACGGTCGGCGCCGAGGCCGGATCGCCGCTGCAGGAGACCTTGTTCGGGTCCTGCGAGTGTGTCGTCGCGGTGCAGTCGTCGCCCGTGTACTCCATCGTGAGCACGCGCGGGCGGCCGAAGGCACAGCAGTCGCCTTCGATCGGCTCGTCCTCGCCGATGCAGTCGATCAGGAGCGCGGCTCCGAACTGGTTGCCGACGAGCAGCGGCTGCGAGCACGACGTGTGGAACTCGATCGTCTGCAGAAGTGTCGTCCCGGTCGTGTCGAAGATGTGCACGAACGTCTCGCTGCGCAGGTGGTCCTCGCCAGCCGCGTCGATGTCGAACGTCGCGTCCAGGTCAACGTTGCCCGAGAACCAGATGCGACCCGAGACGTCGAACGGGTTCTCCTTGTCCGTCGAACGGATGAAGACGTTGGGGGCGGAGTTCGGATCGCCATCGCAGGAGACCTTGTCCGGATCCTGCGCGTGGCTCGTCGCCGTGCAATCGTCACCGGTGTACTGCATCGTCAGGACGCGCGGGCGCCCGAACGCACAGCAATCGCCGTCGATCGGATCGTTCTCGCCCTCGCAGTCCACGAGGAGCGAAGCACCGAACTGGTTGCC
The DNA here is from genome assembly GCA_024226735.1 of bacterium. Lineage (GTDB taxonomy): Bacteria > Planctomycetota > UBA1135 > UBA1135 > JAAELL01. The sequence goes on along the minus strand of JAAELL010000137.1, from coordinate 26,006 downwards.
CGTCGAGAGGGGTTGCGAACACGACGTGTGGAATTCGACGGTCTGCAGGAGCGTGCTCCCGCTCGGGTCGAAGATGTGGACGAAGGTCTTGGAGCCAAGGCGGTCTTCGCCCTCGAGCGTCGCGTCGATGACGTAGGTCGTCGTGATGTCGACCAGGCCCTCGAACCAGATCTTGCCGCCCGTGTCGAAGGGGTTCTCCTTGTCCGTGGATCGGATGAAGACGGTCGGGGCGAACCCGGGGTCGCCGTCGCAAGACACCTTGTCGGGGTCCTGCGTGTGGCTGGTCGCAGAGCAGTCCTCGCCCGTGTAGAGCATCGTCAAGCGGCGCGGCTTGCCGTTCTCACAGCAGTCCTGCGGGTTGAAGACGAAGCAGAAGTCCGCGTCGAGGAACGACTCGGCCGGCGCGAGGACCAGCGTGATCTCCGGCGGGCACTGGCCGAGCGTCTTGTCCGGCGGTACCGAGCTGAGGATCACCGTGACTCGGCACGGGCCGGGCGGGATGCCGCGGATCAGGTATGAGCCTTCGTCGTTGGTGGTCGTCGACTCGCTGAAGTCGTCCGCGGTGCCGATTACGCCGTCCGGGCCGGCGCACACCACCTCGACGCCAACGCCCGCGATCCCGGGCTCGCCCAGGTCTTGGTTTCCGTCGTCGTCGAGATCGCACCACACGAAGTCGCCGATCTCGCCGGGCGTGACGAAGCAGAAGTCCGCATCGAGGAAGCTCCCGCCCGAGGGGAGGTCGATCTCGAACTCGAGCGGGCACGATCCCGGCAGCTTCTCGCCGACCGTGGTCGGATCGACGGCCACCCGGCACGCACCCGCGGGAACGCCGGTGAACAGGTACGCACCGGCCATGTCCGTGACGTCGATGTCGGTGAAGTCGTCGGGAGTTCCGAACGTCCCGTCGGGGCCCGCGCACACGAGAGTCACCACGGCACCCGGGATGCCCGGCTCGCCCGGGTCTCGCATTCCATCGTTGTCCTCGTCGCAGTACACCAGGTCGCCGATCTGCCCGGGCGGAACGATGAAGCAGAAGTCCGCGTCGAGGAAGACGCCGCCGGACGGCAAGTCGATCTCGAACATGAGCGGACAGATGCCAGGCACCTTGTCCGGGGGGGCGGTGGAGACGTCGACGGTTACCCTGCAGTCGCCAGGCGTGACGCCGGTGAAGAGGTACATGCCGTCGTCGTCGGTCACGCGCGTATCGGCGAAGTCGTCCGGCGTGCCGAACGTTCCGTCGAAGCCGGCGCACAACAGATCGACGGTCACGCCCGGGATACCCGGCTCGTCGAGGTCCTGGATGCCGTCGTTGTCGATGTCGCAGTACACCGTGTCACCGATCGTGCCCGGGTCGGGGAAGCGGAAGCAGAAGTCCGCCTCGTCAAACAGCTCTCCGGGCTCGAGCTCGACCACGAAGTCGGCCGGGCAGCCACCGGGGATCTTCCCTGGCGGGGCCGTCGTCGGATCGACGCGCACGACGCAGATCTGCCGCGCGGGAACACCCGTGAACAGGTACGCCCCGTCCGTGTCGGTCATCGTCGTGTCAGTCACGTCGTCCGCCGTTCCGAGCACGCCGTCGATACCGGCGCAGGTCAGGTTGACGACGACGTTCGGAAGGCCCGGCTCGCCCGGGTCACGCTCTCCATCGTTGTCCTCGTCGCAGTAGACGAGATCACCGATGCGCCCCGGCTCGAAGATGAAGCAGAAGTCGGCGTCCAGGAACGACTGCCCGGGCATCAGGATCACGTTGAAGATCTGTGGACAGGCCCCGGGGACCTTGTCCCCGACCGTCGTCGGATCGACCGTCACCTGACAGCGCCCCGGGGGCAGGTCGACGAACAGGTACATGCCGTCGGAGTTCGTCGTCGTCGTGCTCAACAGGTCATCGGGCGTCCCGAACACGTTGTCGGGTCCCGCGCAACGCAGGTTGACCGTCGCGCCGGGGATTCCAGGCTCGCCCGGGTCGCGCATGCCGTCGAAGTCGATGTCGCAGTACACGAGATCGCCGATCTCGCCGGGTGTGATGAAGCAGAAGTCGGCGTCGAGGAACGACTCACCGGGCTCCAGGTCAACGGTGAACGAGCCGGGGCACTCGCCCCGTACCTTGTCGTCCGGGACGGTCGTCTCGTCGACCGTGACCTCACACAAATCCGCCTCGAGACCAAGGAAGATGTAGCGACCGAACGGGTCGGTCGTCGTCGTTGCCGTGAGGTCGTCGGGCGTGCCGAGCATGCCGTCGGGGCCCGCGCACGCGAGTCGCACCGTGACGTCGGCGATGCCGGGCTCGCCAAAGTCCAAGACGCCGTCGTTGTCGAGATCGCACCAGACGCGATCGCCGATCTTGCTGGGCTCCGGGGGGGCGAAGAAGATGTTGTCGATCGCGCCCGAGCCGTTGACCATCACGCGCATGCGGAACACGCCCGGGACGGACATTGCGACCCGAGCGGCGCCGTTGTCGCCGACCATCGGAAGGTCGACGACATCGATCATCGTCCCGTTCTCGTCGAAGAACTCGACATTGGCGCTCTCATCGATCTGCTCGATGTCGAGGATCGCCATGCCGAGGATCACGACCGGCGCCACGGCCGTGAAGTCGAACTCGAGGAGGCTGCCCACGAGGTCGGCGTCATCCGGGTCATCGACGAGGCCGTCCATGTCGGCGTCGACCAGGTCCTCGCCGATGATCAGGACGTGGTTCAACGCCATCGAGTTCTCGAACGGGCTTCCGGCCGCGCCGCCGTCGCCGACCCCGGGCCCTCCGAAGTCCTCGTTCGGCGTGCCGAGATCCGGGTCCTCGCCGGTCGGGTTCGCCGAGTCGAAAACGACAGCGGCGTTCTCGCCGCCGAGGGCGGGGTTGACTCCGTTGACGAGCACTGGCCCGATTCCCCTGTCGGAGAAGATCGAGGAGACGATCGTGCCCGGAGGCAGGCTGTCGAAGCCGAGCCGCTGGTTGTTCGTGTGGGTTCCCGCCGAGTCGGAGCTGGTTTGCCGGTTGTCCTGTGCTCGGTCCACCGACTGCGCCAACGCCACCGGAAGGGTGGCGAGCGCTGCGATGGTCGTGTGCGCAATGAAGCGATGCATGGTGGTGATTGCCTCTTCCGAGGAGATTGTTGGCTGGGCGATTCTTGTGCGCAGAGGGCATTCGTTCGGCCCGAATCCGCGCCTTGAGCCGTAGAAGTTATCAGGGTTCTCTTTGCAGGTTTGTCGATTAGGAGAAGCTTGTTGTGTTGCAAAAAAGGTGGACACAAAAGCCCGAACGGCCTTCTGTGCACGAAGTTTGCAGGCGACTCGAGGCAATCCGTTGGAAGGTGCGCAGCCCCCGTATTCGTGGGCGACCGGAGCCCTCGATTCCGACTGTGTACTTCGCTGGCACTCCCAGCGTCCCGACCCCTGGAAGGGGGGCGAAGCGGCTCGGTTCTGGCGTGTCCACGTGCGCCCGTGGTCGGGCCTCGCGGCCGTCGATACGAATGCAAAGAGGTACTTCTCCGAAAGAGACATCACCTCAATTGGCTGTGAATAAGCAGCTTGTGCCGGCCTGCCCGAGAGCTGTCCACAAAGTAAACGGTGAGGTGCGCGTTTGCCCTCTGGCACCCAGGGCGTGCGTCTAGACTCGAAGGAGGTGCCACTTGAATGCTACTCAGGAAACGTCGCTCCCTTCGGGGTTGATCCTCGAACGGATCCTGAAGCGATCTCGCCGCTCGACGCTCTTGCTCGTCCGCCGTGGGGACGAACGGCTGGTCTTGCGACTGCCGGAGAGCGAGGAGGAATGGGCCGGCGAGCTTGCGGCCTTTAGTGCCCTCTCGGACCCGGGTCTAACTACGTCCACGGAATGGGGAAAAATGGGTGACGGTCGCCCGTATCTGTTGCGCCCCTACGTGGAAGGGAGACCCTTTGACGTCGCCGCCGCGGGGGAGTCGACCGACCAGCTCTGTACGTGGCTGACCGCGCTTCTCTCGACGCTCTCGACGCTCTCGTCGCTGCACCGAGCTGGTCTGGTTCATCGCGACATCAAGGCGAGCAACGTCATTGTCGGGGGCGAGGGTGTCTACCTCATCGATCTCGAGCTCGTTGCGGGCGTCGGTGAGGCGACGGCCGCGGGCACGCCGTTTCACGTTGCTCCCGAGGTCCTGCTGGGGCAGCCGCACAGGCCGCAAGCGGATCTCTTCTCGCTCGGAGCGATGTTCGCCTACGCCCTCTGTGGCCCGCCGGACGACGGCTTCACGGCTCGTTTTCCTCAGCAGCCGTTCTGGCGCGCAGCCGGTCTGGATCCCACGGGGCTTCCTGACGAGCTGGGCCCGCTGATCCGCTCACTCGTACGCCGTCATCCTGGAGATCGCCCGTCCTCCGCGCGCGCGGCGAAGAGCTGGATCGCGGGAGAGGCGGCGCTTCCGCCTTTGCGGCTCCCCATGCTCGCCGGTCGGTCGAAGTTCCTGGACGACGCGATGACCGCGGTGAGCGACGGGGAGGTCGTTGTCTTGACTGTCGCGGACGACTCAGAGATTGAGGACGTCGTCGCCGAGCTTGGAATACGCGCCGCGATGAGCACGCGCGAAGAGGCCCCGCCGATCGCCGTCGAGCATGAGGTGGACGGCCATGCGCTGGTGGAGCGACTGCGCTCGCGCCTCGTGGAGTGCCGTCCCTCGATCGTGGTGACGAGCTCTGCCCTGCAGGCGGCCCTGCCCGCACTGGGCCCCGAGCGTCAGGAGCTCGTCGAGGTCATCTTCCCGCGCGTCTCCGCCGAGGCAGTGGAGGAACACCTCAACGCGATCTCGGCCGGTGCCTCGCCGACGACGGCCGCCGCGTTGGCGCGATCGCTGGTCGAGCGGTGCGACGGACGTCGTGTCGAGATCGACCGGCGCCTCTCGGGCGCCACGGACGAGGGCGTTCTGCGCCCGGGCGCGGGGAGCTTCGAGATCCTGCGCGATGCGTGCGCCGAGGTGAGTGTCGCCGAGCCCGCGTTCGTCGAACGGGTCGCCCGGCTGCCCGAAGCGTCGCGCGACGCCCTCGTGGCCGCTGCGCTCCTGCGTCGCCGCGCCGATCGTGCGAGCCTCGCTCGCCTTGCCGGGCTCGAACCCGCGGATGCCGCCCGAGCCCTCGATGAGCTCTACGCCGCGGGTGCGCTCGAGGCGGGGATTGGACCCGGCGGTGCCGTGCTCGTCACGGACCAGCGACTGCTCGATGCGGCGATGAAGGAAGTCACGCCGGATCGACTCGTCCGCATGCGCCGAGTGTGCATCGAGCTCTTGCGCGAACGCGAGGCCGCCGCGGACGAGATCGCCCTGCACGAGCTGGCGATCGCGACGAGCGCCGCGGAGCTCGACCTCCTCACTGGCGTCGCCGAGCGTGAGCGCGAGTTGGGCCACCAGGGGGCCGCGCGCGCTCTCGTCGCCGGAATCCTCGAGCGCGCCGCGAAGATCGAGGACCCCGGCGAGGCAGTCATCGCGCGTGCACGCGTTCTCGAGGCGCGCCTCGAGATCGGTCAGGGCAACGCCGGAGCCGCAGCGGACGGCCTCGAGCGAGCGTACGGCTCGGAGCTCGCCGGCGCCCCACCGAACGTTTGGCTCGTCGCAGCCGAGGCGGCGGAGGCCGCTGGCCGGCGGACCGAGGCGCGCGGACTCTACGAACGCGTTCTCGACAACGAGTCGGCCGGGCCACATCGCTCGCGTGCTGTCCTGGGCGTGGGCTACGCCCTCTTCCTCGACGGGAACCCGCAAGGGGCGATCGACCGTATCGACGGCTTCCCGACGCCGAACGATGCCGACGAGACCGCCGGCGCGCTGCTCAACCTGCGCGCCGGAGCTCTTACGGAGCTCGGGCAGTTCGATGCGGCGCAGGTCGTGCTCGACCAAGCGCTCGCGTGCGCGAGCGACCCGACGCTACTCGGGCGCACCGAGCTCAACCGCGGCTACGTCTTGCGCCGTTCGGGAGTGCGCAACGCGGCGATCCATGCTCTGGAGCGCGCCAAGAGCGCTTTCGAGCGCGCGGACCATGTCAAGATGACTGGGCTCGCTGCCAACAATCTCGCCGTACTGCATCGCGACTTGGGCCAACTCGAGCGCGCGGCGGAGCTTCTGCGCGAGAGCCTCGAGCTGCGTCGGCGCAGCGGCGACGCGCACGGAACCGCCGTGACGACCAGCAATCTGGGGCTCGTCGCGCTCGATGCCGGACACGTCGGCGACGCCATCACGTGGTTGAACCGAGCGAGCGCGTTGCTCGTCGCGGGAGGCTACACGGTCGAGCTGATGATTGCCGACGCGCACCGTGTCATCGCTCTCGGGCTCGCGGGGCGGTTGCGCGAAGCGCGGGAGCTGATGGCGAATCCATCGGTCGCCCGATTGAAGGCAGCGAAACCGCTCTTGGCTGCACGCGTCACCGCTGTGCTCGCGCTCGGACGGCGCAGGCCGCAGACCGCCATCGCGAACTTGCGCCGCGTGCTCGAGCACGCATCCGATGAAGAGGACGCGGCGGAACGGTTCCGCACGGGGCGGACGTTGTTGGCGCTCGCGCCGGGTGACGTGACGGCGACCCAGGAGTTAACGAAGGCCGCGGGCGAGCTCGAGAGCGTTCAGCGACGCAGCGAGCAGGCATGGCTCTGCCGCGATCGTTCGGCCACGCCGGAGCTCGACCAGCTCGAGGAATGGCTCACGCAGTTCGAGTCGGCTGGTAGGACCGACCTGGCCGTGACCATCACGCCGCTTCTGGCTCGCTCACTGCACATCGCTGGCCGCCCTAGGGAGCGGCGGCGCGTCATGGCGCGTGCGCGAGAGATGACCGACGCCCTCACCGATGGCGTCGAGGCCGCGGAACACGCGAATGTCCTCGACCGGCTTACGAAGCTGGCCTGTGGCGAGCGAGCCGACGCTCGGGTCGGCCGCATTGGCGTCGATTGGTTCGTCGACTGGAACCGGCGGATGGCGCGCGAGCAGGACCTCGAGGATCTGCTCCAGGCCACGATGGACATGGCTCTCGAGGTGACCTCGGCGCGTGCTGGCTTTCTCGTGCTGCTCAAGGACGGCGAGATCGATGTCGAGATCGCGCGCGGTGCAGATCACGAGCAGATGCCGAAGGAAGAGATCTCGTTCTCGCGGACCGTCGTGCGGCGCACGATCGACCTGCGCGAGCCCATCCTGACCGCGGATGCCGCGCGTGACGAACGGTTCGCCGGCGTGGACAGCATTCGCGGACTCGAGCTGAGCGCGATCTTGAGCGTTCCGCTGCCCGAGATGGACGGCGTCTCCGGCGCCGTCTACCTCGACAACTTCCCGGGACGGGCGGTCTTCGACGACTTCGACATCGAAGCCGTGCAGTCGCTCGTCGACCAGGTCGCCATTGCGATCGCGGAGCGCCGACAGCGGGCCCAGGTCGAGGCGCTCAACGAGCGATTGCAGGAACAGCTCGGGTTCCGAGAGGAGGAGCTGGTCCATCTGCGCACGATCGTGCGCCGCGGCGGCGGTGTTCCGCCGCCGGGTGGGCTCGTCGGCGAGAGTGCGGCGATGGTCGAGCTCTTCGGGCGCATCGCCCGCTTCGCAAGGACCGACCTCCCGGTCCTCTTGACCGGGCCGCGCGGCGCGGAGACGGAGCTCGTCGCCCGTGCTCGTCACGAGCGCAGCGCGCGCTCGTCCGGCCCGTACCTCTCGCAGCACATCGCGGCGTTGCCTGCGGACACGGTCGAGGACGAGCTCTTCGGGCACCTGCGCAAGAGCGAGGCGGGGCTGACGCGCAACCGGCTCGGCCTCGTCGCTCGTGCGAACCGCGGGACGCTCTTCCTGGATGCGATCGACGAGATTCCGCTCGAGGTCCAGGAGCGCCTGTTCGAGACCCTGGAGACCGGATCCTACCGACCGGCGGGCGCGCGCGGGGTGCGCCGAACCGAGCTGCGCATCATCGCGTCGCGGCGCACGGACGTCGGCCAACGCATCGCGTCGGGCCAGTTCTTGCCGGAGCTGCTCTACCTGTTGAACACGGTCGAGATCCGCGTCCCTTCCCTCGCTGACCGCGTCGAAGACATACCGGCCCTCGCGCGACAGTGCCTGGACGAGCTCAACGCGCGGCAGAAGACGGCAAAGACTCTCGATCCGGCGGTGATCGAAGCTCTGACGCGCCGTCCGTGGCCCGGGGAGCTACGCGAGCTGACGAACGAAGTCGTGCGTCTTTACTACTTGAGCGACGATGCGATCGACGACCCAGAGATCGTGCGTTCGCCGCGCCCGCTCGGAGCCCCCGTCGAGGCGATGCCGGCCTCGTTCCGGATCGAAGACGTCGAACGCGCCGCGGTCGCACGCGCCTTGGAGGCGACGGGCGGCAACAAGGACCGCGCGGCCAAGCTGCTCGGGATCAGCCGCGCCGGACTCTACAAGAAGCTCAGTCGGCTCGGCCTTCGCTGATTCGGTCAGAGCGTGAGGAACCAGGCCGCCCCGGGCGTCGAGTCGATGGTGACCGCGGGCCCCTGCATCGGGACCAAGACGACCACGGTACCGCTGGTTTCCCTGCGGACGACGCCCAGCGCGCCCGAGTGCGAGAAGCCGACCCGCATCCCGGCGGAAGGCGCGCCGGGCGCCTGCGCAACGATGCCGACCCCCATGTGCGCGACGTGCGCGTGCTCGAGGCCGGCCTCGGTGCGGCGGATGAAGGCGATCCGTCGCCCATCGCGACTTGGGGTGATCGACTCGATTCGCGTGCCCTCCGGGAAGGTGAACGGAAGCCGAGTTGCCGTGCGGTTGGCGAAGGCGACATGGCCGGGCAGCATGCGATCGATGGGGCCCAGTCTGCGGACTTCGGGGCCGAGGGTCCGGGGCCCGCAGCCTGCCCCGAGGTACGCGAACGTCAAGCTGCGCGGGCGTCCCGCCGCGCAGGCATTACCGGGGTCGACCGGATCGACGAGCACGCAGTCGAGCAGCAGCGCGCAGCCGAACTGGTCCATGGGGCGCAACGGCTGGGAGCACGACGTGTGGAACTTCACGTACTGCAGGAGGACACCTGATTCGGTGAAGACGTGCAGGTGCGTGTCGGATTTCAGCTCATTCTCTCCCGCGTAGTACGCGTCGAGGTAGAAGTCTTCTCCCAGCGCGACCGGGCCCTCGAACCAGACCTTGGCGTGCGAGTCGTCCGGGTTGTTCTTGTCGCTCGCGCGGATGTGCACCAGGGGAGCGGCATTCGGTGAGCCCGAGCACTCGACTTTGTCGGGCGCCTGTCCGTGCTCGGTCGCTTCGCAGCCCTCGCCGGTGTAGCTCATGCGCAAGAGGCGCGGCTTCGATCCGTAGGTGCAGTAGTCCGTCGTGTTCTCGGGCGGCTGATCTTCGCCGACGGCGTCGACGAGCAGCGCGCTCCCGAAGCGGTCGCCGAGCTCGAGGGGCTGGGAACACGACGTGTGGAACTTGACGCTCTGCAAGAGCGTGTTCTGCGGGTCGAAGACGTGCACGTACGTCTCGTTCTTTAGCTTCGACTCGCCCGCGGCTACTGCGTCGGCGACGAACGTCTGCCCGAGCTTGACCGTGCCGTCGAACCAGACGCGCGCGCTGCTCTCGAACGGGTCCTCCTTGTCGCTCGCCAGGATGCGGACGATCGGCTCACACGCCGGGTCGCCGCTGCAGTCGACGCGTGAGACCGGCTGGGCGTACGGCGGCACCGGCTCGACCGGCGCGGCGTGGAGGAGCAGGCCGAGGGTCGAGCCCGCGATACCGGGATCGGCCGCGAGCGGTCCCGTCAGCTGCTGAACGTTCGGCAGGAACGGGTTGTTGGCGCCATCGACACGGAAGCAAGCGAGGCTGCCCTCATTGGGGTCCGTCCCGAAGAGGAAGATGCGCTCTGCGTTCGGACCGACGAGAGCTCGGTTGAACTCGAGTGTCGCGTTCTCGGTGAAGGGCGGCACCGACTGGCCACTCGTACGCGTGATGTTGGTGAAGGCCGGGTCCGCGCCGCTCAGGTCGACGGCGTACATGTCGGCCGCCGCGATCGAGGTCGTCGGATCGTGCGGATGCGCGTGGTTGTCCCCCGCGAAGAAGCAGAGCACAGTGGGCTGGGCGAACGCGAGCACGCCGATACTGTCGATGTAGTTGGGATAGTCGGGCGGTTCGGTCAGATCCGTGAGCGAGGTCGCGTTCGCGTCGAAGAGCTCGAGCTCGTGCTCGGTTCCGAACTCGCGCCGGAAGGCGACGAAGCGGCCATCGTTCGATACGGCGAGGAACGGACCCAGCGGATGATCGAGGCTGGGGAGCGAGTATTCGTGAAAGTCGTTCGTGTGGCTGACGCTCACGAACGAGCCGTCGGGCTGGACGAGGAATACGCGACGCTTGTCGTCGGGCCTTTCGGTCAGCGCGACGACCGCGCCCGTGTCGTGCGCGATCAGGAGCTCGGGAGAGACCGGCTCGGATCCGGGCAAGTCGACCGGAGAAGCGTTTGCTCCCTGGGTGACGCTCGCTCGGTAGAGGTCACCGTCGTCGACGAACCAAGCGACGGACCCGTCGCCGCGCAACGACGCGGGGTCCAGGTCGTCGAGCGGAGCGAGCGCACCCGTCAGGAGGATCGGCGTCGATCCGGGCGCCGTCGAGACTGCATACACGTCACCACCGGACCCGGGCTCACTCGCGGCGAGGACCCACTGCCCGTCGGCCGAGGCGTGAATCGTGCCGGCGAGGCCCCCGGATGGGATGGTCAAGAGCAGGCGCGGCAGCTCGTCGCCGCGCACGAGTAGGAGCGATTCGGAGCCGCCCTGCGCGATGCGGTAGATCGATCCTGAGCCGGCGAGCGACACGCCGCTCACGGGTGCAGCTCCTTCGCTCAACGTTGGAAGATCGCGCCGCAGGCGGTCCTTTCTCGCGTAGCCAGCGAGCGCGAGAGGCAGGAACTGAACGTCGCTCAGCACGGTCTGTACCTGCCCGGTCACTTCGTCGAAGACCCGGACTTGCGACGCTCCGTGGTTGGTGACGACGAAGACGACACCCTCGAAACCGTCGCGCAATCGTGCGCCGTCCGCTACGCCGACGAGGAGTGCTGTGGCTAGAAGGGTCGCGACGGAAGGACGAAGGGCATTGCCTCGGAAAAGCTGCATGCGCGTAGCTCACTTCAGAGTTGGGGGACGAACCCACCGAATCTAACCGAGCCAACGCAATCATGCGATGTTCATAGGAAGCGCACGCGCACAGCGTCGGAGAAGTTCGAGCGCGCCGGGACTTAGCCACAATCCCTGTACCAATATTGGAATCGCAGGAAGTCGCCGGATTGCACCGGTGCCGTGCTCCCCGAAGGCGTGGGCACGGCGCTCAAGTCGACCGCCATTTGCACCCAGCCCGTCGCACCGGAGTTTTGCACCTGCGTGTTGTATCGCCCGACGCTCGGACCGACGCACAGGAAGCCGTTGCTGAGCGGTGGCTGAACGAACATCTCGGTCGAACTGACGACATAGTAGCCAAACGGATTGGCCGGAAGCTGCGTCGTGTGCAGAGTGACTACATTGTCGACGGTTAGCTGGCTCCCGCGCATCGTCGTGAGGGCGGGGACCCCCTGTGTCAGCGTAGTTGTCGCCTCACCCCTGACACCGTCGCGCCCCCTGCTATCCGGGGGAGCCGCGCGAAGCCAGCCCTTGGCTGGCTGAAGCGTAGCGCGGCGTTCCGGCGGCGATGGGCTGGCGTTCTATGAAGGGGGTGAGCACGACGCGGGCGGCCATGCGCTGATCGTTACCGGCGCCTCGGTCAGCGTGCACGACTCGGTGCTTCGTGGCGGCGATGGCGGCACGGCCCTGGGCCACGCCTACCTCGATGAAGGTGGGCACGGCGGCGACGGGATTCACGGCATGGACACGGCAGCGATCCCGTTGTTCCTCAACCTCTCGGGCACGACCGCGCAGGGCGGTATCGGAGGAGACGGCGAGCTGTGCATCTGTTCCGGTGGCAACGGCGGCGACGGCGTTCAGTTGTCGGGGCCGACAGCGCAGCTCTCGGCGCTCGACTCGTTCTTCGGCGGCGGACCAGAGGGGTGCGGGTCCGGCAACCCGGTCCCCGGCGTGCCGCTACGCCTCGAGAACGGAGCAGCGTCCACGACGTTGCCCGGAGACGGGCGCACGCTGATCGGTCCGAACGTCGTGCGCGAAGGGGCGCTGCGCAGCCTGGTGATTCTCGGTCAGCCCGGCGACCTGGTCGTCCTCTCGAGCGCGACGACCGCGGGTTTCGAGTTGCGGCCGATGTGGAGCGGGGTCCTCCTGCTCGGCACGCCGTCCCTCCAGTCGATGCGTGTTCTCGGCGTCGTGCCCGCCACCGGCACGCTCATTCAGAACCTGGTCGCGCCCGAGTTGCTGGTCGGTGTCGACTCGCTGGTGCTGTACCACCAGGCGCTCCTGCGGGACACAGCGGGCGCCGGGTGGTTGACGGGCTCGTGGACGGAGCTATTGCTCGATTCGAGCTTCTAGCCCCAAGGCCGGTGTGGAACTTACTGGAACACGATCGAGACCGCGTCCGTGAAGTTGTTGGCCTGCGCGCAGAACTGACTGTCGTCGCGGTGCCACGCCTGGAAGTTCCAGGTGTCTCCGGGAACGAGCGCCATGGGGGCTCCACCCGTCGGGATCGCGGTCAAGTCGATCGCGAGCGAGGCGGAGCCATTGGCCGGAACGGTGAACAGGTCCTGCAGGAAGCGACCCAGTAGCGCCGGGTCGCCGCCGTCCAGGCAGAACGTTCCGCAGCTCGTCGCGGGCATGGTCGTCATCTGACCGGGGCCGGCGAGGAAGATCCCGAACTGTCCGGGGGGCAACGCGCTCGCGACGAGGCGGACGTCGTTGTCGAGGATCGCGGCGCTTCCGATCGCGGAGATGGTGCCGCTCTGTCCCGTCGAGTTGTTCGCTGCCGGGCCGCAGTAGCTCGTACCAACCTTGCAGCGGTTGCCGTTCAAGGTCCAAGCGGACCAGCGCCCCGCGTCGGGGCCCGCGAAGTCGTGGATCTCGAGCGTCCAGTGGCCGGCCGGACCCGAGATCTCGTTCATCGGCGTGCCGAAGGTGTTCTCGTCACCCTCGGGCCAGGTGATGCCCGCGCCCGTGTCCCAAGCCTGGTCGTACGTCCCCGGGAAGAGAGAGCCGGGGCAATTCGCGTGCATGGGACCCGCGGCCGACGTGCCGGGCGCGACGAAGGTGAACTCACCTGACACCGTGTCGTTGCAGCCGAAGCTCGCGCCGAACAGGAGCCGGGGCCGGAGCGTCAGCACGTGTCCGACGCCGACGGGATCGCGCAGCACGAACATGATGTCGCCGACCCAGGGGTGCGCGAGATCCTCGATCGTAACCGAGTCGATGCAGTGCACGGCTTCGGGGACGAAGACGGAGGCTTCGCCGAAGTCGAAGAAGGCGTGGTCGACGTTGTTGAAGTCCCAGCCGCCGCCGTGGTCGGGGATGACGTCGCCGCCGCCCGAGACAGAGAACTGGGCGCCGGCGGGCGCTGTGAGGGCGAAGCAGATGGAGATGTGAGCGAGTCTCATGGGGTCGATCTCTTTTTGGCGAGGCGTGAATCCGGGGTCACCGCACTGGTAGGCCGGCCAGGGCGCTCCGTAACGCCCAGACCGCTCCCCGAGTTTTGGCGACCTCGCTCAGGGTAGAGCGTCCCGACAGATTGCACCGCCTCCCCGTCGTCGATCGGTCCAGAGTGCGCGCTGCAGGAGCGGCAGGAGCCCGACGAGGGCGCCGACCAGGTGCGATGCATGCAGCACCGGACCGCCGAAATCGAGCTCGGAGGTGAACACCGAGGCTCCGAGCCGGGCCTCCCACGTCGCTTTCGCGAGTGCCCCGAGCAAGAGCGCCGCCGCCAGGATTCGCCTGTGGCCGCGTGACGCGAGAGCCTCGTCCGCGCACGCCGCGACGACCCACGCGTGCAGCCATGCGGAGAGACCGTAGTAGTGCTCCACGTCCGGCTGGGAAACCAGAAGTCCCACTCCGATCACCGGCGCCATCCAGAGGAGCCGCAGCGCGGGCCCGAACGCGCAGAACAGGAGCGCCGCCGCGCCGACGTCGTAGGCGTAGTGTGTGCCGTTGCCGTGGACGAGATGCCCCGTCCACAGGCGCCAGAGCTCGCCGCGTTCCAGGGCTGCGCGTTCGAGGACGAAGACGTCGGAATGCGCGCCGGCCGCCCAGGCCGCGAGGGCCAGAGCAGCGGCGCATCCCAGGCGCGGAAGCAGGTTGTCCGCGACGCGTTTCACGCGCGTCTGCCCCGCTTGCGTCCCGAGAGTCCGAGGGCGACGAGGCCCGCGATGCCGAGGAGCTCGACCGGACCGAGCGCACCCCCGCCGCCGCCTCCGCTGCGGCCGCGCTTGCGTGCGCGGCTGGGCGCATGGGCGGAACGCGATCCGCCGAGCGGTGCGCCACCGGTCTGAACCTGCACCTGGTTGCCGGCTTGGGCCCGCGTGCGCGCGGCGTCTTGCTCGCGCGCGCGACGGTCGGCGTTGGCGTTTCCCAGACCGTAAGCGGCCTTGCGTCCTTCGGCGACGACGACCATCGACGTGTGATCGGTCACCAAGCTGTACTGGACGGCCATGTCGGTGATCGCGCTTCGCGTCTCACCGGCGCTCTTGCCGTCGAGCCACTCCGCACGCTCCAGGTCGGCGATTGCCGCCATCGCGTAGAGCCGTTCGAGCTCCGGGTTGGCCTCGTCGATCGCGGGGAGCTCGACCGGGACGGTCCACGTGCGTTCTTCGCCGGAGATGCGGGCGCTGACGCTCAGCTCGCTCGCACCGCTTTTCTCGTAGCGGCCGAAGAGGACGAGCTGCTGGCCGAGGTACAGGCTCGGCTTGCGCTTGGGGTGCACGACCGTCTTGCCATCCATGCGGAAGCGGACGCCGTGCATGGCTTCGTGCGACATCCGATCCCGCGCGAGCATCAGGTGCGCGCCGACTTCGTCTTGGACGGAGACCGTTTTCGCGAATCCGCCGGACAGCGACGCCAGGTCGCCCAACAGGCGTGCGTTCGCGCTGTTGCCGATCACGAACGTGAACAGGCGTGCGTCGTGCGCCTTCGCCATCTTGATGAAGTCGCGGTACTCGTGCGGTCCGGTGTTCGCGACGCCGTCGCTGACCAGGATGATCGCGGTCGGGCGATCAGCGTCGAGCCGCTCGTACGCGGCGTCGAGCGCACCGAAGAGGTTGGTGCTTCCCGCCGTCTGAAGGTTGGACACGGCGAGGGCGGCCGCGCGCGCCTCGCTCGTGCCCGGCTGGACCCAGTCGCGCGTGAGTACTCGGTGGTTGGTTGCGAACTGGATCACCTGGAACCGGTCTTCGGGTCGGAGGGACTCCATCGCCTGGACGACGCCCTGGCTCGAGACGCGCAGTTTGTCGCCGGCCATCGAGCCCGAGACGTCGACGACGAACATCCAGTCGGTCCCGTGCGTGATCTCCTGAAGGTCGTCGCCGGGCGTGATGACGGCCATGAACGTACCCTCACCCTGGTCGGCGTAGCGGCTGGTCAAGAGCTCGATGCGCGCCGGCACGTCCTCGGCCAGGCGGTACAGCAGGACAAAGTCGCGGTCGAGCACCGGCCCCGTGCCCTGCCAGCTCGCCCGCCACAGCTCCTCGGACTCGAGCCCCGTCGTCAGCGCGGCGTGGCTCGGCGAGTGCAGCCCGTCGATTGGAAAGGCCGTCTTGAGCGTGACGTCGATCGTCATCCCCCCGGTGACCTCCTTCTCCATGGACCAGAAGGACTGGTTCATGTTCGCATCATCGGTGTTGCCGTTCTGCAGCGGATAGAGGTAGCGTCCGACGCCTTGATCGATGTCGAGCGGCTGGTAGTACACGACCCGCACCTTGACCTCGCCTTGGGCGGGCACGCGGCTGACGGAGACGCGGTAGTCGAAGAAGCCGTTGCGCTCCGCCAGGGCCGCGGACTCGCCCGCTTTCCTCTCCTCTTCGTAGATGCGTTGGGCTTCCCCCTTCTCGATGACCTCGCCGATCACGCGCGTCCCGCCGACCCACATCGAGAGCTCGGACAAGGAAGCTTCGTCGGGCAAGGGGAAGGACCATGTCGCTTCGAGGGCTCGGTCGGTCGGATTGGCGAGCACCTGGTCGATCGTCGTCGTCGCGAAGCCGTTGTTGATCACGACGTCGACGTCGTGCGATCGCAGGTGCAGCTTGCCCTGGACCGAGGCGACGGAAGGCGCGGATCCCAGGTCGTCGTCGATGGTCTGGCCCCAGGCCGCCGTGGCCGGAAGAACGAGGCAGAGGCCGCTGAGGGCCAGCCCCATGGAGGTTGAGAGCTCGTGGAAGGGTTTCATCGTGGTCTCCTTTGTGACGGTCATTCGTCTGACAAGGAAACGCTGAGCACCCAATGGGATTGGCGAACTATCGACGAACCCATCGATAAGTGCGCATTATCGATCGGTCGGGAGGGAACTTGCAGATCACGGAAAGAACCGGCCGAGGTGTACGTTCCCCAAGAGTGATCGCGCGCAGGCGCGGCTGCCGTTCCTCGTCGACTGGATCGAAGGCAAGCTCATCGTGATGGCGGTGGCGGATGCAGCGGACGAGCTCGAGCCTGGGGACGAGATCGTCGCGATCGATGGCGTCCCGGCCCAGAAGCGCCTCGAGCAGGAAGAGGCCATGATCTCGGGTGCGACCGCGCAGTGGCGTCGCTACCGCAGCGTGGATCGCGTTCTGCGCGGCACGCCCGGCGCTACGGCGAAGATCGAGTTCTCCAATCCCGCCTCGGACGAGACACGCGAGCTGCAGATGAGCTACGTCGTATCGAGGGCTCCGATCCATGAGCCCGAGCCGGACGTCATCGCGGAGCTCGAGCCGGGCATCTGGTACGTCGATCTCGACCGCGTCACCACGGACGAGTTCCAGGCGGCGCTCGGAGACCTCACTGACGCCGAGGGCGTCGTGTTCGACATGCGCGGCTACCCGCGCAAGTTGAGCTCGCACTCGTTCTTCCCGCACCTCATTCAGGAGACGGTCAGCAGTGCGCGCTGGCGCGTGCCGCGCGTCGACCGGCCCGACACGCGCGACCTCGAGTACCACGACAGCAACTGGCAAATCGAGCCGGCGGAGCCGCACATCGCGGCCAAGCGAGCCTTCATCACCTACGGCGGCGCGATCAGCTACGCCGAGACGTGCATGGGCATCGTCGAGCACTATGAGCTCGGCGCGATCGTCGGCGGGCACGAACGGCAACGTCAACCCGTTCGTGCTGCCCGGCGGCTACAGCGTCTCGTGGACGGGGATGCGCGTCGAGAAGCACGACGGGAGCCAGCACCACGGCGTCGGGATCCTTCCGACGATCCCGGTCGCGCGCACGCGCGCGGCGGTCGTCGAAGGGCGCGACCTGTTGCTGGAGCGCGCGATCGAAGCCGTGAAGTGAGACCCGTCAGTCGACCGTGAGCACCCGGTCGTCCTCGGGACCGGCGGCGACGCCCTCGAACGTGCGTCGCCCCTCACCTTCTCCGACGTGGATCGTGTACGTCCCCGCGGCGTAGACCTTCGGCCGAAAGCGTTCGCCCGAGGTGCGCAAGGCGTAGACCAGCTCACCGCTCGACTCCTCGATCACCTCGACCACGGCGTCGGACTCGCCGGTGACGAGCTCGGGGAGCCAGGCCACGGCGTGGCGCCCGTCGTTGTCGAGCTGGTGGATCGTCTTCGGCCAGCCCGGGTAGGGCCGAGCTTCGGGGTCCGACACGTCGACGCTGCGCGGCCAACACTCCATCGTGATCGTGCGCTCCTTCTTGTCGAGTCGCAGGACGCCGAAGCCGGCGGCGCGTGTCGTCAGCGCGTCGCCCTTGTTGCGGCCCGGCTCGGGGTTGGCGACGGCCCACGCGGTGACCCTGTTGCCGAAGCCGTCGAGGTGCTCGCCCAGGATCTCGGGCTGACCGGGCGCGCGCCCGCCTCCCGGCTCCAGCGGCGACCACCAGCGCAGGTAGAGGTTGGCGATCGAAGGCACGCAGAACGAGTAGATCGCGTCGCTGAAGTCCTCGACTCCGTGGTGGAAGATCGTCGCGAGGTGCTGGTCGCCAGCGAAGTGCACGGCGTGCGCGCGGCGCAGGGCGGCGATCGCCTTGTTGCGGCCGGTCTGCGGCCAGCCGTTGCTGTCGAGGTCGGCGTGCAGCCGGCCGTCGAGCTTGCCGTGGATGTGCGCGCCGCCGCAGAAGATCGTCTGCGACAGCGCGACCTTCATCTGCGCGTCCGCCCAGTCGCGCGCCCAGTGGTCGAGGAACTCGAGCTGGCGTTCGCCCAGGAGCCGCGCCTCGGGCACGTCGATGCTGGCCGGATCGTACTCGGGGTTCCTGATGTGGTCGGGCCGCGGCCCTTGCTTGGGGATGAGCTCCGAGGGCCCGGTCTTGAACTTGCGGTCCTCGAGGATCGCGAAGCTGATCCCGCCCCACACGAGGTCGGTGTAGTACACGCCGATGCCGCGCTCGATCGGCGTAGGATCGAAGGGATCCGGCAGGTGGCTCGTCTGGGCGCGCTCGACCTCCTGCACGTACGCGACGGGCTTGAAGTAGCCGCCGTCGTGGCCGGCACCCACCTTGGATTTCTTGCCGCCATGCCCCCACAGGTTGGCCTGCCCGACATCGTGGTCGTCGGGGATCGTGATCGTCGGGCGGTCCTTGATGATCTCGCCGAAGTCGCGTCCGAACTTCAGCCACGCCGCGAGGTGACGGTTGTGGTCGTACACCTGGTCGCCCGAGAAGAACAGCACGTCGGCGTCGAGGCGCTGGACGTTCGCGACCAGGTCGTTCCTGGGGATGTCGCCGCCGTGCGAGGGGTGGATCGAGTTTCCCGTGAAGCCGCACACGACGACCTCGTTCTTGTCCCGTGGGTTGCGCCGCACCGTCCCGCTGTACGCCGCGCGCGGGCCATGGCGCAGGCGGTAGGGAACGTCGCGCCCGTCGTTCCACTCGTCGATGCGGAACGTCGCCGTCCAGCCACGTTCGACGACGGGCGCGCTCGCGACTGAACGCCAGGCACCGTCCTCGAAGAGCTCGAGGTTCACGACGCGCTCATCCCCCGCGAGGAGCGGGTAGAGTTGCGCCGTCATCTTCAGCGTCCTCTCGTGCACCGTGTAGAGCGCGAAGCAGATCACCTCGTCGCGGTGCACGTCGGGGATCTCGAGCACCGTCGGGCTCTGCACGCCGGTGACCGGCCGTACGTAGAAGCTCGCGAAATCGATGTCGCCCGCGGCTTCGAGGATGAGTGGGCCGCGGGCCGGTAGCTCTTCGAGCTTCTTGCGCCGCACGATCCGTTCGCCGTCGAGATGCAGCGTGAGGCGGTCGCCGCGCAGCTCGCCCTCGAGCCGGTGCCAGCCATCGCCCCAGTCGCCTCCCGAGCCCAGGTCGACGGCACCGTTCGGGTCGCCGCGCAAGAGCAGCTGCGCCGCGCCTGCGCTCTCCCGCCGACGCACGTCCAGGACGAACGCGAAGTGCTCGTACGCACGCTCGGTGGCGATCGTGCCGCGCTCCTCGCCGGTGTGCCGCAGGACCCAGTCGCGGGCGGTCCAGTCGCCCTCGGCGACGAGGCCGGCGAGGTCGACGCCGCTGTAGAGACTCTCGAAGCCGCGCGCCGCCATCGCGACGTGTTCCGGTGCGATCGGCGTGTCGGGTAGCTCCCGGATGCGGATGTTGCGGTAGTCGACCTCGCCGCCCTCGGACTCGATGCAGATGTAGCCCTTGCGCGGGGAGCAATCGGTGCCGCGCGTCACGACTTCGCCGTTGACGGCCAGCGTGATGGCACCGTCCTGGCACGTGATGCGGTAGTGGTTCCACTCCGGGCTGGGCTTCGAGCGCTCCGCGGTCGGAAACGCGCGACTACCACCGCGGCCGTTGACCGGCGTCATCGTCGCACCGTGGATCGGGAAGATGTCACCGTGGGTCGTGTAGCTGCGCGTGTTGCCGTACGCGTGGTCGAGGACCTGCACCTCGATGCTCCTGTGGAACGGCACGCCGCGCGCGGTGATGTCGTCGGCCCAGACGAAGATGCCCGCGTTGCCGGCTGGCTTCAGGTGCCGCCACTCGAGCTCGAGCACGAAGTTCTGGTACATGCGCGTCGTGCGCAGCTCGCCGGTCGGCTTGCCGGTGCAGTGCAGCATGCCGTCGTTCACCGCCCAGGTGGAGGGCGCCGTGTTGACGGGCGTCCAGCCGGAGAGGTCGGTGCCGTTGAAGAGGGGGACGAAGCTGTCGCCCGTTTGGGCGAAGGCGTTCGTGGTCAGGAGCAGGGCCAGGAGCAGAGTCTGTCGCATCGTGGCAACACTCTACATTCAGGGGCTCCAACTCTCCGGCGAGACGGCGGTCTTGAGGGCGGCGATGTGCCCGGCCAGCTCTGACCAGCCTGCGTCAGGGTCAGACTCGGTCGTCCGGCAGGTCCTTCTGCGTCACAGGAAGGTCACGCTGACGGCGTCCGTGAAATTGGACGCTCCCGCGCTCGCGTCGCGGTGCCAGGCCTGGAAGTTCCATGTGCTGCCCGCCGTGATCGCGCCGGTGATGGGTCCTCCCGTGCCGGCCTCGAGCTGGAAGCCGCCGGGCAGGTCCGCCGTATCCAACAGGGGCGGGAAGATGCGCAGGATGTTCCCCGCGAGGCAGATCGGGCCCGCGCTGCCGGGAGGGACGGTCATTCCCATCCCGGTTCCCATCAGGAAGTAGCCGTTGTTCGAAACCGTGGGTAGGTCGGTGGCCTGGAGGATGAGGTGGTCGTCCGCCACGACGGCCGAGCCGCTGACGCTCATGCGTCCGGCCATGCCCGTCGAGTTCGGAACCGCCGAGCAGAAGCGCGTGCCGAGCTCGTCACGCAGCTCGAAGCTGAGGCAGTAGTCGCTGAAGGAGAAGTCGGGGCTGAAGGCCGTCGCATAGATGCTCGAGAACGCGCGGATCAGATAGACGTAGTCGCCCGACGGGAGGGTCCCGAACAGGTCGACGTCCGCCTGCTCGTTGGTGATCGCAGCCGCGCCGAACAGGAAGTCACCGGCCGCCGTCCGCACGGAGACGCTGACGCTCCCGCTGTCACTCGCGGAGAGCGCACCGACGAAGTCGTACGCGACGGGGTTCGCGACGGAGAACTGCACCTCGTAGATCGAAGCGCTCGTCGCGTCGGCCAGGACGAGGTCGCCCGTGATGTTCGAGCTGCCGAACGTGCTGCCTTCGGCGCGGAATGCGCTGGTGCTGATCGTCGAGTCCTGGAATCCGCCGACGGTCGTGTCGCCGCCGACGATCGATGCCGTGGCCGCGACCGGGCTCGAGAATGGCCCGAACCCGGGCGCCCAATCGACTTCGGCATCCGAGTCGAAGTTCACGAGATCGTCGATGTGGGCGACGGCCCGTACACGCCGCATCTGCGAAGTCAGGGTCACCTGGGCGTCTGCGGTTGTCATAGCGAGCGCGAATGCGGCGCACGCTCCGAACGGGAGCTTTGTCTTCATCAAACTTTCCTCCTTGAGGTGTGGGAACTCACCTCCGGCATTG
Source organism: bacterium (assembly GCA_024226735.1). Lineage (GTDB taxonomy): Bacteria > Planctomycetota > UBA1135 > UBA1135 > JAAELL01. Next base: position 4,602 of record JAAELL010000137.1, on the reverse strand, counting down.
GAGCACGACTCCGACAAAGACAGGGGTTTCCTTGAACTGCCCGCCCACCGGTGCCGCCCAAAGAAGGTAGAGGAGCCTCCAACGAGGCTCAGCCCACAGCTTCGCCAGGCCCGCACCGTCCTCACGCATGCGCTCGCCGATGCATTCGCGCGAGCCGTAGCGGTGGGAGCCTGTCCATCCAACCCGTGATTCTCGATGAGGTAGGCACACATGAGACATCGCTTCCACAGCAGGGTGGCGCCGTTCGGGCTGCTGCTGCTCGCTCTCTCCGCGACCGCACCAGCACAGTTCACGCAGCCGGAGCTCGAGCTGGCAGGACACGTCGGGCGCCGCGTGACCTACGGCCTCGGCCTCGGTGACTACGGTCCGCTGCTCCCGACGGCGACGCGGACGCAGGACCAGCAGATCAACGACTTCCTCACGGAACAGATCACGGGGATCAGCCAGACGACCGGTCTGCCGATCCCCGAGAACGCGGAGGCGAACAACATCCTCCAGGGCTACCCCATTCCGATCAATCCCGTAACCGGCGAAGCGATCGTCGGGTGGTCAGCGGCTCCGCCGATCACGCAGTTCGGCAGCACTCTGACGATCGAGCAGCTGTCGGAGATCAACATCACCTACAAGCTCTTCTCGGCGTTCCCACTGCGCGAGCGGCTGACGGAGTTCTTCCAGGACCTGTTCAACTCGAACTACAGGAGCCTGTTCGGGTTCTTCCGCAACATGTTCGGGCAGGCGCCGTACGCGTTCGGCTCGCAAGTGCAGATCGATGCGATCGCGCACCGCTACGCGACGTACTTCTACTGGGAGCAGAACGACCACTTCCGCGCCAACGCGACGGGGACGTTCTTCGACCTTCTGAACTACAACGCCAAGCACCCGTCGATGCTCGTGTACCTGAACGGTGTCACGAGCGAGGCCCCGACGCCCGATCAGAACTACGGACGCGAGTTCCTCGAGCTGCACACCTGCAGCCCGCAGGGATCGTGGGTCGGACCGGGTGGGTTCATCTTCCTTCCCAACTACTTCTTCCAGGACGTGCTGGCCGCGTCGCGGATCTTCTCCGGCTGGTCGATCCAGGACGCCTCCCTGAACCCGGCGATGCCGGACATTCAGTTCCTCTTCAAGCCCACCGTGTTTACGGGCGGTTTGCCGACGGGCGGGCACTTCGCGAGCTCTCCCCCGGTCACCAACACGATGTTCGCGCAGACGTTCACGAACCCGCTCGTCGGCGTATTCTCGGCGCTCGAGGATCCGAACACGACCAGCGAGGGCGATGCGCTGCTGATGCACATGGCCAACAGCCCGGCGACCGCGGAGTTCATCTCGCGCAAGCTGTACAGGCTCTTCATCTCCGAGGTCGAGCCGCCGCCGGCCGATCCGTTGATCTTCCAGTGCGTCAGCGTGTGGGGCAACCAGGGTGGCAACATCTCCAACGTGCTGGCGGTCCTGTTGACGTCGCCGCAGTTCCGCACCGATACGACGATCCGTTTCGGCCTCGCGCGACGGCCGATCGAGGTCATGGGTCAGGCCGTCGCGTTGATGGAAGGACGCGCGTTCGACGGCACGCAGGCGACGACGCTCACGCGCATGTCGCACGTGCGGGAGATGAAGGAGCGGGTCGAACACAAGGACTTCCACTTCCCCACGCCCGACGGGCCGACGACCGACAGCTTCAAGCTGCACACGACCCTGAAGTTCCTCGGCTCGACGCGGTTCAAGCAGGAGCTGTACTCGCACTTCACGCTCGGCACGGCGCAGACGCCGTTCCCGTTCCTCGAGCACCCGACGACCGGTGAGCTGAGCCTCGGCTACGACTACCTCGGGACCCTGGGGCCGGTCGTGAACTTCGCCGACGAGACGAGCATCACGAACTTCTTCGCGCTCGTGGCCTGGAACAACAGGCAGACCGGAGCCGACTGGGGCCACATCTGGAACTTCTTGCGGACCGATCTGAACGGCGTGCTGACACCGACGACGCTGGCGCTCGAGTTCGCCGCCGGACTGGCCGGGTTCATTCCGCGTCTGACCTCGGGCATCACCAAGGGCCTCTGCCACACCCTCAACCAGCACAAGTGAGACCACCGATGACGCACCACAACGACAAGAAGTTCAGTCGCCGCAAGGCGCTCCAGGCCGGCATGGCGGGCGGTCTTCTCGGCGCTCTCTCGCGGACGTCCCTCGCGCGCGGAGCATTCGGGCAAGGGGGCGCGACCGACAAGCTGCTCGTGATCAACCTGCGCGGGGGCTACGACGCGGTCAACTCCGTGATCCCCGTCATGGATCCGGGCTACACGATGGCCCTGCGCAAGGCGACGTTCATTCCGACAGCCTCGACGCTTCCGATCCCGGGCAACACCTTCTTCCGCCTCAACCCGGGGATGGCCGCACTGCAGCCGCTGATGAATGCCGGCGACGTCGCGTTCCTGAACGCGATCGCCAACCCGGCTCGCTCGGGCTCGCACTTCATCGACCAGCAGACGTGGGAGACGGGCATCACGCAGTGCTCGACGCCGCCCACCTTCGACAACGAAGAGGGCTGGATGACGCGCACGCTGCAGCAGATGGCGCTGAGCGGCTTCAGCGCCGCGAGCGTCTCGACCGACCTGCAGCAGCTGTTCGCGACCAGCAATCCGGACCGGATCGTCTCCCACATCCGCCAGATCCTCAGCTTCCCCGACGATGCGGAGACGCGTTATTCGCTCGACACGGGCAACGCGACGATCGACAACAAGCTGCGCGGGCAGAGCGCGATGGCTTCGCCGCCCAACGGGTTCGGTCTGCGTGCGCTCTACGATTCGGGTGCCCAGGCGGGGCACACGCTCGACGGGTTCTCGCGCAAGGTCGGCCTCAAGATGCTCGAGAGCGAGAGCGCGATCTCGGGGCTGGCGCCTTACGTGCCGCTCGGTGGAGCGCTGTACCCGTTCGGGCACGGGACCAACCCCAACTTCCCGCTGCCGACGGTAGCCGGCTTGTCGCGGAACCGCGACGACGTGCGCGAGTTCTTCCACCGCCTGCGGGATGCCATGTGGCTCCTGCGCAAGATCGACAGCGTGCGCGTCGTCGGCATCGAGATGGGCGGGTTCGACACGCACAGCAACCAGGGCAGCACGAGCGGCCAGCTGTTCGATCTCCTGGAGGCCATCTCCTTCGCCGTCAACACGACGGTCGGGATCGAGGCCGCCCATCCGATGTTCGAGCCCGCCAGTCTGCACGTTGTGGTCTTCAGCGAGTTCGGACGCACCTCCGAGGCGAACGACAACGGCGGGACCGACCACGGCGGCGCGACCTGCGTCTGGGCCGTCGGTCCGCGCGTACAGCCGGCGTTCGATCAGTTGGGCCTGCGGACCAACCTGGTCTACAACGGCAACCAGGGCAGTGGTGCGTACCCCGGGATGTTCTCCGCGAACGACGGCGACTTCGGCTGCAGCCCGGTCGGGAACGCGAACCCGAAGACGTTCGTTGGTCAGGCGACCGACTTCCGCGCTGTCTTCGGCGAGATGCTGCGCAAGATCCTCGGTCTGTCGTTGAACGACATGAATCAGGCGATACCGAACTACACGACGCTCGGCCTGCCTGCGCAGGAGCTGGGCTACATCCTGTAGGCGTGTAGCGCCTAATGCTGGATGAAGGGGGCGTCGTCGGCGTGGCGGCGTCCCCTCTTGGTCGGTGTCCAGCTCGGCGCCTACGAACTTGTTCTTCGCCGTAGAGGACCCCGGCGTTTCGTGTGACAGCGCCGTATGGTGCTCGAGGATCCTCGGAAGGCTGGAGGACACGACAGTCGAACCCTTCGGTATCGATGAAATCCACCGGTACGACCCGCCACACATCGTGCCCAGGATCAGTGCTCAACGTAGTTGTTTCACCGCGCACCCGACGCGCTATTCCTCTACACACTACCTCTGGCCCGGCACGCTGAAGGTCCTTCGTATTCCTGGGAGCCAGCGGGCGAGGATTCGGAGCAGCCTGCTGGGGATCGGCGTGGACCGTGCGCTGCTCTTTCCTGGCCTCACGGCTGTCACGGCCAAGCTGCGGCAGCGGTATGGCGGCTTCGACGGACAGGGCACGGCTCCGGCTCGTGACCCTCGGTGATCAGTGGCTCGCGTCACCGGCGCTTGCGAACCGGCGAGCGCTGGAAGTCGTCCCGGTTCGCCACCCGAAGCACGTTCGGGTCCCGGTCTTCGTCGTCGGTCAGGTACACGCTGCCATCGGGCGTGACCCAGCGGTGCTCCCAGTTGTTCGTGTCGAGCTCGACCTCTCCCGTGTGCGGGTTCGTGAACTCCTCCTGGCCGGTCAGCACGAGATAGTTCTCGTTGTGCGTCTCGGCCGTGCGGTGGGCGCGGGACGCGGCGATCTCGCGCGCGAGGCGATTCACGTGGCGCTGCACGTCGAGCACGACGCGAGCGCGCTCACGGTGTCCTTCCGGCAAGCGTGCTCAAATCCGGCCCCCGCCATCGATAGCGTAGTCCCCGTTCCAATGTAAGCGTCCGACGGCCTCCTGAGCGTCCCCTTGGTAGGCCCTGTGCCCGGCGGCACCCTGAGCGGCATGACCACAATCCATGTCAAATCGCGGCCCAGGAGCCGCAGTGAACTCGCCGCCTG